>CAVGWX010000102.1:0-6533 GCA_963633085.1 Prevotella sp. CAG:279 | reverse complement strand
GACGGAGACACCGACTGCTTCAAGTTCCCCATCCAGGTAAAAGTGAACACGAATGTCGAATCGGAGGGCCACTTCTACGCCAATTACCGTATCGTGTTGAAGGCCGAGCTGCTTGACTCTTCTGGCAGCGTCATCGACACGCCCGTGAACGCCCTCGGAGCTTCCGGCTACGACAACTCCGATTACCTCACGTACTCCCTGACCAAGATCAACGTCGAGGGAATCCCGCATTCGCAAAAGTCGTCGTAACGTCGCCCGCGACCAACAACGCACAGCAGCCGCCCGCACCGCAAACCAACCAAGCAGCAGAAAGGAGACACGCAACCGCATGACCGCAATCCGCGAAAACACACCCGCCGCTTCCGCGCGTACCGTTCAGCTGCGCCGCACGTTCCGGCGCACGCTTATCGTGCTGCTCATCGCTGCGCTTGCGGGCGGCGCCGTCACCTACGCTTGGTACATCTACAACACCACGCGCCATATCACCGACGTGAAGATGGCGGCGGGCACCGGCGTGACCTTCCTCATTTCCGACAGCTACGACGGCGACTACAAAACCTTGTCGGGCCTGGCCTTCGAGGGGCTGCTGAACCCTGTGTCGACCGACAACATCCAAAACGGGTTCCAGCGCGTGAGCGGTTTTTCCGCCCCCGGGTCGTCCACCTCGGTTCTGGCGACCGCCTTCGAGACGGCTGAGCGCAGTGACTACTACCTGGCATCGCTGTACCTGGCCACGAATTCGCTGGCCACCGACGTGTATCTCGCGGGAATCGATTTCAGCGACACCGATTCCGAAAACCCCATCTCCACCGCCTTGCGCGTGGGGCTGTTGGTGCATTCCGCCGGGCAGGACCAGCCCGTGGCGGCGCAATACGTTTTCGAGCTCACCAGCGACCACAACCCGCAAGCGAACTACAACACCGCCAGCGGCAGCGCGGGCGACGTGCTCGACTCCACCCAAACGGACGGCAGCACGGTGACGTTTTCCCCGCTGAGCTCCGCCAACTACTGCGACTACAACGAATCGACCGGCGTGGTCACCCTCAAGGACGCCTCGACGCTGCTGTGCAGCCTTCCTGCGGCGGAGAGCGGCGCTGCCCACAGCACGCCGGTGCAGGTAGACGTGTACGTGTGGCTCGAGGGCTGCGACGAGGACTGCACGAACAACCTGGCCAGCACCAACTTGGAATCGCTCGCGCTGCACTTCGCGGGCAAGCGGGAATAGGGGAGGTGCGCATGGGAAGCGAAGCGAAACCGGCGTTCAGCCGACGCAGGCTTGCGGCCGCGCTGTGGCTCGTGCTGCTTGCGCTTTCGCTCGTCGCCGCCACGTACGCGTGGTTTTCCAACACGCGCTCCACCAACGTGACCCCGACGGCTCACACCGTCAGCAGCAGCGGGTCCGACCTGCTCATCGGCGCAAGTGAAAGCGGGCCGTTCGACACCACCTGCTCGCTTGCTGCCTCGGACAAGACGCTCTACCCGGTGTCGACCGCCGACCTTTCCACCTTCTGGCGCGCCACGTTCCAAAACGCTGCCGGCATCACCACCGACTACGCGAACTGCACGGCCAGCATCGACGACTACGCGCTCACCGGTTCGGTGTGGCTGAAGGCCGACGCCGAGGCGCTTTCGGTGTACCTGTTCGAAAGCGGCATGGGCGTCGCCTTCGACCCGCAGCTTTTGGCGTCGCTGCGCCTGGGGCTTGTCTTCGAGGGTTCGGCCGGAACGCAAACGTACATTTTCACCTGCGACGATTTGGGCAGCACCGCGAGCGCCACCGCCACGCGCACCACCGCGCAGGACGGCGTGGTGGTCTCCGGCAGCTCGGCGTGGAGCTACGGGGACGACCCGGCGCTTTCGATGGGCGCGCGCACCATGGAGGGTTCCGAAAGCTCGCCGACGGTGGCGTCGGGCGCGCAGGCGCTTTACCAGCTTTCCGCGAACGAGGTGGTGCGGGTGCGCTACTTCGTGTACATGGAAGGCTGCGACGCGAACTGCATCGACGAGGCGCAGGCCAAGGACGTCACGCTGCAGCTGGCCTTCGCGGCCACGGCGGCATAGGGCGCGGAAGGGAGGAAGCATGGAGAAGGCTGAAGCGAAAACGAATACGCGTCTGGCGCAGACGGGCATCATCGCGGCGCTGCTGGTTATCGCGGCCGTGGCGGGCGTTGCCACCTACGCGTGGTTCACAAGCAACTCGAAGGTTTCCACGAACAGCGTTGCCGTGCGCAGCGATTCGAGCGAGCTGGTCGTTGAGCTGGGCGATGCCGATGCGAACTCCTGGTCGAGCGCCGGCGACGTCGCGCTGTCCACGAGCAGCCCCGCCGACCTTGTGCTGTACCCCGTTTCGACCTTCGACCTTTCCGGGTTCGCCGAATGCGCGAGCAATGCCGCCGACGGCTCGGCGACCTCCTTTAAGCAGGCGGAAGACGGTCAGCACTTCTACCATGGTTGGGTCGACGTGCGCGCGAGCGTTACAGGAACGGGCGCCGACAGGGTGTCGGGCGCCGTGACGCTGTATTTGGCCGACACGCTCGCCCCTGAAGGCGCGAACGCCGATCTGCTCAAGGCGGCGCGCGTGGGGCTGAAGCTCTCGCAGGGCGGGCAGGTTCTGAAGACCGCGTATTTCCCGCTCGATAGCACGCCCGGGTCGCACACTTCCGAGCACCCGGCAACGGCGCCGAAGCTGGACGGCTACGAGGACGGCATGCTTCTGGGCTGGGAAAACGGCGCGCTCGCCTGCGCGGCGGATGCGGCCGAGGACTTCACCGCTTACCTGATGGGCGCCGACGAGTCGGCCACGCGGCCGGCGAGTGCGCTTGCGAACCTGGATCTGGGCCAGACGTACCGCCTGGACGTGTACTACTACATCGAGGGCACCGACGTCGACAGCGCCGATTACCTGTACGGCGACACGGGCATCCTGCACCTGCAGCTGTTCGCGGTGCTTGACGGGCAGGAGGGCTGATGGACGAAGAGCAACGCCAAGACCTGCGCCATCGCCTGGTAACCACCACTGTGCTGGTGGCGTTCGCGCTCGTGGCCATCGGCATGGCCACCTTCGCCTGGTTCTCCATCGCCGACAGCGCGAAGGCGCGCTCGTTCGCCATCGATGCGAACGCCGACGGGTCGCTGCGCTTCGACCTGGACGCGCACGGCGCCTACACCGACTACGTGAGCACGCTGGGCTTCGACCAGATTTCCGCGCGCATCGAGCGCGAAAAGGGCGTGAACATCGACGCTTCGCAGCTTTCGCCCGTGACCACCTCCGACGGGCAGACGTTCACGCTGGAAAACGGCAGCGCGGCTACGGCCGAGGGCGGCGCGTACCTGGAGTTCACGCTGCACTTCATCAGCCTGGACGATTGCGTCGTGCGCCTGACGGGCCAAGCGGGGGAGAACGGGGCGGCAGGCACGGCGTTCTCCTCGACCGGCGCAAGCTCGCTGCCGCTGGCCATGCGCATGAGCTTCACCGCCGACGGGAGAACCTGGATCTACGACCCCAACAGCGCGCCATCCGCCACATCGAGCGGGCAGGTGACGACCTTCGGGCTTGACACCAACAAGGCCACCGCCGCATCCAGCATGTTCGATCTTGCCGCCGAGCAGGACAAATCGGTCGTCGTTCGCATCTGGCTGGAGGGAACGGACGCAAATTGTACTAATATGGTCAAGGGTTCCGACTACTCCGTCTCGATGCGCTTCGAGGGCATCGAGAGCGAATAAGCTTCACCTTACGGGAAGGGAATTATGCAAGCAGTGAAAAAAGCCGCGTCCATCGTGATCAGCGTCATCATGTGGATCATCATCCTTATCGCGGCGCTCTACGCGTTCACCACGCTGGCCACCAAAGACGACGGCAGCGTGGCCGACCTCGCGGGCTTCACGCCGCTGACCGTTCAGTCGGAATCGATGGCGCCGACGTTCGACGAAGGTGACCTCATCGTCATCCAGAAGTGCGACCCGGCGACCCTGAAAGCGGGCGACATCATCACCTTCCACACCATCATCGACGGGCAGTACGCCCTGAACACGCACCGCATCGATTCGATCGAGGAGCTTGCCGGCGCGCGCAGCTACACCACCAAGGGCGACAACAACGCCATCACCGACGACCACATCATCTCCGACGTGGACATCGTGGGCAAGTACGCGGTGCGCTTGCCGTATATGGGCCACGTGATGAACTTCCTTTCGAGCAGCGTGGGCTTTTTGGTGGTCATCGTCATCCCAATGCTGCTGTTCTTCATCTACCAGGTGTATCACCTGATCATCGTGGGGATGAACCTGAAGCAGGCGATGGCCGAGGACGAGCGCCGCTCGCGCGCCGAGGCCATTGTGGCCGGCGAGGGGAGCGCGACGGCTGGCGCTGGTTCGGCTGGCGGAGCGACCGTGGCTGCGGGGCCGTCCGGCGCGGACGCGGAATAGCGGGGTGACGCGGTGAGCGAGTTTCTCGGGTTTGCTTGGGAGCTTCTGGCGAAGGTGGTCTACAACGTCGCCGAAGTGGCGAACGCCCTGCTCAACCTGCTCATCTTCGGGTGGGTGGACTACTTCAGCATCTTCTGGACCTACTTCACGCGCTTCGACTTGGTGGGCAAGATCGGGTCGGTCATCCTGTTCGCCCTGCTCATTGTCGCGGCTGTGCTCATCGCGCTCATCATCTTGAAGCGCATCCACGTCAACTGGAGCCTCAAGCACGACGGGTCGGACAACAAGACCCTCTACCGCGAAATAGCGCAGCTGAACAAGCAGGTGCTCGACCTCATGGACGAGAAGAACAAGCTTTTGGCGCTGAAGGTCAACGCCATGGGCGCCACCGAGCGCGTCCCCTACATGGGCGCGTCGGCGCTCATCGACGACGACCTGGCCGCCGCGGCCGCCGCAGGAACGGCCGCCAAAGCGAAACCGTCCGCCGAAGACCAGGAGCTTGCCCAGGTCAACCGCTTTCCCAAGCTGACGCTCGTGGACCAGAAGTACCGCGATCTCATCCCGCCGACGTTCGACGACAGCATCACGCTGCAGCAGTTCGCCGAGGGATATCGCGCCTTTGCCTGCAACCACATGAACCTCTACTACACGCCCGAGATCGTGCGGCGCTACATCGCCGGCATGGCCGCGAGCAAGCTGCTCATCCTGGAGGGCATTTCCGGTACCGGTAAAACGTCGCTGCCGTATTCGTTCAGCCGTTACCTGGACAACCCCGCGACCATCGTTTCCGTGCAGCCGTCCTATCGCGATCGCACGGAAATCATCGGCTACTTCAACGAGTTCTCGAAGCGCTTCAACGAGACGGAGTTTTTGCGCGCGCTGTACGAGGCCGGCATGCGGCGGGACCCGAGCATCATCGTGCTCGACGAGATGAACCTGGCGCGCGTGGAGTACTACTTCGCGGAAATCCTGTCGGTGTTGGAAATGCCGAGCCACGACGAATGGGTGCTTGACCTGGTGCCCACCCAGTGGAAGGGCGACCCGAAGATGCTCAACGGCGGGAAGATCACCGTTCCCGATTCGCTGTGGTTCGTGGGCACGGCCAACAACGACGACTCCACCTTCACCATTACCGACAAGGTTTACGACCGCGCCGTTCCCATCGAGATCAACGACCGCGCCGACGAGTTCACCTGCCCCGACCAGGAATGCATCCATGTGACCGCCGACCATCTGCAATACCTGTTCCAGAAGGCGAAGGTCGAGCACGTCATTTCCGCCGAATCGCTCGAAAAGCTCGATCAGCTGGACAAATACCTGCAGACGCGCTTCAAGCTGTCGTTCGGCAACCGCATCATCAAGCAGATGTACGACTTCGTGCCCGTGTACGTGGCCTGCGGCGGCACCGAGATCGGCGGCATGGACTACATCATCGCGCGCAAGGTGCTCAAGAAGTTCGAAAGCACCAACATAAGCTTCGTGCGCGACGAGATGAAGGGCCTGATCGAGTACATCCAGACCACGTTCGGCGAAGGCGGCCTTCCCGACAGCATCGAGTATCTGCGCAGCATACAGAACCTGTACTAGCGAGGGCGGGCAAGCATGTCAGACACCATCCAGGACCTATACGGCAGCTTTTCGGAGCAGATGGAGCCCATCCAAGAGGACGACCGGTATTTCCGCTACCTCTTCGAGATGGCCCAGGCGTCCGACACCACCATCGAGCAGAAGCGCGAGGAGCTTGAGAAGGTCGTCGACGAGGAGTGGATCAGCGTCATCGAGGAGTCGCTCGACGCCATCAACGCCATCATCGAGAAGCCGCGCCGCTTCATCACCACCGAGGAAGAGGTGGTGCCGGTTTCGCTGGCCAAGCGCATTTCGGCCGACAGCGTGCGGCACCTTTCGCAGAACACGCAGTTTCTGGCGCCTTCGGAAGACGGTGACGTGCACCCGACGCACGTGCTGAACGTCAACACCGCCGAAACGTACGATCTATACGAGAACCGTTTCGTGTATCACCTGATCCAGCGTTTGCTGACGTTCGTGGACAAGCGCACGGACGTCATCTTCTGGAACACGGGCAACGAGATTTGCAACCGCTTCAA
>CAVGWX010000101.1:0-6533 GCA_963633085.1 Prevotella sp. CAG:279 | reverse complement strand
CAAGAGTGTGACGCGCCCTTGCGGGCGCTGAACGATTCATGCGCGAGACATGTCTCGCGCCCACGGATTTCCAACGAAAGGGTTAACCCTTCAGCCAAGACTTCGTGGGTGCGAGCGACAGGTCGCACATCAATCGAAAGCGCCGAAAGGCGCGCCACCTATATCAGCGCCGTCAGGCGCGTCCCTGTCATTCGCCGCCCTGCCTTCCCGTTCCGTGTTAAATCGCTGCCGATGATGTAACATCGCCGGCGCCTGCTGCCCTTTTGCGGCACAATGTTCGCCGTGTGAAATCGCGCCGGGCGCCGCCAAACCGCCCGCCGCTTGCCGAAATCAACCAAGAACGAAGGAGACCAAACCGTGGCCAAGGTCAACCCGAATTACCAGAAGCTTCCCGGCAGCTACCTCTTCTCTGAGATCGCCCGCCGCACCGCGGCCTATTCCGAGGCGCATCCCGAGGCCAAGCTCATCAGGATGGGCATCGGCGACGTCACGCGCCCGCTTTGCTCGGCCGTCGTCGAGGCCATGCATGCGGCGGTGGAGGACCTCGCCAAGGCCGAAACCTTCCACGGCTACGGCCCCGAGCAGGGCTACGACTTCCTGCGCAGCGTCATCGCCGAGAAGGACTTCAAGGCCCGCGGGGTCGACATCGCCGACGATGAGATCTTCATCTCCGACGGCGCGAAGTCCGACTGCGGCAACATCGGCGACATCCTCGACGTCGACAACGTCGTCGCCGTGTGCGACCCGGTGTATCCCGTCTACGTGGATTCCAACGCCATGGCCGGCCGCGCGGGCGACTACGACGAGGCCGTCGAGCGCTGGACGAACATCACCTACATGCCCACCACTGCCGAAAACGCGTTCTGCCCGGCGCTGCCGGAAGGCCGCGCGGACGTCATCTACCTGTGCAGCCCGAACAACCCCACCGGCACGGTGCTTACCGCCGAGCAGCTCAAGGTGTGGGTCGACTACGCCAACGCCAACGGCTCCATCATCATGTTCGACGCCGCCTACGAGCGCTTCATCACCGAAGAGGGCGTCCCGCACTCCATCTTCGAGGTCGAAGGCGCCAAGACCTGCGCCATCGAGTTCCGCTCCTTCTCCAAGACCGCCGGCTTCACCGGCGCGCGCTGCGGCTACACCGTGGTTCCCAAGGAGCTCGTCCGCGACGGCCAGAGCCTCAACGCGATGTGGAACCGCCGCCAGTGCACGAAGTTCAACGGCGCGTCCTACGTCATCCAGCGCGGCGCCGCGGCCGTCTACACCGCTGAAGGCGAGCGCCAGATCGAGGAGACGCTCGACTACTACCGCAAAAACGCGCGCGTGATCAAGGAGGGCCTCGAGGCCGCCGGCTTCACCGTCTATGGCGCGGTGAACAGCCCCTACATTTGGTGCAAGACGCCTGAGGGCATGGGCAGCTGGGAGTTCTTCGACAAGCTGCTCACCGAGGCGAACATCATCACCACGCCGGGCGCGGGCTTCGGCCCTTCCGGCGAGGGCTACATCCGCTTGACCGCCTTCGGCGAGGCCGAGGCCGCCGTGGAGGCCATGGAGCGCATCAAGAAGCTGATGGCGTAGGGTTTTCGCGACGAGGAAGGGAATCGCGGTGGCGAACGGCGCGGCGAGCAAGATCGTGGATTGGGCCCCGAACGAGGCGCCGACGGGCATATGGGTCGGCTACTTCTTCGCATGCTTCGGCGCGTTGATCGTGGGCCAAACGCCGTTTCTGGTCGTCGCCAAGGTTTGGAAGATGGACGGGGCGTGGGCGTGGCTCCCGGGAACGCTGTGCACGTTTCTGGGGTTTTCGGTCGCGTTCGCGCTCATGGTGGCGTTCCTGCACCTTATCTGCAAGACGTCGCTGCGCGACCTGGTGCTCGGGCGCGCCGGCACCTTCGACGGGAAGCTGTGCGCGAAGATGATCGGCGCGTGGTTCGCGGGATTGGTCCTCAGCATCGCGGTGTCGACGTTCGCGTTCCCCTCCGGCGGGGTCACGGAGCTCAACAGCATCGGGCTTGTTCCCATTTTGGCGAACGTGCTTATCTGCCTCGCGCTCGTGTGGATGCAGACCACCTCCGAGGAAATTATGTTCCGCTGCACGTTTCTGCGCGCTACCTGCGGTGATGAGCTTCGCCCCTCAGCCAAGTGCCTTGTGTGGGGCGTGGTGGCGAGCGCGCTGTTCATGGGCGTGCATTGCACGAACCCCGAGGTTTTGACGCAGGGCGGCGCGCTCATGCTCGTCCTGTCGCTTGTGAGCTACTTCATCCCGGCCTTCGTCTGGTATCTCGCCGACATCGTGTACGGGAACTGCCTGCCCGGCTGCGTCATCCATTGGCTCAACAACACCATGATCCTCGTCTTTCTGAGCAGCGCGAACACGGCCGCGCAAAGCGGCGCCGTGTTCGTGTCGTCGGGGTCGGCCTCCGGCTTGGGATCGCTCGTGGGCACGTTTGCGCTGTATGTCCCGCTTATCGTCATGCTTGCCATCGATGCTCGGAAAAAGCGCCAGCAGCTGGCCGCGTAAATGCCGCCCGTTGAAGCCGCCCGTCCGCATTCGCCGCGATTCTGCTCGGTTGATGGCTCATATGTTGGGTTGGGGCCGTATAATTCGCTCATGTGAAAAACGGTCGTTTGCAACCGTTGAAGCAAAAGGCTAAACGATGGGAAAACCCCGAGGGGAGGCAGCATGAGCGGCATCGATGGCGTTTTCGAGCCGGGCGCGCTTGCGGCCGAAGGTGGCGCGTCGGCGGGCTTGAGCGCCCTGCTCAGCCAGCTTGCTGCGCTCGATCAGGCTTCCACCGAAGAAGAGCTCGACTGCGCCATCCCCTCGCTGCTGGAATCGATCGGCGTCCTCACGTTTTCCGATTGCGTCTACGTGTTCGAAAGCTCGAGCGCCGATCAGTGCTGCCTGGAAAACACGTTCGCTTGGTTCTCTCCCGCGGCGCGCTCGCTGGGGAAGTCGAGCGTCCCGCAGCAGGTTTCCTCGGACGTCATCGGCCGCTGGATGCGGCACTTCCAGCGCAACGAGCCTATCATCATCCGAGACGTCGAGGATTTGCGTAAAACCGCGCCTTTCGAGTACGACATCCTCTCTGAGCAGGGCGTTCGCTCGCTCGTCGCGTTCCCTATGTTTTCCGGCAGCCGATTCGTCGGGTTTTCCGGGGTCGACAACCCCGCAATGGACGAATCGGACGGCGTCCCGGTCGTGCAGCTGCTCTCGGCGGTGAGCGGTCATTTGGCGTGCTTGCGCGAGAACATGCGCGCCAGGAAGCTGTTGAAGGAAAACCAGCTGATCCTGCAGCGCAACTTCGACCAGCTGAAGAGCGAAAACGCCCTGCTCGACGCGATGTCCGTCGACTACACCGCCATTTACGCCTGCGACTTGACGCACGACGTCATCGAGATGCGGCGCGAATACGGCGGGGCGAACTCGATCATCCTCGACAAAGATCTCCCCGATATCGCCCGATGCTATTCGAGCCGCCTGCGCGAGTACTTCAACCGGTTCGTCGTGAGGGAATCGTGCCCCGACTTCTTGAAGCGCCTTTCCTTCGAACGCCTCAAGCGCGACTTGGAGGACACCACGCGCGTGGCCTTCCGCTATCAATCGGTGCCCAACGCCTACGGGCAGGAGCACTTCGAGGCGCAGGTGACGCGCATCCGCGTTGAAGAAGACGAGTTCAGGATCGTTCTCGGCTTCCGCTACATGGACGACATCGTCGCCGAGGAAGAGGAGCGCAAGCGAAAGCTCACCGAAGCGCTCGATGTCGCGCAGCTGAACTACGAGATCATCTCGGCAATCAGCAAGATTTACTGGTGCATCTATCGCGTCGACATCCTGTCCAACTACTTCGAGGAGATATCGGCCGATGAGCAGATGCACTGCCTGACCGGAAGGTGCGGCAACGCCTCCGAGATCATCTCCGCGGCTCTTCCGGCCGTCGTTTCGCCTGAAAGCCGCGAGGCGATGACGGAGTTCATGGACGTGGCGACCCTGCGCGAGCGCTTGGCGGCTCGCGACAGCATCGTGCAGGAGTACCAGGCGCTAAACGGGCAATGGCACATGGGGCGCTTCATCGTGAAGAAGCGCGATGCGGAAGGCTTGCCGACCGTGGTCTTGTACGTGGCGAGCATCATCGATGAGCAGAAGCGCCGCGAATTCGAATATCGCGACGAGCTGCGGGCCGCCGCCGACGAGGCGCGCCGCGCGAACGCCGCGAAAACCGACTTCCTGCGCCGCATGAGCCACGATATCCGCACGCCCATCAACGGCATCCGCGGCATGGTGAACATCGCGAACCATTTCCCGACGGACTACGTGCGCCAACAGGATTGCCGCGACAAGATCTGGAACGTATCGAGTTACCTGTTGTCCCTGGTCAACAGCGTGCTTGATATGAACAAGCTTGAAAGCGGCGATATCATGCTCGATTTCAAGCCGTTCGACCTGCACGCCTTGCTTCACGAGATCGAATCGGTTGCGCAGGGCCAGGCCACCGAGCACGGCGTCACGTTCGTTCTGGAGCCGCATGCGCATGCCGTGAGGGATTGGCGGCTTGTGGGCAGCCCGGCGCACGTGAAGCAGATCCTGCTGAACCTTGCGAGCAACGCGGTGAAGTATAACCGCGACCACGGCGAGGTGCACCTGTCGTGCGAAGAGCTCGAGGGCGGCTGCGCCTTGCCTGATGAAGCGGCTGCCCGCGGCGATGCCGATGGGCCTGCGCGCACGGCAACCTTCCGGTTCGTTTGCAGCGACACCGGCATCGGCATGACCGAGGCGTTCCAGCGCCGCGCGTTCGAGCCGTTCACGCAGGAGGACCGCAGCGACGCGCGCACGCATTACCAGGGTTCCGGCCTGGGCCTTTCCATCACGAAGCATCTGGTGGACAAAATGGGCGGCACCATTTCCCTTGAAAGCAGGGAAGGGCAGGGGACCACGTTCACGGTGGAGCTGCCCTTTGCGGTGGATGCGGACGCCGGGCGCGAGGACGGGGAAGCGAGCGCCGTCGATGCGCAAGCGGTCGCGGGCATGCGCGTGCTGATGGCCGAGGACAACGACCTCAACGCCGAGATCGCCGAGTTTTTGCTGACGGCCCGTGGCATCGAGGTGACGGTGGTGAGCGACGGCCGTCAGGCGGTCGATGCGGTGTTCGCGGCCGAGCCGGGGACGTTCGACGCCGTGCTGATGGACATCATGATGCCGGTGATGAACGGGCTGGATGCCACGCGCATGATTCGGGCCTCGAAGCGCTCGGATCTGCAGGAGCTGCCGATCTTCGCCATGTCGGCGAACGCCTTCACCGACGACATCAAGCGAAGCCTCGAGGCGGGCATGAACGGGCACCTGACCAAGCCGCTCGAAGAAGACCGCATCATAGCCGCGCTCGCCGGCTGCAAGAAGGGCTAACGAGGCTGCCGGGCGGGCGCCGTTGAGAATGCAGCTGTTTGCGCACCTTGCGGCGGCGTCAGCCGCCGGGACACGAATGGCACGGTCTAATCTAGTTGATTTATACACGAATGGCACGGCCTGAGCAGAAACCGGAGCTATCGTCTCCGGCAATTCGGAAAGATCTAAACCTCGTTTCCTCGCATTGATTAGCATGTTTGACCCCCCGCGAAGGCAGAATAGGAGCTGATCGGATCGGTCGCTGGGTTGATGAAGTGATTGGGATTCCGTTGCGAAACCGACCGTCCGAGGTGTTTTTGTCCGGGATCGAGTGTCAGTGCGTGCCTTCAGGTCGAATATTCGAGCCATGGCGACCAGTGACCCTACGAAGTCTTGCTGCCGGAATGACGCTGCAGCTAGCACTTCACAGCATACCTGGTTTTTCGTGGGCGCGAGCGAAAGCTCGCGCAGCATTCGGTCAGCGTCCGAAGGACGCGTCGCTCTTTTCCAAAACGCGGGTGGAACCAGCAGCGCAAACCGCAAACCGGCCGTCTGCCCGTCCGTGGAAGTATCTGTCGCGCCTTCGGCGCTCTCGAATAAGGATCGCCATGGCTCGATGCCGCAGACTGATTTCGCGTGTTGGCATTGCGGATGGATTCGTGAGTCGTGTTGCAGATGGATTCCGTAGGTTGGCGCTGCGGGCGGTTGGCTTTCTCGGCGAATCTTCATGGTTTGTTCGCTGGCGGTTTGCGAACGGTTGTTCGATAATGGTTCGGCTATGGAATACGTTGTGAGAAACGGTCGTCGTTGGCGCGTGCATAAGGAGTACGTGGGGGTCGTCGTGCGCCTGACCGACGAGGGGCGCGTTGACCCGCTGGCGGTGCTGTGGCCCGACGGGCGGGTGTTCCGCATCGACGAGGTTTTGGAACGCGGGCGGCCGGGGCCGATGCACAACGGCGTCGACAACGCGCGCTACCGGGTTCGTTTCGGGCGGCATGAGACGGAGCTGTATTTGGAGCACCGGCGCGGCGTGGAAGCGTTCGGCGAGTGCGATACGCTGCGGTGGTGGGTGTTCGCGGCCGATTCGACGTTGCCGGGGTCGGCGGGTTGAGCGCGGAATCGATCGTCAGAGAGTGGCCCCGGATCGTTT
>CAVGWX010000100.1:0-6537 GCA_963633085.1 Prevotella sp. CAG:279 | reverse complement strand
TGCTCGCAATAAGGTCGGTGATCTTGCCTTTACCCTCGTCGCCCCATTGGGCGCCCACTAAAACGGTGCTCGGCATGTGTGCGCATCCTTTCGATTTCCGTGTCGCAACCCAAACAGTATATTACAGACGCACCACGTTGAGCTGCGCATCGGCGCAGCGCATGGTTTCAACGATTTCTTCATGGCAGGTCATCACGATGACCTGCCGGCTTCGCGCAAGCTCGGCGAGCGCGCGGGCGGCGCCGGCGCGGCGGCGGGAGTCGAAGTTCACGAGGATGTCGTCGGCGAGGATGGGGATCGCCCGGCCGACGTTGTCCGCGGTGATGAGCAGCGCGATGCGCAGGGAAAGGTAGAGCTGCTGGCACGTGCCCAGCGACAGGTGCACCGGCTCGCGGACGGTGCGCAGCGCGTCGGTCACCTGCAGGCGCCCCTCGGAGGACATGGACACCTTCACCCACGCGCCGTCGGTCATCAGGCAAAGCAGCTCGCTCGCCTTGCGGTACACCTCCGGCTGGCTCTTGCTTTCCCAGGCGGCGATGGACGTTTCCAGGATGCGGCGCGCCAGCAGAAGCTCGGCCAGCTGCATCGCGGAATCGGCGCGCCTCGTCTGAAGCTCCTGGTAGCGCAGCTTCAGCTCGTCGAAGGATCGCGCGCGGCGCGCGGCGTCGAGCTTCTGCTGAAGCTCGCCCAATCGCTGGCTCATGCGCTCGCTTTGCTCCAAAAGCTCGTCGCGCTGGCGGATGCGCTGGTCGAGCAGCGCGCCGGCGGCATCAGCGCCGCCGTCGCCCGCCGACATCATCGCCAAAAGCTCGTCGCGGCGGCGCTCCTTCGCCTCGAGCTTCTGCTCGCAGGAGGTGCGCCCGGCCACAAGCGCCTGATGCCGCTGCTGATAGAGGGCCGATTCCGTGCGCATGTCCTTCGCCTCGTCGAGCAGAAGGCGCGCGCGGCGCAGCGAAGAGCCGGCCGCCGAAAGCCCCATGGAGGCCAGCTCGTTTGCCACCTGCGAGGAAAACTCCTCGCGCGCCGCCACGCACGCCTCCAGCTTCTTGCCGTCCTGGAGCATCACCCAGTGGGCGTCGCGCAGGCGCGCCTCATGCACCCCGGTCGGCTTGTTCGGGCGGAACAGCAGCACGAGCGCCGCAAACGCCAGGATCACCGCGACGGCCACCAGGCCGAAGCCCAGCGCCGTGAACGACAGGCTGGAGATGTCGCGCCCATGCATGAACAAGGGGATGCCGATCATCATGAACGCCACCGGCAGGGCCACGGAAAGGGCGACCTGCACGCGCTGCTGGCGCTTGGCGCGCAGGCTTTCCGCTTCGGCGTCGCCCGCTTCCTGCAGCGCCTCGTAGGCGGCCTTCGAGCTGGCGAGGTTCTCGTTCGCCAGGTCAACCGCATGGACGTGCTTGGCCTCCTGCGAGGCCATCGCATCGATGCGGTCGCGCATGGTGCGCTCCTGCGTCGCGCTGATCCCCGACAGGTCGGCGGCGTGCTCGCGAAGCGAAGCGCGGCGGGCGCGGCGCTCCTTCTCCTCGTTCTCGCGAAAATCCCCGATCTGCTCCGTGAGTGCGGCGATGTCCTCCTGAACCCGCATTAGCTCGTCGGCGGCCGAGGAGAGGGCCTCCACCTCGCGGTTCAGGCGGCCGATGCGCTCGGTGAGCTCGCGGCGCTGCGATCTCAGGTCCAAAAGCTCTTGGTTCTCCCGCTTCAGGCGCTCGGTCTCGTCGGAGGCGGCCGAGATGCGCCCGCGCAGCTCGTCGCATTGCGCGTCGATGTTGGTGATCGAATGCTTGGCCGACGCCGCCCGGGAGGTGAACGTCGCGATCTCGTCCTGCACCTTCGAAAGCGCATGGGCAGGAGACGCCCCCGTGCCCGACCCCGCCGTCAAAAGCTTCGCCGTCACGTCGGTCGTGTTGCGCAGGCGGCGCAGCTCGTCGCTGTCGAGCGAGAACATGGTGCGAAACGTTTCCTTGTCCAGATCCTCGACCAGGCTCGCGTCGCCTACCAGGCCGTCGGCGTTGCGCGCGCGGGAAAGCTCGGCGGCCTCGCCCTGATCGTCGGACGCGTCATCAGTCGCGAAGAACAGCGATCCGCTGCGCTCGGCGTTGCTCGGCCGATAGGTGTTCTTCGATGCGCGCGCGTCCTCCCAGCCGAACAGCACGCCGCCGACGAACTTCGACAGCGTCGTCTTGCCGGCCTCGTTGGGGCCGTAGACCACGTTCAGGTGGGCGGAAAACGGGCCGACCGTGCGGTTCGAGAACGCCCCGAACGCATCCATCTTGATATGTTTCAGATACCTGCGGCTCATCGCGCATCGCCTTGGGAAAGCAGGTCGAGCACCAGATCCTCGGCGCGCGCCGACAGATCATCGACCCCGCCCGCGCAGGCGGCGGGCAGCTGGAGGTTGCGCTTGAGGAACTCGTCCTGCAGAAACGCCTTCGCATCGTCTGGGTGCCCGAGCAGATCGGAGGAAACCTGCAGCATGACCGCCGGGAACAGACCCTCTTCGCGCAGGGCGTCCTTGTCGCGCGGGGTGGTCGTCTCGTCCGCGATCAGGTCGCAGAAAAACGCCGAGTACGAATCGTTGACGTGCTTGCGCATGTCCTCGCGCACGTCAGGGCGCTGCAGCACCTCGTGCAGGTGCGTCGCGCCGGTAAGCCGGATGCGCGAGACCATCTCCTCGCAATGGGCCTTGCCGTTCGCGCGGAACAGCGCGCGCATGATGAGGTCGGCGACGTCGGGAAGCGCCTCGCAGGCGGACACGTCGACCGGCAGCTGCTGCCACACGACGCTCGCCGTCGGGATGAAGGCGACCTCGGGGGGCTTGCCTTCCGTCAGCGTGACGTGGTTGATGCCGCGCGGGCCGGTTTCCTTGATGTCGCGCCCCTGGATGCAGCCGGAGAACACGATGCGCGGCTCTTCGCGCGAGGGATAGGCGTAAGGCATATGGATGTGCCCGCAGGCCCAGTAATCCATCCCCGCCGCCATGAGCACCGAGGGCTTGACGGGGGCTTTTATGGGGTCGAGGTTCAATCCCGTGTGCAGAACGCCGACGGCGAAGGGGGCGCTGCCCGCTTCGGGGAAATCTTCTGAAAGCGCATCGATGCCGGCGCGGCGCGTCAACCCATCGGCAATGCATTCGTCCATCGGCCACGTTTGGTTGTAGTAGCTGCGGCCACCGATGATGCACAGCGGCTCGCCGGCGCGCTCGAACAGGCAAAAATCCGGTTGCGTCGCGGAAAGCATGTGGGCGTTTTCCGGCAGCAGGAACAGGCCCTGCTTCCAGGAGGTGATGGGGTCGTGGTTTCCCGCCACCAGATACACCGGGATGCCCGCGTCGCCCAAGCGCTTGATGCCCTTGAAAAACGTCAGGTAATCGCCGTAGGAAGAGCGGGTGGCGTCGAACACGTCGCCTGCGATGACGACGAAGTCGACCTTGCGGTCGAGCGCGGCGTCCACCACGCGCCCGAACGCCTCGCGGATAGCCGACATCAGGCGCGCCGACCACGTTTCGGAAACCTGCGCCAGGCCGCGAAACGGCGCACCGAGGTGCAGATCGGCGGCGTGGATGAATGTCAGGCTCTTTGGCATGTTCCGAGTGTACCCCCGTCGCCGCGCCGAGGCGCGCTAAATATAGTCGGGCACGCGCGAATCGTCGACGAAATCCATGAAGCGCGTGTACTCGGCATTGAAGGCGAGCGTGATGTCGCGCGTCGGGCCGTTGCGGTGCTTCGCGACGATGAGCTCGGCGGTGCCCATGTCCGGGCGGTCGTCGCTTTCGGCCTCCATCTCGTCCATGCTTCGGTCGATGAACATGACGATGTCGGCGTCTTGCTCGATTGCGCCCGATTCGCGCAGGTCGGAAAGCATCGGGCGCTTCTTGCCGCGCATCTCGACCGCGCGGGAGAGCTGCGAGAGCGCGATGACGGGCATGTCCATCTCCTTGGCCAGCACCTTCAAGCCGCGCGAGATCTCGGCGACCTCGACGGCGCGGTTGCCGTCGCGGCGCGCCTGCGGAGGCTGCATGAGCTGCAGGTAGTCCACGATGATGAGACCTTTCTCGGCGTCGCGCAGCTCGCGGCGGGCCTTCGCGCGCAGCTCGAGGATGGAAAGGGCGGGCGTGTCGTCGAACTGGATCTTCAGGTTGGAAAGCGTGCTCGACGCCTCGATGATGGCGGCCCAGTCCGCCTCCTGCACCTGCCCTGCGCGCAGCTTCGAGAGGCTGACGCGGGCCTCGGACGCCAGCACGCGCTGCACCAGCTGCGACGCCGACATTTCCAGGGACAGGAAAGCCACGCTGGCGCCGAGCTTCGCCGCCGAGGTGGCCAGGTTTAAGGCGAACGCCGTCTTGCCGACGCCGGGGCGGGCTGCCAGGATGACCAGATCGCCGCCGCGAAAGCCGTGGAACAGGTTGTCCACGTCTTTGAAGCCCGATGCCACGCCGGAAATCTTGTTTTCCTGCATGGCCATTTCCTGCAGTTCCTCGAACGCGTCGACGAGCAGCGTGTCGATGCCCACGAACGCCGAGGACACGCGCTTTTCCGTGACGCGGAACAGCGTTTTCTCCGCCTCTTCGACGACAATGCCCAAATCGTCCGGGGCGTCGTAGGCAAGCGCCTTTATCTCCCCCGAGGCGCGGATGAGATCGCGCAGGATGGCCGTGCGCTTGACGATCTCCACATGGTTTTGCCAGTTCGTCAGCGCGAAGGTGTTGTCGGCGAGCTCGACCAGGTACGGCTTGCCGCCGATCGCCTCGAGCTGGCCCTGCGCCTTGAGGTTGTCCGCGAGGGAGATGTGGTCGATGGGGATATGGCGCACGTACAGGTCGATCATCGACTCGAAGATGCGCTGATGGGCGGCTCGGTAGAAGTTATCGGGGACCAATTTCGCCGCAACGTCCTCGATGGCGTCCTGGTTCAGCATGCAGGCGGCGAGCACCGACTTTTCCGCCTCGATGTTCTGAGGCTCCATCTTGCGCGCATCGTCGGTCACGGCAACGGCGGGGGCGAAGTCGGGGTTGTAAGGGACGTTTACGGGCATGGCGCTTCCTTTCTCAGTGGCGACCATCATACCGCAGGCGCCCGGCAGGGCCGCCCCATTTATGTGCCCGGAAACGCAAAATCCCCCTGCCTCGGTTACCCGATGCAGGGGGATTTGAATCGCGGTGCGAAAAGCAGGGGCTATTCAGCGGCCTCTTCGGAAACCTCGACCTCGGCGGGGGCCTCAGCGGCCTCTTCCTCGGCCTCGGCAACCTCGTCGACGCCGACCAGCAGCTTGAGCGTGGCCTTGATCTCGCGGTAGATGGAGATCTCGACCTCGTGCTCGCCAGCGGTCTTGATGGCGTGGCCAGCCTCGATGCGACGACGATCGACCTCGACGCCAAGGGTTTCCTTGATGGCGTCGGCGATCTGGGCGGCGGTCACGGAGCCGAACAGCTGGCCCTCTTCGCCGACCTTCGCGTCGATCTTGACGGCGGCGCCGTCGAGCGTCGCCTTCAGCTTGTCGGCATCGGCCAGGCGCGTAGCCTCGCGCTTGGCGATGTTCTTCTTGCGCATCTCGAGCTGCTTCAGGTTGCCCTTCGTAGCCAGGATGGCGATGCCCTGCGGCATCAGGTAGTTGTTGGCAAAACCGGGGGCCACGTCCACGACGTCGCCTTCGCCGCCCTTGCCCTTGAGCTCTTGGAGCAGGATGACTTTCATGGTTCCTCCTTGCGCCTAGCGGTTGCGGCGGTCGCCGCGGCCGCTGATGGCAGGAACCGCGTACGGCATCAAAGCCATCTCGCGAGCGCGCTTCACGGCGTTCGCGATGTCACGCTGGTGCTGGGTGCAGGCACCCGTCACGCGGCGGGGCTTGATCTTCCCGCGGTCGGTAACATACTTGCGCAGCATCTGGGTATCTTTGTAGTCGATGTACTCCGCGTTCTCCTTGCAGAACTGGCAGTACTTGCGACGAGGCTGCTTCGCGTAATCGGACATTTCCTAAACCTCTTTCGCTTAAAACGGGATATCTTCGTCATAAACCGAAGCAGAGGCGTCAATCACAGGAGCCGCAGGGGCCGCCATGGCCGGAGCCGGGGCGTATCCTGCATTCATGCCGTCACCATACTGCTGGCCGGCATTGCTGTTGCGACTGGACATGAACTCCAACTCGTCGACGATCACCTCGAGCTTGCTGCGGCGAGCCCCGTTAGACTCCCAAGAGCTGTAGCGCAGCTTGCCTTCGATGGAAACCTTCGTACCCTTGGTCAGGTACTGATGCAGCTTTTCGCCTCGGGTTCCGAACATGGTGCAGTCGACGAAATTCGGGTAATCCTCCCAATCGCCGGTCTGCGGGTTCTTGCGGCGATCGTTGACCGCCACGCCGAAGCTTAAGATCCCCATGCCGCTCTGCGTCGAGCGAAGCTCGGAATCACGCGTAAGGTTTCCGCTGATCATGACTCGGTTGATGCTCATGTAACCCACCTCTTCTCATGCTGGGGCACGTGCCCCGTGTCGTATCCTTAATCGCGGTCGGTGCGCTTCACGATCATATGGCGAA
>CAVGWX010000099.1:0-6690 GCA_963633085.1 Prevotella sp. CAG:279 | reverse complement strand
GGCGACATCTCCGGCGTCACCCAGGGCGGCATGGACCGCGAGGCCACCGACAAGGAGCTTTCCGGCGGCGTGATGTGCGACGGCTTGGGCTCGTCGTTCGCGGCGCTGTTCGGCGTGCTGCCGAACACGTCGTTCAGCCAGAACGTGGGCTTGGTGGCCATGACGAAGATGGTCAACCGCAAGGCCTTGGCCGCCGGCGCCGTCTTCCTCGTGCTGTGCGGCTTGTGCCCGAAGCTCGGCGCGGTCATCTCCATCATGCCGCAGGCCGTGCTCGGCGGCGCGGCCGTCATCATGTTCTCGTCCATCGTGGTCAGCGGCATCCAGCTGATCACGCGCGAGCCGCTGACCGCGCGCAGCTTGAGCATCGTGTCGGTGGCGCTGGGCTTGGGCTACGGCATCGGCGCCAACTCCGCGGTGCTGGCCGGCGCGCCTGAATGGGTGAGCCTGATCTTCGGCGGTTCCGGCATCGTCGCCGCCGCCGCAGTCGCCATCCTGCTGAACATCGTGCTTCCGCAGGACAACTTCTCTCGTTGGGAGCGCAAGCACCCGCGGTAGGGGTTAGGGAAGCGCCGCCGGATTCAGCTGTTCTTGCGCGCAGCGCAAAGCGGCTCAGACGCTTCCCTCGGAAAGATGTTTCGCAAGCGCCTGCAGGTCCTCGACGGTGTCCACGTCGAAGAGCTCCCAGGCGCTTGCTGCTTCAATGAGGCGCACGCGATCGGGGTGCGCCTTCGCCACGAAGGCGCCGCCCTTGCCTTCGGGAAGTCCTCGCAGCTCGTCGAAGGCCCAGGCGGGGAACAGCACCGGCGCGCCGGGCCTGCCCGCAAAGCTGGCGCGCCAAATGCTTGATGGATTGCCCTCGGCGCTGCGCAAAAGCGCGGCGATGGTTTCTGGCGCGATAAGCGGCTGGTCTCCTTGGAAGAACGTGACCGTGTCACAACCTTGCATCGCCCGCATCCCCAGGCGCACGGTGTCGTTTCGGCGCGGTTCGCCGTGCTCGATCACGTCCACGCCCGTCTGCCGGCACAGCTTTGCCACCTCCGCATGGCGCGTCACCACCACCCGCTTCGCGAACAGCCCTTCCGTGGCCTTGAACACGTGTTCTACCAGCGGTACGCCGCCCAGGTCGGCTAAGAGCTTGTTCCCCCCGAAGCGCCTGCCCTCGCCCGACGCCATGATGATGCATCCGTGCATGCATTTCAGGCTTTCGTTGCGGTTCGTCATGATGGTGGCACCTCTGCAAATTCAGTGGTTGAACGGGGGCGTTTTCAAGGGCAGCTCGGCCCTTGGGGCGCCCCACAGTATACTGTGAGCAATTGTGCAAACCTCCAGTAAGAGGCGATTATCATTCTAACGTTTCAGAAATATATCCGCCCGCAAAGCCTCGACGAGGCGTGGGAGCTGAACCAGAAGAAGCGCACGCGCGTGGTGGCGGGCATGCTGTGGATGAAGATGGGCAACCATTCCCTCGGCACCGTCATCGACCTGTGCGACTTGGGGCTTGACCAGATCGAGGAGACCGACGAGGAGTTCCGCATCGGGGCTATGGTCACGCTGCGCCAGCTGGAGACGCACCCCGGCCTGGCGGCGTATTCATGCGGGGCGGTTGCGACGGCGTTTCGCGACATCGTTGGCGTGCAGTTCCGCAACGGGGCCACGGTGGGCGGCAGCCTGTGGCGGCGCATGGGGTTCTCCGACGTTCTCACGGTCTTCCTTTCCATGGACAGCTACGTTGAGCTGCACGAAGGAGGCATCGTGCCCTTGGAGGAGTTCGCGAGCATGAGATACGACCGCGACATCCTGGTGCGCCTCATCGTCAAGAAGCGCCCGGGCGCGTTTTCCTATCAGGTGGTGCGCAAGCAGCGGACCGACCTGCCGTCGCTCAACTGCGCGGCGTCGTGCGTGGGCGGCGAATATCGCGTGTGCGTGGGCGCCCGCCCCGCGCGCGCGGTGGTGCTGCGCGACGACGAGGGCATCCTCGCGGGCGGCATCACCGAGCAGTCCGCCGCGGCCTTCGCCGACTGGGCCGCCGGTTCTGTCGCGGTGTCGGGGAACATGTGGGGCAGCGCGCAGTATCGTCGGGCCTTGGTGCCCACGCTGGTGCGCCGTGCCCTGCTCTCGCTTGCGGAGGTGCGCTAGATGGAAGTGAAGATCAAGCTCAACGGCCGCGCCGTCGCCGAAGACGTGCCGGCCGACATGCTGCTCATCGACTTCGTGCGCGCGCATGGCTGCGCGAGCGTGAAGCGCGGCTGCGAGACGTCGTCTTGCGGCTTGTGCACGGTGCTGCTCGACGGCACCCCCGTGCTGTCGTGCTCGGTTCTGGCGGCGCGCGCCGACGGGCACGCCGTCGACACGCTGGAGGGCCTGCAGGAAGAGGCGTCCGCGTTCGTGGGGTTCATCGCCGACCAGGGCGCCGAGCAGTGCGGGTTCTGCAACCCGGGCTTCGTGATGAACACCATCGCGCTTCTGCGCGAAAACCCCGATCCGACCGATGGCGAGATCCTGGCGTACCTAAGCGGCAACTTGTGCCGCTGCTCGGGCTATGTCGGGCAGCTGCGCGGCATCCGCAACTTCCTGGACAGCAGGGGCGCGGGTGCCGGGGAGAGCGCCGGCGCGGGAGAGGGTGCCGCCGCCGCGCTCCGCTCGGGCACAGCCCCGCAAAGCAAGAACGCAAAGGAGGCGTCCCGTGGATAGGCCGGATTACCAATCGGTGGGCAAGTCGGTCCGCAAGAAGGACTCGCTGCAGCTGCTGCTGGGCAAGCCCCTCTACACGCAGGACATCACGCCCGACGCGCTGGTGGTGAAGCTGCTGAGAAGCCCTCATGCCAACGCCATCGTGAAAGCCATCGACGTTTCCAAGGCGAAAAAGGTCGCCGGCGTCGTCGACGTCTACACCTGGGAAGACGTGCCGAACAGCCGGTTCTCCAACGCGGGGCAGACCTACCCGGAGACAAGCCCCTACGACCGCCTGATCATCGACCGCCACGTGCGCTTCGTCGGCGACGTGGTCGCCATCGTGGCCGCCGAAAACGAGAAGGCCGCCGCCACGGCTCTTTCGCGCATCAAGGTCACCTACGACGTGCTCGAGCCGGTGCTCGATTTCCGCGCCGCGAAGGACAATCCGATTCTGGTGCATCCCGAGGACGACTGGCACATGCTGTGCGACCTCGGCGGCGACAACACGCGCAACCTCGTGGGCGCCACCGCCGATAGCGAAGGCGACGTTGACGCGGTGCTCGCCGATTGCGACATCGTGCTGGAGCGCACCTATCACACCAAGGCGTTCAACCAGGCCATGATGGAGACGTTCCGCACGTTCGCCCATATGGACGCCTACGGCCGCTTGCACGTGATCTCGTCCACGCAGATCGTCTTCCACGTGCGCCGCATCCTGTCGCACGCGCTCGGCATCCCGAAGAGCCGCATCCGCGTGGAAAAGCCGCGCATCGGCGGCGGCTTCGGCGCGAAGCAGACCGCGGTGTGCGAGGTGTATCCGGCCTTCGTCGCCATGAAGACGGGCCGCCCGGCGATGTGCGTGTTCAGCCGCGAGGAGGCGCAGACCTGCGGTTCCCCGCGCCACGAGATGGAGGTGAAGGTCCGCCTGGGCGCCACCTCCTCCGGCATCATCCGCGCCCTTGAGGTGACCACGCTTTCGAACTCGGGCGCCTATGGAGAGCACGGCTGGGCGACGGTGGGGCTTTCCGGGCACAAGTCCATCCCGCTGTATTCCGGCTCGCTCGAGGCGTTCCGGTTCACCGCCAACGTGGTGTACACGAACATGCAGCCCTCGGGCGCGTATCGCGGGTTCGGCGCCACGCAGGGGCAGTTCGCCGTGGAAACGACGGTCAACGAACTGGCCGAGACGATCGGGATCGACCCGGCGGCGCTGCGCGAGCGCAACATGGTGCGCGAGGGCATGCCGATGCTGGCGTACTACGGCGAGATGGCGAACTCGTGCGCGCTCGACCGCTGCATGCAGCATTGCCGCGACATGTTCGACTGGGAAGCGAAGTACCCCGTGCGCGATATGGGGAACGGCCGCGTGCGCGCGGCTGGCGTGGCCATGTCCATGCAGGGCAGCGGCATTTCCGGCGTTGACGTGGGCTCGGTCACCGTCAAGGTGAACGATGACGGCGGCTTCATGCTGCTTATCGGCGCGGCCGACATGGGCACGGGCTGCGACACCATCCTGGCGCAGATGGTCGCCGAGCATATGGAGTGCTCGGTCGACGACGTTTCGGTGTTCGGCGCCGACACCGACGCTTCGCCCTACGACTCGGGTTCCTACGCCTCCTCGACCACCTACGTCACCGGCATGGCGGTTCAGAAGGCCTGCACGCAGCTCAAGGAGCGCCTGTGCGTCATCGCCGCCGAGCTTTTGGGCTGCGAGGCGGCCGAGCTGTGCTTCGAGGACGGCCAGGTGCTGCGCGAGGGCACGGGCGAGACGGTTTCCCTGGCCGACATCGCGGGGAAGAGCCAGCGCAGCAGCAACCTGTCGGCCGAGGTCACGGCCACGCATTCGTCTCCTGTTTCCCCGCCGCCCTACATGGTGGGCATGGTGGAGATCGAGCTCGACCGCGAAACCGGCGTGGTGGAGGTGCTCGACTACGCCGCTGTGGTCGACTGCGGCATCCCCATCAATCCCGCGCTCGCGCGCATTCAGACCGAGGGCGGCATCGTGCAGGGCATCGGGCACACGCTGTTCGAGGACGTGACGCGCACGCCGGCCGGGCGCATTCGCGAATCGAGCCTGTTCACGTATCGCATTCCCTCGAGGTTGGACACGGGGCGCATCAACGTGGAGTTCGAGCAGTCCTACGAGCCCACCGGCCCGTTCGGCGCGAAGTCCATCGGCGAGATTGTCATCAACACGCCGGCGCCGGCGATCGCGCACGCCATCTACCGCGCCACCGGCGTATGGCACCGCGAGCTGCCCATCCTGCCCGAGCACATTTTGCTCGCGAAGGCGGAGGAGTAGCTAGGCGACCGGGGACCGGGGCCGACGTGCGCAAGCACAATGGCACCGCACCTGAGCGCAAATGGGATGGCTTGCCATCGCGGGGTTTTGTGGGGTCGAGCGAAAGCGCTTGCGTGAAAGAGCGAAAATGCCTGTTGAGAATATCTTTTGAGAAAAATTTGTAGGCTTGAGCGAGAGCTCAAGCCTTATTAGAGAGCGCGTCAGCGCGACACATAATCCAAAAGCGCGACCGCGCCCGCTCCGGTTCTGGAAAAATCTGACGCGCCTCCGGCGCTGGCTATTACGGTGCGAACTTTCGTTCGCACCCACATGAAAATGACTGTTGAGAACACCTTTCCAGAAAGAATTGTGGGTTTGAGGCATGACTCAAACACCCCGGCGAAGCCGGGCAACGGGACGGGTTGCCATCCGGGACCGAACCCAACCCCAAACGCCCGCAACCAAAAAAGTCTGACGCCCGCTGCGCGGGCCGCCAAAGATCGCGCCGGCAAAGCCTGCCTAAAGCTCGACGTCCACCGGCGCGGGATGCTGCTCTAGGAACTCATCGAACGTCGCGTCTTCCGCATCGCTCAGGTATTCGGCCGCATCGGGCTGCAGCTGGCTAAGCAGGCGCACGGCGTCGGCGTTGGCCTTCTTTGGGGAAAGCTGGCCGCGCTTCGGGTCGAACAGCCTCTCGTTGTGGGCTATGCGGTTGCGCACGCGCAGGATGCCGTCCAGGCATTCCTGCAGCTTGGCGCGGTTGGCACCCTTCGGCCAAGCCTTATAGAGACCGGTACGCCAGATCACGGCCTCGCGGGAGCGATCGGTCAGGTGTACCCAGAAGCCCAGCGTGAGCCCGGAGACCAAGCTGCCAGTCGAGAACTCTTTAGGGAGTCCGCACACGGCCTTGTCGATGATGATGCGGTTAACGCGGTTGACGTCGGTCTCGCCCTTGCCGGACTTCCTCATGACAGGTCTGCGAACAGGCGACTCGTCATCAAGGAGCCAATGCGCCCCACCGTCCCAGCACTCTTCCATCACGGCGTTGTAGGAGTTTCGGAGTGCAACCTCGAAATACGATATGTCGCGCATGAGGAACTGCCCTAGCGCGACGTTCCACCGATAGAGGCTGAGCGCCTTCTCTGCGTCGCCGTCGCATGACTCCAGGTACGGGGCAAAGCGCTCGGCGGAAAGCCATTTCTCAGCCCATGGGAGAATCTGCTCGTACTCGGCTTCTTCCTCCTCCGCGGGTTGGTCTTTTTGCTCGTCAGCCAAGAAATCTCCTATAGATGCAAATCGAGCCCCGGTGACTTGAATCAGAGGTCATTCCCGGGGCCATTGATTGCAGTATACCCTCAGCTATCGGGTTCATCAAATGGATTTCAGGTGCGGTGCGAGTTAAGTTTTTGGGGGAAAGCTCGCCGAGGATTCTGCCGGAGCGGCAAGGATCGGGAGCGTGTTCGGCGCTGCAGGCACCTGCATTTTAGCACGATCTCGCCCTGAAGCGTGCGCTTCTCCCCACGAAGTTTTGGCAGATGGGGTAACCCTTCCGTTGGGATTTCGTGGGCGCGAGACATGTCTCGCGCAGTATTGGAGAGCGCGTAGCGCGACACACTTTTTCAAGAACGAGCGGGCGGACGGTTACCGACCGGCATAATCGATTCCGCCCGCGCGTTAAAAAACTGACGCGCCTTCGGCGCTGGCTATTACGGTGCGAGATGATATCTCGCACCCAC
>CAVGWX010000098.1:0-6733 GCA_963633085.1 Prevotella sp. CAG:279 | reverse complement strand
CTCATGCGCGAGAGGAACTCCGACTTCGCGGCGTTGGCGGCCTCGGCGTCGAGGATCTTCTTCTGCAGCAGGCGCTTCTGGTTGTCCATGAAAATGAGCAGCATGGTCAGCGTCATGCCCATGTTGGAGCTGGGCAGCGTGGAGAAGAAGAACTGCAGGATGGTGCCCGCGACCAGCGGGATCACGTAGACGACGTAGTTGATCATCATGCGGCGGCGCGCCACGGTGCGCTCTTTCAGGTACCCCGCGACGGACACCGCGATGGCCCCGAGCGTGTAACCGTTGGCCAGCACGAACACGAACATGGCGAACAGGGGGCCGCGCACGTACGTGCCATCAGGTTCGATGCTGAACACCCACCCCGTCCACAGCGAGGCGACGAGCACCACGATCAAAAGCAGGACGGGAATGTGGATAAGGGTTCGCCAGCGCTTCTCCGTTATCGCGGGAGAGTTGAATCGCAGGGCGCAGAAACAGAAGAAGAAGTACGCGATATAGCCGCTCGACAGGTCGAACGCGAAGTTGAACAGGTAGTTTCCCCAAAAGCCGGCGCGGGCTCCAACGCCGACGCACAGCGCATCGGCCAGCGCGCACACGCCCACCGCGGCGACCAGCTTGACGATCCACCGCTCCTCGCGCCCGAAACCCGGCGTGCGGGAAAGCTTGTAGACCAAAAGCACGTCGATGAGCAGCAGAAACAGAACGTAGAACGCATAGTTCGAATTGAGAACGCTTTCCATGCAGGCCCTTCCTTTTTCGCTGCTAAGCGACGCGTGCGTGCGCCCGAAAGGGACGGCCACGAAAAACGCCGGGCGCATTATACCATGCGCCGGACAATAGGCAGGCACGACCGCCGCGAGGGCGCAAATGCTACCCGGCGGCGGGAAAGACCATGACGAACGTGGTGCCGGTCGGCTCCGGCGCGCCGTCGGCGAACGCGGCAGCCTCGCCCGCGCAGCCCGCACCCGGCGCGTCCTCGATGCGGATGGTCCCATGGTGGTACTGCACGGCGTGCTTGACGATGGCCAGGCCAAGCCCCGTTCCGCCCGTTTCCTTCGAACGGCTCTTGTCGATGCGGAAGAAGCGCTCGAACACCTTCTCGCGCATATCGGCCGGAATGCCCGGGCCGGTGTCGCTCACGCGCACCTCCACCGCCGCGTCCGCGCCCGGGCATCGCGCCGCCGCGAACGCCTCGCGCTCGGCCTGCTCGGCCGGCCGCTGCTCGATTATCACGCACACCGCGCCTCCGGGGTGGTTGTAGCGCACGCCGTTCTCGATCAGGTTGTACAGCATCTCCTCGGCAAGCGTCTCCGAACCCTTGATGCAGGCCCCCTCCCCGCACACCTCGATGGAAACGCCCTGGTCGGACGCGAACGTCGTCAGCCGCCCCGCCATGCGCTGCGCCACCGCGCGCACGTCGATCGGGGTCTCCTCGCGCGTGAAGGCGCTCTCGTCGAGCTTGGAGAGCGTCAGCACGTCGTTGATGAGGTTGCGCATCGACTGCGCCTCGTCGTAGATGAGCCCCGCGAACTTCTGGCGATCGCCCGGCAGCACCATGTCGTTCTTCATCAGCTCGGCGTAGCCCGAGATCACCTGCAGGGGCGTCTTCATCTCGTGGCTCACGTTGCTGGAGAAATCGCGCCGCATGCTTTCGGCCTCGGCAAGCTCGCGGTTTTGCTGGCGAAGCTGCGCCTGCTGGTCGTCGATGCGGCGCAGCAGGGGCACCATCTCTTCGTAGATGTCGTTTTCCAGGGGGTCAACCATGTCGAGCGCGTCGATGGGCCTCATGATATGGCGCGTCAGCGTGCGCGACAGCAGAAACACCAGGCCGGCCGCCAGAAGCAGCGCCACCAGCACCGGGACGAGCATCTCGCCCAAAAACGCCACGAGCGAATGGCGCGTCTCGGACAGGCGCACGATGCGCCCGTCGGAAAGCTTCTGCGCGGCATAGAGCGTGTCGGTCCCGATCGTCTCGGAATAGCGCATGCTCACCGCCTCGCCCGTGACCGCCGCCTGCTGCACCTCGGGACGCGTGGCGTGGTTGTCCATGGCCGAGGCGTCGGCCTGGCTGTCGTAGAGCACCAGGCCGCCTTGGCTTATGAGCGTGAAGCGCGTGATGCCGTCAAACTGCTGGGCCAGCATGGTGGTGACGTCCTCGGCGGGCGCGTCGTTGAGATATTCGGCCGCGCGCTCGGCGGCGTCGGTGAGGTTGCGCTCGGCGTCGTGCTCGTAGGAGTAGTAGAAGATGGAGATCATGGCCACGGCGAACGCCAGCACGATGCCGAGCGTGAACGCCAGCATGCTCGTGAACAGGCGCCCGGCCAGGCTTTTCGCGTGTTCGCTCGTCGGAGACACGTCAACCCCTTCCCGATTCGCCTTGCCGACCTACAGCGTGCGCTTGATGCAGTAGCCCACGCCGCGCACCGTTTGGATGTGGGCGTCGGCGCCGGGGCAGGCCGCGGCGAGCTTCTGTCGAAGCGTCTGGATATGCACGTCGACCGTGCGCGTCTCGCCCACGTAGGTCATGCCCCACACGTCCTCGAGCAGCTGCCCGCGTGTGAGCACGTGCCCGACGCTTTTCATGAGCGCATGCAGAAGCTCGAACTCCTTGAGCGTCAGCTGGACGCTGGCGCCGCCGACCGCCACCGTGTGCGCCGACACGTGCAGCTCGATGGGCCCGCAGGTCAGGTCGTCGTTGGGGATCATGGCCGGCGCCGAGGCGCGGCGCATGAGCGCGTTCACGCGGCTGACCAGCTCCATCATGCCGAAGGGCTTCGCCAGGTAGTCGTCGGCGCCCGCGTCAAGCCCGCTCACCTTGTCGAACTCGGTGCCCTTGGCCGTCAGCATCATGACGGGCACGTGCTTGCTCGCGGCGTCCTGGCGCAGCCGCCGCAGGACCTCAAGCCCGTCCATGTCGGGCAGCATGATGTCGAGCAGCACCAGTTCCGGCATGCGGTCGCGGCACGCCGAGAAAAACGCGCTCGGCGTCGAGAAGCCCTCGGCCTCGAACCCTGCCTGCTTCAGTGCATAGACCGTCAAATCGCGGATATTCACGTCATCTTCCAAGTAGTAGATCATCTCTTTGACCTCTCATCTGGTGAAACGTTAAGCTTCTTCCACAAGGCGGTACCCGACGCCGCGCACCGTCTCGATCATGTCGGCGTGGTCGGCCAGCTTCTGGCGAAGGGTGAGCACATGCATGTCCACCGTGCGGCTTCCGCCGGAAAAATCCCAGCCCCAAACGTTTTGCAGCAGCGCCTCGCGCGACAGCACGTGCCCCGCATGCTGCATCAGGTACGCCAGCAGGTCGAATTCCCGCATGGTCAGCGCGACCGGCTGCCCATCGACCGAAAGCTCGCGCGAGGCACTCGACAGCGCAAGCGGGCCGAGGCGCAGATCGCCCGCGTCCGCGTCTCCGGACCAGTCGGGCGCGCGGCGCAGCAGCGCGCGCACCCGGCTGACCATCTCCATCATGCCGAAGGGCTTGGTGATGTATTCGTCGGCCCCCGCGTCGAGCGCCCGCACGATGTCCAGCTCCGAGTTTTTCGCCGTGACCATCATGACGGGGACGCGGGAAAGCTTGCCCGGCGTCTTGCGGATGCGCTGGAGGATTTCCAGGCCGTCGGCGCCGGGAAGCATGATGTCGAGCACCACCACGTCGGGTGTGCGCACAGCGCAGGCGGCGCGGAAGGCGGCGTCGTCGGCCTGGCCTTGGGCCTCGATGCCCGATTGCGCAAGCGCGTACAGCACCAGCTGACGGATGTTCTCGTCATCCTCGACGTAGTAGATCATCGGTCCCTCCGCACCTCATGCGCCCCTGTGGCTCGCCGTCTCCGAGGGCCCTGCGCTCCGCTTCGCGGTGCTCGGGCATCGAACGGCCCACTGGGCCCTTCGACATAGTAGATCATCGGCTCCTCCGCGCCTCATGCGCCCGGCACGCCGCCTGCGAAAGCCCCGCTCCGCTTCGCGAAAGGCAACCTGAACCCTAGGCGTTTTTGTCGTCCCTAGAGTGTACCGCATGCTCGCCCGTCGCGCGGAAATGCGCCCAATCGGCGATGCGCTGCGCATCGTCGCCCATGCGCTCGAAGTACTTCGCCACCATCAAAAGCTCGGGAAGGTGCTTGGCGCCCGCCTTGTTCTCGCGGATGAGCTGCACCACCACCTCCTCGCAGCGATCGTAGAGCGCATCGACGGCGTCGTCCATGTCCCACACGCGCTTGGCCAGGGCGGTGTCGGCGTTATCGAAAGCCTGCACGGCGACCTCGAGCATCTCCGCCACCTTCTCGGTCGCCTCGGCGAACTCATCGGCGAGGTGCGACACGGCCTTCGGGGTAAGCTGCTGGGACAGGTAGGCCACGTCGCGCGTCATCTCGTCGATGTGCGCCAGATCGCTCACCACGCGAAAAGCGCCCGACACCTGCCGCAGGTCGTCGGCCACGAGCGGCTGCTGCATCAGCATGATGTCGAGGCAGCCGTCCTCGATCTCGTCGCGCAGGCGGTGGGTGGCCTTGTTGCCGGCCAGCACCTCCTCGGCGATTCCCTCCTCGCCCGCCAGCGCGCGGCCGACCGCGCGCACGTCGGCGATGGATTTCTCGGACAGCTGCGTGAGCAGGCCGTCAAGGTCTTCAAGCTTCTCAATGTACTTGCTGCGGAGCTGCATTAGCTGAACCTTCCTGTCAGGTATTCCTTGGTCTTCTGTTCGGCGGGGTTGCCGAACAGCTGCTTGGTGTCGCCGGCTTCGATGAGCCGCCCCAGGTAGAAGAACGCCGTCTTGTCCGCCACGCGCGTTGCCTGCTGCATGTTGTGGGTCACCACGACCACCGTGCGATCGGCGGCCAGCTGCACCATCAATTCCTCGATGAGCGCGGTGGAGATGGGATCGAGCGCGCTCGTGGGCTCGTCCATGAGCAGCACTTCGGGACTCGTCGCCAGCGCTCGGGCGATGCACAGGCGCTGCTGCTGGCCGCCGGAAAGCCCCAAACCGTTCTGGCCGAGCTTGTCCTTGACCTCATCGAACAGGCCTGCGTCGCGCAGGCACTTCTCCACCAGCTCGTCCGCCTCGGCCTTCGCCAGGCGCCCCATGCGGCGCGGTCCGTACAGGATGTTGTCGCGGATGGACATAGGGAACGGGTTGGGATGCTGGAACACCATGCCGACCTGCACGCGCAGCGCGTTGGCGTCGGCGGCGAAGATGTCGCGCCCGCCCACCTTGATGGCTCCTTCCGTGCGCACCGAGGGCACGAAGTCGCACATGCGGTTGAAGGTGCGCAGCAGCGTCGACTTGCCGCAGCCCGACGGCCCGATAAAGGCCGTGGCCTGGTTTTTCGGGATGTCGAGGTTGATGTCGGTGAGCGCCTGGAAGTCGCCGTACCACAGGTTGAAGTCGCTGATGGATATCATCGGCTCGTTTTCGTTCATGTTCGCCTTTCTGCCCATCAGCCGAACCTTCCGGTCAGGTAATCCTGCAAACGCTTGTCGCGCGGTGAGTCGAAGAGCTGCTTCGTCGGGCCGGTCTCCACCATGTCGCCCACGTAGAAGAACGCCGTGTTGTCGGAAACGCGCGTGGCCTGCTCCATGTTGTGCGTCACGATGATGGCGCAGATGCCCGAGCTGGCGATGGCGCGGATGGTCTCCTCCACCGTGAAGGTCGATATGGGGTCGAGCGCGCTGCACGGCTCGTCGAACAGCACCACGTCGGGGTGCATGGCCAGCGTGCGCGCGATGCACAGTCTCTGCTGCTGGCCGCCGGAAAGCGCCATGGCCGACTGGTCGAGCTTGTCCTTCACCTCGTCCCACAGCGCACCGGCGCGCAGGCTTTCCTCCACGAGCGCGTCGCATTCGTCTTTCCCGCGCACCAAGCCGTGGCGCTTCGGGGCGAACAGGATGTTCTCGCGGATGGACTTGCGAAACGGCGTGGGCTGCTGAAACACCATGCCGATGGATTTACGCAGCTCGAAGAGGTTTTCCCTGCGCGTGTTGATGTTGCGGCCGTGATAGCGCACCTCGCCGCCGATTTTGCACTTGGGGATCTCGCGGTTCATGAGGTTCAGGCAGCGCAGGAAGGTGGACTTGCCGCAGCCGGAAGGCCCGATGAGCGCCGTCACCTCGCCGGCGGCGAAACTCAGATCCGTGGGATGTAGCGCCTCGGCCTCGCCGTAGGTCACGGTGAGGCCGGCCGTGGCGATAAGAGGGCTTGCGGGCGCGCCGGCCTGCGAGCCAGCGACGGCCACTGCAGCGGCGCCCCGTTCGCCGGCCGCCTCGACGGCCGCCGGGTTCGCTTCGTTCGCGTTTTCGATCATTCGCTCGTCAGCCTCCTTTCCAAATGCTTGCCCACCACGCGGGCCAAGATGTTGAACGCTAAGATGCACACCATCAGCACGGCGGCGGTGCCGTTGGAAATGGCTGTCAGATCAGGGACGACGCCCTCCGAGTTGATCTTCCAGATGTGCACGGCCAGCGTTTCTGCGGGCCGAAACACGTTCCACGGGCACGCCGTGCTCGTAAGGTCGAAGTTGGTGAAGTCGAGCACCGGCGCCGACTGCCCCGCCGTGAAGATGAGCGCCGCCGCCTCGCCGAACACGCGGCCGGCCGAAAGCACCACGCCGGTGACGATGGCGGGCATGGCGGCGGGGAGCAGCACGTGGATGGTGGTTTCCCAGCGCGTCAAGCCCATGGCCAGGCCGGCGTCGCGCTGGCTGCGCGGCACGTCCTCGAGCGCCTGCTGGATGACGCG
>CAVGWX010000097.1:3826-7372 GCA_963633085.1 Prevotella sp. CAG:279 | reverse complement strand
CCCCAAACCCCCTTGCAGGGCACGGGAAAGCTTCCAAGCAGAGGGGGCCGCTCGCGCCTGATGCTGCCTTGCGTCTGACTCGGTGTTTCGGAAAACCCCTCATCAAGTTGCGGGAAAACCCCTATCTTCTTTTTCGCGCGTTCCGCCTACAATCAGCGGCGTTGATACGACATGAGGGGGAAACATGGCGACATCGCACTCTGACGACATTGATGAGAACTATGTAATCGCTTCGCCGAAGAAGAAACGGAAGGAATCGCCCGAATCCGAATCGGGGCTTTTCTCTCGCAAGGGAAAGGCTGGCGCGGCACGGTCTGAGTCTTCTGCTGGGGCGGATGACCCTGTTGCTTCCGGTGACGCGCCGGATGAGGCGGCGGGTCGAGACGCCGATCGTGCGGCCAAGGCGACTGGTGCTGCAACTGACGATTCTGCGGCCCGCTCCGCCGCACCCGCCCAAAAGCGCCGCGGCCTTCGCGGGCGCATGAACTCCGCCTCTCGCAAACGGCTTATCACCTGCGGCGTCGTGGTCGTCGTGGTGCTTGCCGCTGCGGGCGTCGGCTTCTGGAAATGGCACGAAACGCCGTCCTTCTGCGGTGCCATCTGCCACTCTCCGATGGACCCGTATCTGCCGACGTACTACAGCGAGCCCGGCGGTGAGGGTATCGACAAGTGGGGCAACGCCGTTTCCGATTCCAGCTCCATGCTTTCCGCCACGCACCGTGAATACGCCGACATGGGCTGCATGGGCTGCCACGTTCCCGCCATCCAAGAGCAGGTGACCGAAGGGCTTGAATGGATGGTCGGCAACTATTACTACCCGCTCAACGAACGCGACTTGAGCCGTCTGGTCTATTACCGCGGCGTCGGCGAAACCGAGTTCTGCATGAACTCCTCCTGCCACAACATGACCAAGGACGACCTCACGGAAGCGACGAGCGAATCGACGCGCAATCCGCACAGCTGGCATCACAGCGAATACGACTGCAGCGACTGCCACAAGGCGCACCGCGCGAGCGTGATGATCTGCTCGCAGTGCCACGACGACTACACCTTGCCCGACGGCTGGATCACCTACCAGGAGTCGAAGGAGCTGGAAACCGTCTACGGCCAGTACTCCGACTTCGAGGGTGAGGGGAGCGAATAGGATGGGCGCGCTTATCGCCTGTCGCGGCATGCGCCGCCCGGGCAGCCCGCTTGACCCAGCGCCGCCCTCGTACCAGATCGGAGGCCCGCAATGGGCATAGGACGGGTGGTCGCCGGCCTTGCCGCCGCAGCGCTTGCCGCCGAGGGCGCCTATTGCGTCGCCGCCGGCTCGTCGACGCTGCTGCGTCCGCCCGGCATCCAGGGCGAGGCGGACTTCATGGCGCGCTGCATCAAGTGCGGCAAGTGCATGGAAGCCTGCAAGTACAAGGCCATCCGCATCGCGGGCATGGAAGCCGGCGCCGCCGTGGGAACGCCCTACCTGGACGCTCGCGACCAGGCGTGCCGGCTGTGCGAGGACTTCCCCTGCACGAAGGCGTGCCCGACGGGCGCCTTGCGAGACGTCTCGGCGCGCACCGACGTGCACATGGGCTTTGCGACCATCGACGAGAACGTCTGCATCGCCTACCAGGGGTATCGCTGCGAGGTGTGCTACCGCGTCTGCCCGCTCATCGACGAGGCCATCACCATCGATTACCGGATCAGGGAAAACGATGTGATTCACGCGAAGTTCATCCCCACGGTGAACAAGGACGTGTGCACCGGCTGCGGGCTGTGCGTGATGCGATGCGTGGTTGACGATCCGCGCGTTCCCATCCGCATCGTGACGCGCGGCGAGCAGGAAAAAGGATAGGACGACGGGCTTTCCGCAGAGGGAAGCGCAAGCGAGAACATGACGAGCTTCTCGAACAAGAAGCGCAAACGAGGATGTGACAAGCTTCGGCGGGGCGGGGCATCGCGCCCGACCGAAGCAGCAGGAAAAAAAGGGGGTTATGGGCATGGCTGACATTTCGCGCAGAACATTCCTGAAGGCCACGGCCATCGCCATGGCGAGCGCCGCCGCGAGCGGGTCGCTGCTTTCCATGGCAGGATGCGCCGCAAAGGTGAACGAGCCGTACAACAGCGATTCCGTCACGAAAACGCTGGCGGTCTGCCGCTTCTGCGGCTGTGGCTGCGGCGTCATCGTGGAAAGCCGCAACGGCAAGCTCATCTCGGTCTACGGCGACCCGGAAAACGATTCGAACCGCGGCCTGAACTGCGTCAAGGGCTACTACCTGAGCAAGATCCTTACCGGTAAGGACCGCCTGACCAAGCCGCTCATCCGCGACGACAACTCGCTCAAGGGCACCGACGAGGGCTTCCGCGAGGCCGAATGGGATGAAGCGCTCGACCTGGTGGCCGGCAAGCTTCGGGAAACCTGGAAAAACGACAAGTCGCGCCTGGCGTTCTGGGGCAGCGGCCAGCAGCCCATCCTTGAGGGCTATTGCACCGCGAAGTTCTGGAAGGCGGGCCTGCTGTCCAACAACATCGACCCGAACGCGCGCCTGTGCATGGCCAGCGCCGTCGTGGGATTCATGAACGTGTTCGGCACCGACGAGCCGGCCGGTTGCTACGGCGACATCGACTTCGCGGACGTGTTCATCACCTGGGGCGCCAACATGGCCGAGGCGCATCCGATGCTCTACTCGCGCGTGATGGCGCGCAAGATCGCCAACCCCGAGGTCAAGCACTACGACATCTCGACGCTGCGCACGCGCACCGGCGCGACGGCCGACAAGGTGTTCCTCATGAAGCCCAACGGGGACTTGGCCATCACCAACTGCATCGCGCACTACCTGCTGGAAAACGAGACCTACGATGCGGACTGGGTGCGCGATCACCTCACCTTCGCGCAGGGCGCCGAGAACATCGGCAACGCCACCTACGACGGCTACGACACCTCCGATATCGGTTCGAAGGTCGACGACACCACGTCCATCACGTTCGAGGAGTACAAGGAACGTCTTGCGCCCTACACCTGGGAATACTGCAGCGAGCTGTCGGGCTTGTCCGTCGAGGAGCTGCAGGAACTCTACGGGCTGTTCGCCAACCACGACATCAAGCTGTACAGCTTCTGGACCATGGGCGTCAACCAGCACAACCGCGGCACGTGGGTGAACCACAACCTGCACAACATCCACCTGCTTTCGGGGCATTACTGCCATCCGGGCGACGGCGGCTTCAGCCTCACCGGTCAGCCCTCCGCGTGCGGCACCGCACGCGAGGTGGGCACGTTCAGCCACCGCCTGCCGGCGGACCTCGTGGTGAAGAACGAGGCGCATCGCCGCTACACCGAGGCCGTGTGGAACCTGCCGGAAAAGCATCTCGACCCCATTTCGAAGCCGGGTTTTCATACCACGAAGATCTTTCGCGAGATGGCCAAGGGCAACATGGACTTCCTCTGGACCGCGCACAACAACTGGGCGCAGTCGATGACCAACCTGACGCGCTTTCTGGGCCGCGGCGCCGAAGATCAGCGCGGCGTGTTCGACACGTTCATCGTGGTCAGCGAGGTGTATCCGACCA
>CAVGWX010000097.1:0-3031 GCA_963633085.1 Prevotella sp. CAG:279 | reverse complement strand
TCAGCCGCTACGGCGAGGTGGAGATCAAGGTTTCCACGGCCGGGCGCACCGTGCCTCCGAAGGGGTATCTGTTCGCGCCGTTCTTCGCACGGGAAACGCTCATCAACCTGGTGCAGCAAGAGGTGTACTGCCCGCTTTCGAAGGAGCCCGACTACAAGAAGACCTGCGTGAGGGTCGAGAAGGTGGAGGGATAGACGATGCTTCAGGTGAATTGTCCGCGAAAGGTTGCGATGGTTGCGGCGGCGTGCGCCCTGACGGCGAGCCTGTGCGGGCTGGCTGCGTGTTCGAGCTCGGGTGCCTCCGCGAGCGACCAGACGCTCGATGCGCGCGTTGCCAAGGCGCAGGCGTCCCATGCCGGTCGCTACGAGGTGTCCGGCAGCCATGGCTGCTTCGGATGCCATGGGGCGAACGCGGGCGCCTGGCCGATCCTGGACACGGCCCCTCAGCTGCCGGCGTTCCATTTCGACACGGATGCGCCGACGTCGTTCGAGGACCTCGGCGAGCGCTACACCGATTGCGCCGCGTGCCATATCGAGATAACGGGCGAACAGGAAACGTCCGCCGGCTCTCAGTCGTAAGGGGGGCGGTATGGTTATTTCCTCACTGGTGGTTGAATGCGCAACAGGCTACGAGGAGCAGGTGCGCGCCAAGCTGGCCGCGATGCCCGGAGTAGAGGTTCACGAGGTGCACGATTACAAGCTGGTGGTGACCATCGAGGCCGAGACGGTCGACGATTCTCACGATGTGGCGAACTCGTTCATTTCCATTACCGGTGTTATCGGTGTCAACCTAATCTATCTGAACTGGGAAGATGACAAGACCATCTATCCGGAGGGCGTGTAGTTTCATGGCAGGCGGCGAAAAGGAAGGTCGCACCGGTCGCGCTGCGCGCAAGGGCCCCGGCGCGATAACCGTTGCGCGCCGTTGCGTGCAGGTGATCATGCTCGTGCTGTTCGCGGTGCCGGTTGTTGCGGCGGGGTGGGGGCTTTTCGGAGCCGCCTCGCCGACGGTCGAGCAGATGCCCACCCCGGCGGAGTTGCCGTTTTTCGGGACGCTCAGCTCTTCGTCCATCGGCCCGGTAACGGTTGTCGATCCCCTCGCTACGTTGCAGGTGATCTGCGCTTCCAAGTCGTTCGACCCCGCTTGGCTTGTCGGGCTGTTGCCGGTGTTGATCGTCTACGGCCTCATTCGCGGCCGTGCCTTCTGTGGTTGGGTGTGCCCCGTCAACCTGCTTGGCGAGGTCGTCGATTTCCTGCGGCGCAAGCTGCGCCGCCCGGTTTACGAGATGCCCGTGCCGCGCCATGCGAAGCTCTACGTTGCGGGAGCCATCTTGGTGCTGTCGCTCGTTTTCGGCATTCCCGTGTACGAGATTTTCAACCCTATCGGCGCCATCAACAAGCTGGTGGCGTTTGGAGCGGTGACGGGTGCGGTGACGCTCGTGTGCATCGTGGCGGTTGAGCTGTTCTGGGGCCATCGGGTGTGGTGTCGCGCCCTGTGCCCGCTCGGCGGCTTCTACGAGGCGCTTGGTCGCGTCGGGCTGCTGAACGTGCGTATCGAGCATGACGCGTGCATCGGCTGCGGCAAGTGCCAGAAGGCGTGTTTGTGCGACCCTGCGATTCTCGATGACGCGATCGCTGGAGAGGCGAACGCCGTCGTTGCGGGCGATTGCATGCTGTGCGGCAAATGCATCGACGCCTGCCCGACGAGCGCGCTTTCGGTGGGTGTTGGAAGGAAGTAGACGCCGCGGCGGGGTTCCGTCAGATTTCAATTCGCGCCCGCTTGACGCGCGCGACGCCCCAACCGCAGAAAACGGAAGGTCTGCGCCAAGGACACCGCCGTCCTATCGGTGCACGAAGCGGCGGATGGCCTCGATGGCCTCGTTGATGTCGATGGGTTTGACGATGTATCCGTCCATGCCCGCCTGCTTTGCCAACTCGCGGTCCTCTGCGAAGGCGTTCGCGGTCGTGGCGATGATGGGGATCTTCGCCATCTGCTCGTTGGGCAGCGCGCGAATGGCGCGCGTGGCGTCGTAGCCGTTCATGTGCGGCATCTGGATGTCCATGAGCACCAGATCGAAATCGCCGGGCTTGGAAGCGCTTACGACCTTGACGGCCTCGTCGCCGTCGGAAGCGGTTTGAACCTCGATGCCGCGCTGGGACAAGATGGCCACGCCGATCTCGCGGTTCATCTCGTTGTCCTCCACGAGGAGGATTCTGGTCCCCGCGACGTCGTCGGCTGCCGGGGCATGCGCATCGTGCGCATCGGCGGCCTTGCTTGCGCCGTCGGCTTCGTCTGCGCCGGCGGCCGCGGCGCCGATCAGGCACTCCAGGCTCACCGTGAACTCCGAACCGCGTCCAAGCTCGCTTTCCACCGATATGTCGCCGCCCATCATGTCCATGAGGTTCTTGGAGATGGCGAGGCCCAGGCCCGTGCCCTGGATGCCGCTGACCGTGGTGCTTTCCTCCCTGGTGAACGGCTCGAAGATATGCTCCTGGAACGCCTCGCTGATGCCGATGCCGTCATCGCTCACGCTAAACTCGTAGAGGGCGCGCTCGTCGTCGCGTCCGGGCTTTTCGGTGACGCGCAGGCCGACCGTCCCGCCCGGCTGCGTGAATTTGACCGCGTTGCTCAGGATGTTGAGAAGCACCTGCTGCAGGCGCAGGCTGTCGCAGATCGCCGTTTCATGGACGACGTCTTGCGCATCGATGCGGAAGGTCAGCTGCCGAGCCTTCACGTTGGCCTGCATGATGGTGCGGATATCGTGCAGGAGCGCGGGCAGCTTCGTCTCGTGCTCCTTGATGACGACTTTCCCGCTTTCGATGCGGCTCATGTCCAGCACGTCGTTGATGAGCGACAGCAGGTGGCTGCTCGACACCGATATCTTGTCGAGATAGTCGGCGACCTGGTCTGTATGGTCGATGTTCTCCTTGGCAAGCTCGGTGTAGCCCATGATGGCGTTCATCGGCGTGCGGATGTCGTGGCTCATGCTGTTGAGGAAGGTCGTTTTCGCGCGGTTCGCGTGCTCGGCGGC
>CAVGWX010000096.1:0-7889 GCA_963633085.1 Prevotella sp. CAG:279 | reverse complement strand
GCGCTTTGGTGGGCGCGAAGGTCACCCCGCTCGAAAGCGTCGGCATCTACGTGCCAGGCGGCCGCGCGCTGTATCCCTCGACGGTGCTCATGAACGCCCTGCCGGCGGCCGTTGCCGGCGTCGAGCGCATCGTGTGCGTCACCCCGCCCACCAAGGACGGCACCATCGATCCGGTGGTGCTCGAGGCGTGCCGTCTGGCCGGCGTCACGGAAATCTACACCGTCGGCGGCGCGCAGGCCGTGGCCGCGCTCGCCTACGGCACCGAATCGATCGATCCGGTCGCCAAGATCACCGGCCCGGGCAACGCGTTCGTGGCCGCCGCGAAGAAGATCGTTTCCGGCGACGTGGGAATCGACATGATCGCCGGTCCCTCCGAGGTGTGCGTCGTGGCCGACGAGACGGCCGACCCGGCGATGGTCGCCATCGATCTGATGGCCCAGGCCGAGCACGACCCGCTGGCAAGCTGCTACCTGGTCACGTTCGACGCGGCCTATGCCGACGCGGTGGAGGCCGCCATCGAGGGCCACCTGAAGCAGTCCACGCGCGCCGAGATCACCACGGCCTCGCTGGCTGACCAGGGGCTCATCGTCATCTGCGATTCCATGGCCCAGGCCATCCAGTCCGTCAACGTCATCGCGCCCGAGCACCTCGAGCTGCACTTCGACGGCGCCATGGAGCAGCTCGGCGCCATCCGCAACGCCGGCGCCATCTTCGTGGGCGAGTGGACCCCCGAGGCCATCGGCGACTACGTTGCCGGCCCGAACCACACGCTGCCCACCGGCGGCACCGCGCGCTACGCGAGCCCCCTTTCCACCGACGAGTTCATCAAGCACTCGAGCGTCATCCAGTATTCCGCAGCCTCGCTCGCCAACGATGCCGATGCGGTGATCGCCATCGCCCGCCACGAGGGCCTTTGGGCGCATGCCCGCAGCGTCGAGCTGCGCAAGAACCTCGTGGAGACCGGCAGCATCTTCGGCTTGGAGGGCGCGGATGAATAGCGTTCGCGCATCGGCGCCGCAGCTGGCGGACATGGTGCCCTACGACCCGAAGTACCTGCCCGCCGAGGCGTACCTGTCGGCCAACGAGAACCCTTCCGACATCGCCGCGGAGGTTCGCCAGGAGGTGAAGCGCGAGCTGAACAAGGTCGCCTTCAACCGCTATCCCGACCCTTTGGCCAACGAGCTGCGCGACATGATCGCCGCCGCCAACGGGCTCGACCGCGACCAGGTTCTTCTGGGCAACGGCGGCGACGAGCTGCTGTTCAACATCGCGCTCGCCTACGGCGGGCCGGGGCGCAAGTTCCTCAACATGCCGCCGACGTTCTCGGTGTACGAGAACAACGCGCAGCTGACGAACACCGAGGTGGTCAACGTCGCCCGTCGCGCCGACTACTCCATCGACGAGGAGGCGGTGCTTGAGCGCGTGTCGCAGGGCGACATCGACTACGTCATCGTGACCAGCCCGAACAACCCCACGGGCGACTTGGCCGACGACCGCTTCGTCTTAAAGCTGCTCGACGCCACCGATGCGCTCGTGATGGTCGACGAGGCCTACTTCGAGTTCTCGCGCGGCACCATGCGCCCGTACCTGGCGCAGCACAAGAACCTCGTCATCCTGCGCACGTTCTCCAAGGCGTTTTCGCTCGCGGGCGTACGCGTGGGCTACTTGCTGGGAAACGCCGAGGTCATCCGCGAGTTCATAAAGGTGCGCCAGCCGTATTCGGTCGACGCCGTCTCGCAGGCCATCGCGCGCGTGGTGTTCCGCAACCGTGCGAAGTTCGAGCACGGCATCATGCAGATCATCGACGAGCGCACGCGCGTGTTCGAGGAGCTGTCCCGGATCGAGGGCGTCACCGCGTACCCATCGCACGCGAACTACATCCTGTTTAACGTGCAGGGCGCCGACGTGGTGTGGCAGAAGCTCTACGATCGGGGCATCTTGGTGCGCGACTTCAGCCATGCGCCGCGCCTGGAGATGTGCTTGCGCGTCACCGTCGGCAGCCCCGAGGAAAACGACCGCTTCCTGGGCGCCTTGCGGGAGATTCTGGCGGAAGGATAGCGCGCCTTTTCGGCAGCGTTTTTCCGCCGGATGTTCGAGAAAGGAATTCGCATGAGCGAACGCGTGGCGCGGATCTCGCGCAAGACGAAGGAAACCGATATCGAGCTGTCGCTCGACCTAGACGGCGCCGGCACCACCGACATCGAAACGGGCATCGGGTTCTTCGATCACATGCTTGTGGCGTTTGGGCGTCACGGCCTGTTCGATCTGTCGGTGCGCTGCGAGGGCGACCTTGAGGTCGATGGCCATCACAGCGTCGAGGATGTGGGCATCGTCATGGGGCAGGCGTTCGCACGCGCGCTCGGCGACAAGCGCGGCATCAGGCGTTTCGGCGACATCGCGCTTCCTATGGACGAGGCGCTCATCCAAGCGGCCGTCGACATCTCCGGGCGCGGGCAGCTGTTCTGGGACGCGCAGGTGCCGCCGGTGATGGTGGGCTCCTTCGACGCGACGCTCGCCAAGGAGTTCTTCATCGCCTTCGCCGCCAACGCCGGCGTGACGCTGCACATCCGCGAGCTTGCGGGCGAGAACACGCACCACGTGATCGAGGGCATGTTCAAGGCCGTCGCACGCGCGATGCGCCAGGCCTGCGAGCCCGACCCGCGCGCGGGCGATGCGCTTCCCTCCACGAAGGGTTTGCTGTAGGGAAGGGTTGGCTGCGCGGTTGATTGCGCGGCTGGCCGCATGCCCTTGCCGGCTGGGATGCGCTTCGAGGCGGCCGTGGGCATGCGCTTGATCGCCTGCTGATCGCTTGGTCGATCGATCGCTTTTGCCCGTTGATTCGATTGCTTGTCTTTGCGATCGGGTGTTTTGCGATGTTAGGAAAGGTTCTCATGATCGCTGTCGTTGACTACAAGAAGGGCAACCTGCTTTCCGTCGAGCGCGGGCTTCGCGCCGTCGGGGGCGACGCGCGGATAACCGACGATGCCGCCGCCATCGCGGCCGCCGATGCCATCGTGCTTCCCGGCGTGGGGGCCTTCGCAGACGCCGTTGCCACCATGAACGAGCTGGGGCAGATGGAGGCCATCCGCTCGCGCGTGGCCGCCGGTGTGCCGTTTATGGGCATCTGCCTGGGGCTGCATCTGCTGTTCGCAGAGGGGACCGAGGGCGCTCCCGCTTCAGGGAACCCGCGCGGCTTGGGCATTCTTCCCGGCTGCGTCGACCGCATGCCGGCCACCGACGCCGCGGGCCGCGCCTTCAAGGTGCCGCACGTCGGATGGAACACGGTCGAGTTCGCGGCAGCCGATGCGGGCGCCGGCGGGGCAGCCGAGCCCTGCCCGCTGTTCGACGGCATTCCCTCCGGCACCTACTTCTACTTCACGCACAGCTACATCGCCCCGGAAACGAAAGCCGCGGTTGCCTATACCACGCACAGCGTCGCCTTCCCCTGCGCGGTGCAGCGCGGCAACGTGTTCGGCCTGCAGTTCCACCCCGAGAAAAGCTCGGATGCGGGTGCGCGCGTGCTGCGCAATTTCGTCGACTTCGCGGCGGGCGCTCGTCCGTCTTCGGAAAACTAGGAGGCCCTCATGTACCTGCTTCCGGCAATCGATATCCTAGGCGGCAAGGCCGTTCGCCTGGCGAAGGGCGATTATGCCCAGGTCACTGTTTATAACGACGACCCCGTTGCCCAGGCCCGCGTCTTCGAGGAGGCCGGCGCCACCTGGGTGCACGTGGTCGACTTGGATGGCGCGCGCACGGGCGATCCCGCCAACATCGCCATCGTCGAGCGCATCGTGCGCGAAACCTCGCTGTCGGTGGAAATCGGCGGCGGCATCCGCAGCCTGGAGACGCTTGGGCGCCTGGCCGACGTGGGCGCGGCGCGCATGGTGCTCGGGACCGCGCTCGTGAACGATCCCGACTTGGCCCGCGCCGCCGTCGCGGCCGTGGGCGGCGAGAGGTTGACCGCCGGCATCGACGCCAAGGGCGGGGAAGTGGCCGTTTCGGGCTGGATCGAGGGATCGGGCGTGGCCGCCACCGACCTGGCGCGCGCCATGGGCGAGGCCGGCTTCAAACACGTGGTGTACACCGACATCGCGCGCGACGGCATGCAGACCGGCGTCGACCCCGCGGCCTACGTGGCCATGGCAAAGGCGTTCGGCAACCCCGTCATCGCCTCGGGCGGCGTGGCAAGTGTTGAGGACATCAGGAACCTGGCCCAGGTGGCGGACAGCATCGAGGGCGTCATCACCGGCCGCGCCGTGTACGAGGGCACGCTCGACGTCGCTTGCGGCGTGGCGGCTTGCAAGGAGGCTTCGAATGCTCGCTAAACGCGTTATCCCCTGCATGGACGTCAAGGACGGCCGCGTGGTCAAGGGCGTCAACTTCGTGAACCTGCGCGACGCGGGCGATCCCATCGAGCTGGCGCAGCGCTACGACGAGCAGCGCGCCGACGAAGTGGTGTTTTTGGACATCACCGCCACGAGCGACAAACGTGAGACCACGGTCGACCTCGCCAGCCGCGCGAGCGCCAACCTGCATCTGCCGTACTGCGTGGGAGGGGGCTTCCGCAGCGTCGCCGACATCCGCCGCATGATCGCCGCCGGCGCCGACAAGGTGTCGGTGAACAGCGCCGCCGTGGCGAACCCCGAGCTCATCACTAAGGCCGCCGCCGCATTCGGCACGCAGGCCATCCTGTGCGCCATCGATGCGAAGCAGGTTGCGGGCAACCCCAACAAGTGGGAGGTCTACGTGCACGGCGGGCGCACCGCCACGGGCATCGACGCCGTCGAGTGGGCGGCCGAGGCGGCGCGGCGCGGCGCGGGCGAGATCCTGCTGACCAGCATGGACCGCGACGGCAGCAAGGACGGCTTCGACTGTGCGCTCACCCGCGCGGTCGCGCGGGCGGTCGACATCCCCGTCATCGCCTCGGGCGGCGTGGGCAAGCTCGAGCACTTCGCCGAGGGCATCATCGAAGGCGAGGCCGACGCGGTGCTGGCCGCCAGCGTCTTCCACTTCGGCGAGCTGACCGTTCGCGAGGTGAAGGAATACATGCGCGCCCAAGGCATCCCCGTGCGCCTGTAGCGGTCGACCTGCTCTCGCGCTCGCCAGTAACGCAATGAGAATTCGTGGCGCGAGCAGCAAAAATTCGTAGCCGCGAGCCAATAACGCCCGCAGCAAGAATTCGTGGTGCTCGTAGCCAGAGTTTCAATGCTCGCAGCCAGAATTTGCATGCGAGAGCATTTAGAACGAGGCGTTTACATCTAGAATTCGTAGGCGCGAGCGAAAGCTCGCGCAACCCAAAGATAGCGCCGAAGGCGCGTCACCGATCCCTCAAGCGCGAAAGGACCCTCATGCAGGCAGAGCTTCCCGAACTCAAATACAACGATGCCGGTCTGATCCCCTGCATCGTGCAGGATGCGCAGACGCGCGAGGTGCTCATGATGGCGTGGATGAACGCCGAAAGCCTGGCGCTGACGCTTGAGCGCGGCGAGACGGTATTCTGGAGCCGCAGCCGCCAGGAGCTTTGGCACAAGGGCGCCACCAGCGGGAACACGCAGAAAATCACCGAGCTGCGCTACGATTGCGACGCCGACACGCTGCTGGCCCTTGTGCACCCGGCCGGCCCCGCCTGCCACACCGGCGCCACCAGCTGCTTCTTCCGAACCCTGGCCGCTTTCGAATAGTTATCTGGCCTTATGCGCTTGCAAGGTCGACCTGTTTGCGCTACGCTTGCGCCAGTTCTTTTCCATTCCACGGAAGAAACCCTTCATATCAATCGTCCCCCGCGTATCTCTTAAAGCGTTCTCTTCGCGCGTTTCGGGGGCAAAAACCCAATTTGCAAGGAGGAATAAGGGTGAAGTTCTTTCTGGACACGGCTGATCTGGCCGAAATCGAGGAAGCCGCAAGCTGGGGAGCGCTCGCGGGCGTGACCACCAACCCGTCGCTGTACGCGAAAATCGGCGGCAAGCTCGACGACTTCCACAACCACATGAAGCGCATCTGCGACATCGTCGGCCCCGACTGCCCGGTGTCCGCCGAATCCGTCGCCATGACCCGCGACGAGATCGTCGCCGACGGTCGCAAGCTCGCCGAAATCGCCCCGAACATCGTGGTGAAGGTCCCCACCATGGTCGAGGGCCTCGCCGCCACGCACACGCTGGCCGCCGAGGGCATCCCGGTCAACATGACGCTGTGCTTCTCCGTGCCGCAGGCGCTTCTCGCCGCCCGCGCCGGCGCTCGCTACATCAGCCCCTTCATCGGCCGCTTCGACGACATCTCCGAGGACGGCCTGGAGCAGGTGAGCAACATCGTGACCGCCATCAACAACTACGATTTCACCTCCAACACCGTCAACGGCGAGCAGGTCGAGATCATCGCCGCCTCCGTGCGCAGCGCCAACCACGTGACGCAGGCCGCGCTCATGGGCGCTGACATCGCCACCGTTCCCTTCGCCGTCCTGAAGAAGATGGTCCTGCATCCGCTCACCGACCGCGGCCTGGACACCTTTATGAAGGACTGGGAGAAGGTTGCTAACGCATGAGTGACGAAATGACCGCGGGCGCCTCTTCGCAGGCCGATCAGGCGCCCGCGCCCGAAGCCGCTCCCGCGAAGCGCCGCCCTGGCCGTCCGCGGAAAAAGCCCGCTGCCGAAACGCCGGCGGCGGCCGATTCCGTTTCCGAGCCCGCACCGGCCAAGGACGCGGCTCCCGCGCCCGAAGCCGCTCCTGCGCGCCGCCGCCCCGGCCGCCCGCGCAAGAACCCCGAGGCTTCCGCCGCCCCCGCGCCTGATGCCGCCCCTGCGGCAGCTGAAGGCGCCCCGGCGCCGGCCGACGGCGCCAAAGCCTCTGAAGCTGACGCCGCGCCCGCTCGCCGCCGCCCCGGCCGCCCGCGCAAGCGCGCCCAGGACGGCGGCGACGCTCCCGCGGAAGGGTCCGCGCCCGCAGATGCCTCGGCTGCTTCGGACGAAAAGCCCCAAAACGCTGAGGACGCCCCCGCATCCGATATGGCCCCCGGCCGCGCGGCTCGTGCCGCGCGCACGCCGCGCAAGTCCGTGCATGCCAGCGGATCGCAGCATAACCAGTCTCAGGAATCGCACGACGGCGAGGGACGCGAAGCCCGCGAGGGTCGCAACAGCCGCGCAGGCGGCAAGGGGAATGCCCGCAACGACCGAGGAGAGCGCAACCAGGGCAAGGACCGCAATCGCAACCGCGGCAATAACAACAACGGCAACGACCGCCATCAGCGTCGCCAGCACCAGAACCGCGAGGTCGCTCCCAGCGTCACCAAGGAAGACCTGGCCAAGCTCAAGGTCGCCGAGCTGCGCGCGAAGGCGGCCGAGCTCGACGTCGACGTCGCCGGCCTGAAGAAGGCCGAACTGGTCGACGCGGTGTACGAGGCCGCGGTGAAGGCGGAAGGCTTCATCGAGGTCGAGGGCATCCTCGACATCATGCAGGACGGCTACGGCTTCTTGCGCACGAACGGCTACCTGCCCAGCGAACAGGACTGCTACGTCGGCCTGTCCACCATTCGGCGCAACGGCCTTCGCAAGGGCGACAAGATCACCGGCACCACGCGCCCGGCTCGCCCCAACGAGAAGTACGCCGCCGTGCAGAAGGTCTCCACCGTCAACGGGCTTCCCGCCGAGGAATGCGTCAAGCGCGTGCGCTTCGGCGACCTTACCCCGGTGTACCCGGACGACTGCCTGATCATGGAACACGGCAAGCAGACCACGACGGCGCGCGTCATCGACCTGGTGAGCCCCATCGGCAAGGGCCAGCGCGGGCTCATCGTCAGCCCGCCGAAGGCCGGCAAGACCACCATCCTCAAGGATATCGCGGCTGCCATCAGCGCGAACAATCCCGAGGTGCACCTCATGTGCCTGCTGGTGGACGA
>CAVGWX010000095.1:0-7965 GCA_963633085.1 Prevotella sp. CAG:279 | reverse complement strand
GTTCACGGTGCGCCAGGTCGCCCACAAGGCGAACACCGCCTTCGTCTCGCTGTGGACCGTATGCGTGCTGCTCTTCATCGCCATCGCCACGTTCGCCTGCGGCTCCGGCCTCGCGAGCCTCTACTCGGGCGACATGAGCGAGTCTGCCCCGTACGATGCCTCGTTCATCGGCTTCGCCACGTCCGAGGACTCCTCAAGTAGCGAAGTCTATCAAGAAAACGACGGCGACTCCCTTGCCTGGATGAAGGAGAACTGCCCCAGTTGGAGCGAGCTCGTAAAAACCGGCGCCCAGATCGACCATTGGAACGCCGAGCACATGACCTACAGCGAACTCGAGAAGACCCTCGGCATCTCGCCAGGCTCCAGCATCGATGCCTCCTTCGCGAACAACCCCGTGCAGTTCGTGAGCGTCTCTCAGTACAACGGGGTCGCCCGCCTCATCGGCGCGCAGGAGATCGGTCTGGCAGACGACGAGTACGCCGTCTGCAACAACGTGGACAGCCTTGCCGCGTTTTCCGAAGCGCTCGCCTCGAGCGAGAAGAGCATCGATATGCTGGGTGCGCATCTCAGGGCTTCCGGCGCGCTCGTTTCAACGCAGCTCATAGACGACGAGATCGCCTACTCGACTGCCGTCCTCGTCGTGCCTGACGGTATTGCGCGAACGGCGCGCGCAGAGGGCCTGTGCCCGAGCAGCTGCACCGTGGACGTCATGTACCGCGACGGGCTTTCGCAGGCCGAGGCCACCGCGCAGCTCGGAGAGGAATGCGAGCAGGCGAGAGAAAGCGGGTCCGTCTGGCCCTATTCGTCCGCGTTAGACCCCGAGACGATCCGCGGCGACACCCTGGCGTTGAAGCTCGCCATCACGTACCTGGGTCTCTACATCAGCTTCGTTTTCCTCGTGACGACCGCGGCCGTGCTTTCGGTGCAGCAGCTCTCCGAGGTTGCCGAGAGCATCGGGCGCTATCGGATGCTCGCCCGGCTCGGCTGCGACCGGCGCGCGCTGCTGGCAAGCCTGCGCTCGCAGATGGCGGCCTACTTCGCGGCGCCGCTCGTGGTCGCGCTCTGCCACGCGGCCTTCACGGTCGGCGTCGTGTACGCAAGCGCGCTCTCGTTTGCGGGCGTCGATCCGATGGTGCTCGCGGGGGCGGCGGGGCTCGTCATGGGCGTCTACCTGCTCTACCTCGTCTGCACCTACCAGGTGGCGAAGGGCGCGATCGTCTCCGGCGTCGGGAACCGGCTGCTCAACTAGCCCAAGGAGGAGAGGCGGTGCCCGGAATTCGGCTCGCGCTGTGGGCGCATACACGAATGAGCACCAACGCCGCCGTTTGGCTAACCTTATGCTTTCCACTTATACCTGCCTGAATATCGGTATGAGGGGATACGTGTCGTGGATGCCGCTGATTGGCTGAGCGGTGCTATTCCCCAAAAACGATAGATTTTTGATTTTGGGGAATGGACGTTTTTCGAAATCGTTCCTGAGATTCCCGGGCCCAGGTCGCGGGATTACGACGCTCGGCTGTACTCGAAATTCAACTCACGCCGCCCGCTCGGTCAGACCTCGTCATTTCTGCTCAAGAGTGTGAATAGGTTAAAAATGGGAATTGCATTCCCAAAATTGACCACAGCATGATTACCTGCGCTAATGGCCTCCTGAGTTAAGGAGGCCATTCATGTGCATCAGGCGTGATATTCAAGAAGTAAAGACGGCTACCACCGTTGGTGCCGATGCTGTCAAGAACTTTGAATGCCTGGAGAAGCTAGGCGGCTACGAGGTGGGCTTTGGCCATGTGATTTGCCAGACCAAAGAGCCGTATCTCGCATCTCGGAACGTGCAAGCGGCGCCCGTCTGGGCAATTCCGCCATGCATTTTCGAGGAGCCTCACCCTCTGTTTTCGAAGCGTCCCCTGCCTGCATTCCACGGGGCGTTTGAGCGGGTGTTCTCGTGTGGCTATATGGCAAGGGACGAGAAATGCGCCTAGAGCGAAGCCCCGAGGGCGCGCACGTCGGCGAGTTTGGGGTTTGAGGCCATGTCACCCTTCTCGGCCATGCCGGGGATGGTGATGATGCCCATGTTCTCCCACTTGAGGTAGGAGCTCATCGCCTTGTATGCGGCGATGGCGGCGTCGTAGACCCCGTCCGAGCCGGAGTCGAGTAGCAGTGCCACCTTCGAGAAGGCGAAGCCGCAAGAGCCGAAGGCGTACATGCGGTCGATGGCGAGCTTGAGCTGCGCGGAGATGTCGAACCAGTAGATTGGCGAGGCGAACACGACCATGTCGGCTCGTTTCAGGGTCTCGCGTACCTCGTTCATGTCGTCTTTGATGGCGCATTCCCCGCCGTGCGAGTAGCAGTACTTGCACGCGCAGCACGGCGCGATCTTCTTTGCGGCAACATCGACGACCTCGACGGTGTGGCCGGCGGACTCGGCGCCCTCCTTAAAGGATTCGACCATGATTGCGGTGTTGCCGCCCTTGCGCGGGCTTCCGCTGAGCACAACGATGTTCATATGTTTCCCTTCGCTAATTCGCCATCAGAGTAATGGGTCTTTATACCCCGAAGCGGCTTTCCGTGCATGCATGAATTAGCGCATCAAAGATGGCGTGAAACCAAAACTTGCGCGTCAGTTGCCACCGTCGAGGGCAATGGCAGGGTTCGGCTAGACTGTGCCACGTGAATGCGTTGCAATTGAGAAGGGTGGCCAACTTAGATGGAAGTTCGCAAGGCGCAGGCGTTCGACCTCGACGCCATCGAGGCGATTTACGAGCGGGTTCACGACGCTGAGGAGCAGGGGCTTTCAACCGTCGGCTGGATTCGCGGCGTGTATCCTACGAGAAAAACGGCAGAGGATGCCCTGGGCCGTGACGACCTGTTCGTCATGGTCGATGGCGACGCTGTCGTAGCGGCGGCGGTTATCAACCAGGTGCAGGTTCCCGAATATACGGCCGCCGAGTGGAAACACGATGCGGCGGACGATGAAGTCATGGTGCTGCATGCCCTCGCCGTGGACCCGCGGGTCAAGGGCAGGGGAATCGGCCGAGCGTTCGTCGACTTCTACGAGGATTATGCCAAGCGGCAGGGCTGCCCTGTGCTGCGCATGGATACCAATGTAAGGAACGACCGCGCGCGGAAGCTCTACCAGCATCTCGGCTACGAGGAGGCCGGGATCGTATCGTGCGTGTTCAACGGCATCCCCGGCGTGCAGCTGGTCTGCCTCGAGAAAGCGCTTTAGGTCGCAGCTGCGTAGAAAGGGCTTTTGCGTCCGTCCCGCTTAAATTGAAGAAAAACGGAACGCTATTTCGCCGGCGTCTTCTAGAAATATCAGATGGCCGTCTAGTCCAGCTAGACCGCGGGTCTAGGCAGGCAACCGCATAGTCTTGAGTTGAATTGGGAATGAGCCTCTGGTAATACAATCCGCCAAACGAGGAAAGAGAGGCCCGTGGCACGGACATTCGCCATCAAAGATGACGCGCTCCTGCGCGTGGGGCTTGCTCGTAGGCGAGGCGCGAAGCCCGGCTCGCCGAGGAGCCTTGAGGCCGGCGGCGTTACGTTGGACCTTTCACGCGGCCAGGTCTCGTTTGAAGGGCAGAGCATGGAGCTCACGCGCAACGAGCTGCGCATCCTGCGCGCGCTCATGCAGAGCCCCGGTCAGGTGGTCACGCGGGCGGAACTCATGGAAGAGCTTTGGCAGACCGACGCCTACGTGGATGACAACGCGCTCGCGGTGAACATCAACCGCCTGCGTCGCAGCCTCGAGAAGATCGGCGTGCCGGATAGCTTTATCGAGACCAAGCGCGGGCAAGGCTACCTGGTGCGGTCTGCCCAGCGGACTCAGAGAAGCGCCTGACAGGAGCTGCATCCATAGGCGGGCAAGTGGGCGAGCAGGGGGTGTTTCCGTTCGGCTAATTTCGACCGACCCCGCTTTGCGAATCCGATAGAGTTGTCGGTATCCGCGTGCTGCGCCTGCGCATTGCTTTTGCGCGTCTGGCGAGCTGCGTGCGGTTTTCCGTTGGAAAGGGGAGCTCATGAGCGATACCGAATCTCGAGGCGATGCGATTTCACGATCTGGCATTTCGCAGCGGAAAAGCGCTGCCGCAGTTTCTGGTGCTGCCGACTCCGTCGATTCAGCTGCCGTCGCCTCCGCCCCTGTTGTCTCTGCCACCGCTGCTGCTCCGGCCGCCACCGCATCCGCTGCCGGCGCCGTTCCCGTTGCTGTCCCTGTTGATCCGGCTTCCGCCTCCATTGCTTCCGCTGTCGGTGCTGTTCCAACTGCCGAAGTCCCCAGAGTCGCTTCCCCCGACGCCTCGGCCTCTGATGCCCCTGCCGCCGCCCCGCGTCACTCGTCGGCGACCGTTTTTGTTGCGTGCTTCTTCGCATACCTGGTCGTTATCGAAGCCTTCCTTGCCGTCTCGCAGTTCAACGAGGCGGTGCAGATCCGTCCGGCTTCAGCGCTGGGCCCGGTACTGGGCCTCTTCTTCGGGTTGCCCGGAATCCTCGGGTGCGCCTCGGCCAATCTGGTGTCCGATGCCCTGCATGAGGGGACCACGCCGCTCATGCTGGCGATCTACTTTGCCATTCAGGTCATGTACGACGGTCTGCTGCGGTGGGCGTGGTACGCCATCAAGCGCAAGAGCGCGCAGCCGTACCTGCGGTTTGAATCTGCGGCTCAAACGGCGCTCTACATGGTGCTCTCGCTGGTAGACAGCGTGTGCGTGTGCGCGGCGGGCTTTGCCTCCATCGGCGCGCCGCCCGACCGCGTGCCAACGTATGTGGTCTACACCTTGAACAACATGTGGATGCTGCTCTACATTGGCCTGCCGTTGCTGTTCGCGCTCGAGCGCAGCCCGTTGGTATCGCGGCCGCCGCGCTGGATCCATGTGCCGTATCGCAGCATCAGGCAGTCGAACCTTACGCAGCGCCTGGTCATCGTGTTCACCATCGCATCGACGCTGCTGCTGCTTGTCGTATCGCTGGGCATCAACTTTTTTGCATCGAAAAGCGCCGACTTTTCGGTCATCGTGAACACCATGTACGTTGCCGTGGCGGTGCTTGCCGTGCCCGTCTTTCTGCCCATGTTCGCGTTCTTGGGCTTTGTCGAAAAGCATTTCACCCGCCCCATCGAGGTGCTGGCAAACGACCAGGAGACCTTCATCCAACGCATGGAGGCTGATGCCGAACAGGGGCGCCGCGACACGAAGATCGCGGTGAACGAGTGCGGCACGAAGCCCCGGCACGAGGTGGCGGACCTGTTCGCCTCCACGAACAAGATGCGCACCGACCTGGTGGGCTTTATCGAGCGCTTGCATGCCGTCACGTCCGAGCAACAGCGCGCCGCCGCCGAGCTGGACATCGCCGCGCAGATCCAGATGGGCGCCGTGCCGCACGACTTCAGCTCGTTTACGGAGCGCTTCTCGCTGGACATCGCCGGATTCATGCGCCCGGCGCGCGAAGTGGGCGGCGACTTCTACGATGCGTTCGAGGTGGGCGAGCACGGCGTAGCATTCGTCATCGGCGATGTATCGGGCAAAGGCGTGCCGGCGGCGCTGTTCATGATGCGTGCGCTGAGCCTGCTGCGCCAGTACCTGCTGGAGGCCGACGACCTGGGCACGGCGTTCACCCTGGCCAACCGTCAGCTCTGCGAGCGCAATGACGCCATGCTGTTCGTCACCGCGTTCGCATGCGTGGTCGATACGGCGACGGGCGAGGTGCGCTACGCAAACGCGGGGCACAACCCGCCGGTGCTGCGGCAGGGCGGCAAACAGAGCTACCTTAGGTGCCGCCCCGGCCTGGTGCTGGGCGCCATGGACGTTATGAAATATCACGAGGGCCAGTTCACGTGCAGCCCGGGCGACGGCCTGCTGCTGTACACCGACGGCGTGTCGGAGGCGTCGAACGTTGCCCAAGAGATGTTCGGCGAAGACCGCTTGCTGGAGGCGCTTGAGCATGCCGATGAGCTGGGCGGTGGAGAAGTAGTCCTTGCTGGGGCGGATGGGGGAGAAGGCCCCGCGGCCCCGGTTGCTCCGGCCTTGGATTCCGCGGTGTCGGACACGACGACCGTAGAAGCACCGGCTGCGGATTCGCCGGCTGTGGGCGTAGCGTCTGCGGCTCCGGCCCCGGGCGTGTCGTCGACAGTGAATCCCGCCTCGGCTCCGGATTCTGATACGGCCTCGCGCATGTCGGTCGCAGGCGCAGGTTCGCTGGCTGCGGTCCCGTCTCCGGCCCCGACCCCTTCCGCATCCATGGCCCAAACCGCCGTGAATGCCGTGGTGGCTACTGTGGACGCGTTCGCGGGCGAGGCGCCGCAGGCCGATGACATCACCATGCTGGCGTTCCGCTGGAACCTGCCCGTGCGCCGTCTGACCCTGCCGCCGCGCGACGAGCAGCTGTACAACCTGTTCGCGTTCCTCGAGCCCGCTTGCCAGGGCGCTGGTCGCACGCAGCGCATGCTGGCGCAGCTCATGCTCGTGTGCGAGGAAGTGTTCGTGAACATCTGCCATTACGGGTTCCCCGACGGCCAGCCGCGCTTGCCCGTGGACATCGAGCTGGCCGCGGACGAGCGCGCGGGCTGCCTGCACCTGGTGTTCAGCGACCAGGGCATCGCCTACGACCCGCTCGCGCACGAGGCCAAAAAGGTCGACCCCACCGACGACGAGCGCAAGGGCGGCCTGGGGATCCTGCTCATGCGCACGTACATGGACGACCTGCGCTACACGCGTACTGACGGACGAAACATCCTGCGCATGACGAAGCGATTTGTATAAGTAACTGCAACGGCCTAAAGAAGGGACACTCCATGGAAATCGGCGGAACCAAGAACGGCGAGGCTTTGGAAGTGGTGCTCTCGGGTCGCTTGGACGCGAACACGTCGCCCGAGCTCGAGAGCTACCTGCGCGAGAACCTGCCGGGCGTCACGAGCCTGGCCATCGACCTCACCGATACGCAGTACGTTTCCAGCACCGGCCTGCGCGTGTTCCTCTATGCGCACAAGGAGCTGGCCAAGATCGGCAGCGCCCTTACGCTCCGCCATCCCAACGTGTACATCGCCGACGTCCTCGACGCCACGGGCTTCACCGATATCCTGACCGTCGAGCAGTAAAGGGGCGCAATCGGGCTTGTTCGCCGCGCTGTTCGCGCTGTGCATCGTGTGGACCTGGGGTGCCATGGGCGGCGCGGCGTGGAGTACCAATACGCGCTCGGTCTCAACAACGTGGTCGTGACGTTGACTGCCTCCGCATAAAACGACGCTGCCCGCCTCCGCGTAAAACGGGGACGGGCAGCGTGTGGCGTGCCGTTTAACGGGCGGCGGCGATGAGGGCCTCTTTGGAGAGTTTCCAGGTCTCCTCGCGCGGGTGGTACTCGCTGAAGTCGCAGGGGTCGCAGTACCACTTTGTGTTGTACCACGCGGTGTGCATGGGCTTGCCGCAACGCGGGCAGGGACGGTAGGTGATCGTGTGAGTCATGTTGTTTTCCGTGCCGCAGTATTCAGACTGGCTGATGTAGATGTTGCTGACGGTGTAGTTTATATGCCCGCCGTCAACGGCGCCGGCGACCTCGGAGAGCTCCTTGTCGTTCAGGTGCTTGGCCTCTGCGGTCAGGTTCTTGTTCTCGCTCATGATGGCCTCCTTGGCTCGTGGTTTCTATGCCAATAACAGTACTTGCTTTGGCCTTAGAGAACCCTGAGCCAAGCGACAACTTTCCGTTGAAGGGGCCTTGCGCCCGACTGCTCTCACCTCTACGTTTAGTGCAGATGCGGCCGCTCTTCAAGATGGTCGCATGGCGGTATCTGTGCGATTCGCTCAGCTAATTTGCTGCCCGAACAGCGGACGCTTATGATGCCAAAGCTGTTTTATGCAGCCACCGCTCGTGCGCTGTAGCTCATAAGCTTTTGCCTACTCGTCACGATCGAGAACGCCGCGACGAGCGCGATCGAGAGGATGTCGGCGACCGGCTGGGCCCACGGAATGCCGTTGA
>CAVGWX010000094.1:0-7980 GCA_963633085.1 Prevotella sp. CAG:279 | reverse complement strand
ACGCCCGCTGCTCGGGCAGCCAATTAACGCATGGCCGGCGCCTCTCGAGCGCTGCCTTCCCGGGATGGCGATCCGGATTTACCCGCGAGCTTTTGGGCGCCCCTACTGGGCTTTTTTGCTTGTGGTCTTGCCCTTGGACGACTTCTTCTTGCTCTTGTCCTTCGACGATCCTTCTTCGCCGCCGAATTCCTCATCGTCCTCGTCGATCTCGGGCGCATCGTCGCCGAGGGCCTCGATGACCGCCTTGCCGAGGATCTTCTTGTCGAGCTTGCCGAAGCGCATGGCGTCGCCGAGGAAGGTGAGGTGCTTCACGGCGCCTTCCTGCTTGCCGATATATGCCAGCGCGTGCGACACGCTGTCCAGGTCCTGCGTGTCCTCGAGCAAGAATGCGGAACTCGTCTTGCCGGCGTATGCAGCGGCGGCGAACGCGTCGTAGGGGTTCCAGACCGACGTGACGATCAGGCGCTCGATGTCGATGCCGTCGAAGTCGTTGCGGCTGGCGATGATGCCGTTGATCAGCTCGTTGGCGTTGTACGGGCCGTCCCCGCACACGCGCTCGCAGCGGATGCCCGCGCCGCGGCACTCCTCCAGAAACGCCTCGGGCACATGCACGTCGCCGCCGAGCACCAGCAGGGTGTCGAACGCGCCGGAGCGGATGATCGACGCCGTGTCCGCATCGACGGTGCCGAACTCGGGCACGAAGAACACCGGCACGTGCTTCTGGAACAGGTAGGGCGAGAACGAGATGAGGTCGCCCGTGCAGCCGTCGTAGGTGATGATGGCGGTGCGCCCCCAGGCCGCTGGCGCGACCGGTCCGCTCGCGGCGGTCGCGCCGTTTGCTCCGCTTTCGCCGGCTACGGCGGTCGTGCCAGCCGCCTCGCTACCCGCTGCCAACCCGTAGCGGTAGATCCCGTTGGCAACCTGCGTGGGCGTCGCCCCGCCGATGCGCTCGACCTCGGCGTTCGGGCACGCTTCCCGGACGGCCTCTTCGGCGCTTGCCGAAACGGTGTCCTCGTCTCCCACGAGCAGCACGCGGCTCGGCTTGAGCTGCTTGAGCTCCTGCGCCGTCACGTCGCCCAAGGTTTCCGGCTTCGCCAGCAGCACGGCGGCGTCCAGGATGCCCGACAGGCCCGCCGTCGCCAAACACGGCGACGCGTGCTCTCCCGGGGCCACGATGGCGACTCCGCCCGTTTCGAACTCGCATTCCTCGACCAGCTTGGCCGCGGTGCCGTAGCGCGTCTCGCCGCTGATGGAGTCGATCAGGCTCGCCGGCACGCGCGTCTTGCTGTTCAGCATGCCGAACACGCGCTGCTCGGCCTCGGCGCTGCCGATGTGCCCGCCCAGCACGCGATAGGTGCGGCATACCTCCGCCGCGTCGCCGATCATGCGGGTGTGGCCCTTCTCGATCCAGATGGCCTTGTTGCACAGGCGCTCGATCTGGTCGTTGTTGTGCGACACGATGAGCACGGTGACGCCGTATTCCTTGATGAGCTTGGTGATGCGGCGCTCGCACTTCTGCTGGAACATGAAGTCGCCGACGGAAAGCACCTCGTCGACGATGAGGATTTCCGGCACGATGATGGTCGCGATGGCGAAGGCGATGCGCGCCACCATGCCCGACGAGTAGTTCTTCATGGGCATGTCCAAGAACTTCTCGATCTCGGCGAACTCGACGATCTCGTCGAAGTGCTGGTCGATGAACTTGCGCGAGTAGCCCAGAAGCGCGCCGTTGAGGTAGATGTTCTCGCGCGCGGTCAGCTCCATGTCGAAGCCCGCGCCCAGCTCGATGAGCGGGGCGATGTTGCCGTGGATGGAGCAGCTGCCCTTCGACGGCTCCAGCACGCCCGCGATGATCTTGAGCATGGTGGACTTGCCCGAGCCGTTGGTGCCCAGGATGCCGAACACGTCGCCCTTGCGCACGGTGAACGAAACGTCGTCGAGCGCGCGGAACTCCTTGAACATAAGCTCCCGGCGTGCCAGCGCGATGGCGTATTCCTTCAGGCTGTTGAGCTGCTGGTTCGCCATGTTGAAGATCATGGAAACGTGGTCGACCTCGACCATGGGCGCACGGTTGTCGGGGGCGGCTTCCTCTTCGGAAGCCTGCATTTCCAGCGGCGTGGTGTTGACGTTTTCAGGCATGCGAACCGCCTATACGTAGAGGATGAACTTCTTCTCCGTGCGCTTGAACACGAAGAAGCCGACGGCGAACGTGATGAGCGCGATGGCGAGGCACACCAGGTTCTCGCGCATGCCGGGCCACTGCCCGTACATGGCGATGTCGCGGAAGTAGGTGACGTAGTGGTACATCGGGTTGAACGCCTCGGCCTTCTGCATCCAGTCGGGCAAAAGGCTCATGGGATAGAACAGCGGCGTGGCGTAGGTCCAGGCGGTGATGACGACGCCCCACAGGTGGCACACGTCGCGGAAGAACACCGCCAGCGCCGACAGCAGCATGCCTAGGCCCGCGCAGAACAGCAGCATGTAGATGAGCAGGATGGGCATGGCCAGCAGATAAACGGTGGGGGCGATGCGGAAGAACACCATGACGATGACGACCGCCACGAGCGATATGGCGAAGTTGACCAGCTGGAACAGCACCTTTTCCAAGGGGAAGATCATCTTCGAGACGCGGATCTTCTTGATGAGCGGCGCCGATTCCAAGATGGACGTCATGGCGCCGCCGGTGGAGTCGGCCATCAGGGAGAACAGCACGTTGCCCAGGATCAGGTACATGGGGAAGTTCTCGACGTCGCCGAATTTCAGCACGTTGGTGAAGACGGCGGCCAGAACGCACATCATGAGCAGGGGGTTGAGGACCGACCACAGCACGCCGAGCAGGCTGCGGCGGTATTTGAGCTTGAAGTCCTTCGTCACCAGCGACGTGATGGTGAACCAGTTGCGCTTCAAGTTGCCTTTGAACGTTGACGTTTGCGCCATAAGCTCCTCGTGTCTGTTGCGCCATGCAGGCGGGTTGCCTTTAAGCGAAGCCTCATTTTACCGCATCCGGATGCGCGGCCCCTGACCGCACGAAAAGCGCAGAATGGGGGAGGGGGCGCGGGGGCGGCGTGGGCTGGTGGTGGCTGGCGGCGTGGCGATGCGGGCCGTGGCGGGCGGCCCGGTCGACGCGGGCGCGGCGGAAGGGCCCGCGGCGCGTCCTTGCCCTATGGGGGTTTGCCGGAAGCGGGTGGCCGCGCCCGGGCTCGACGCCTCGCGGGAGGATAATGGGGGGATATCGTTTACGGAGGAGGAGCAGATGCGGGTGCGCGGGGAAGCGGGGGCGATCGGCCGGCTGGTTGCCGGCGATGCGTCGCTGCGCGCGGCCGCGGCCGTTCTTTCCGCCTTCATCTCGCTTGCCTGGCTGGTTGGATGGTCGTTTTACCGGGGGCGGGAAGCGGGCGGCATCGACCCGCTGTTTCCCTCGCCTGCGGTGGGCGTGGCGGCCTTCGCGGGCGTGCTCGCCGTCTTGTTCGTCTGCCTGCTGGCGCTGTTCCGCCTGATGGACAGGGGCGGGAAGACCGTCGGCGGCGCGCTTGGGCGCCACCCGTTCGTCCTGTGCTTTGCGGCGATCGTGCTTACCTGGCTGCCCTATTGGCTGGCGTACTTCCCCGGATCGCTTCCCTGGGACGGCGTGCGATCGGTGAACCAGTTCCTCACCGACGCGCCGCTCGAGAACCATCACCCCGTCGCGATGAACGCCCTCTATGCGGGGCTGATGACGATCGGCCGCAGCGTGTGGTCGGACAACTTCGGCCTGTTTTTGATCGTTGCGCTCCAGTATCTCGTGTGCGCGGCCTCCTTCGCGCTCGTGGTGCGCAAGCTGATCGTCTGGCGCGTCCCCCGCTGGGTCGTCTGGGCGGCGCTGCTGTTTTTCTGCCTGTGCCCTATGTGGGGCGCGTTCGCGCAGGCTGCCTTCAAGGATACCCTGTTCAACGGCCTGTTCTGCCTGTTCGCGCTCTCGTTTGCCGACGTATGCGGCTGCGGGCGGGAAGTCGGCGCGCAAGGCCGCGGCGCAGGCGGCGAGGCCCCTCGGGCGCGGGAATGGGCGCTGTTCGCGCTCGCGTCGATCGTGCTCATGCTCGCCCGCAACAACGGCGTCTACCTCGCGGCGGCAGCCGCGGCTGCGCTCGCCGTCTTCTCGGCGCTTCGCTGCCGGCCGACGCAGGCACCTGCGTGCAAGGCACCTCGTGCGGCGACTGCGCCCGTCGCGGCCGCGCACCCCGCCGCCCAAACGGCCGGATCGAGCATGCGCTCCCGCGTCCGCGCCGCCGCCCCGGCGCTCGCGGTCCTTTGCGTGGTGGTGCTTTCGTGGGCGGGCATCACGCGCGTTGCGTGGCCGGCGCTCGGCATCGACGTGCGGGAAGACAAGGAGATGCTGTCGGTCCCCCTGCAGCAGACCGCGCGCTACTTCGCGGAATGCCCCGACGAGGTGACCGACGAGCAATACGCGGCCATCGACGCGGTGCTTCCCGCCGACCAGCTGGCCAGCCTGTACAACCCCGACCTTTCCGACCCGGTGAAGGAGGCCATGCGCGCACCCAAGGGCAACATGACCGCCGAGCAGCGCGAAGCCTGCTTCGCAGCGTGGGCGCAGATGGGCGCGGCGCATCCCGGCGTGTACGTGCGGGCCACGGTGGCGAACACCTACGCGTACTTCTACCCGTTCGCCATCATCGGCCAGGATATGGACAGGCCGGTGTTCCCTCTGTATATTCAGGGGCTGCCCATCAACCAATCGTTCGACGTGCACTACGTCTCGCCCGAGCCGGTGCGCGAAGCGATGGAAGATGCGCTGGTGGGCATGCTGTCGGTGCCCCTCGTGCGCGTGATGTTCTCGCCGGCGCTGTACGTGCTGGCCCTGCTCGCGGTGTGCGCGTATGCGACGGCGCGGCGCCGGTGGTGCGCTCTTTTGTGCGCGGTTCCCTTCGCCGTGCTGCTTGCGACGGTGCTTTTGGGTCCGCTCAACGGCCATTTGCGCTACATCATGCCCATAGCTGCGGCCCTGCCGCTCATCGCCGGCTTGGCGGTTCTTCCCGTCGCGCCCGGCGATATTTGGGACAATACGGTTGGCTTTGACGCCCGCCCGCGCGGCGCGTCTGCGATAAAGGAGGTTTCTTCATGAGCGTGAACTCTATGACAAGGCGTGCATCGGCGGTGCTGATGGCTGCGCTCGCCGCGATCTGCATCGCGCTTGCGGCCCTGCCGTCGCTTGCGTTCGCGCAGGCGGACGCCGACGGCTCCAGCAGCTCCGACGGCGCCGCCCGCACGGAGAACAGCTGGCGCTATTGCGACGGCCAGCTGCTCGACGCCGCCGATCTGGTTTCGGCTTCCGGCGGCGAATCCCAGCTTGCGGCCGACCTGTCGCTGGGCAGCGCCTGGTCGCGCAGCGTGAACGGCTTTCTGAACGAAAGCGGCGGCGTCATCCCGAACGCCGTGCGCAAGGGCATCGACGTCAGCGAGCACAACCACAGCATCAATTGGCAGGCCGTGAAGAACAGCGGCGTCGATTTCGCCATCATCCGCTGCGGCTACGGGGACGACTACACCGACCAGGACGACGAGTACTGGCTTTACAACGTGACGCAATGCGAGCGCTTGGGCATCCCCTACGGCGTGTACCTGTATTCCTATGCGGAAAACGATGAAATGGCGAAGAGCGAGGCGGCGCACGTGCTGCGCCTGCTCAAGGGCCACACCCCGTCCTACCCGGTGTATCTGGACCTGGAGGAATCCTCCATGGCGAGCACCGAAAACGCCGCCAAGCTGGCGAGCATCGCCACCGTCTTCTGCAACGCCGTGGAGAAGGCCGGCTACACCCCGGGCGTGTACGCGAACCTCACCTGGTGGAGCAAATACCTCACCGACAAGGCGTTCAACCAGTGGGACCGCTGGGTTGCGCAGTACAACGATTCCTGCGCGTACGCTGGCCAGTATAACGTGTGGCAGGCCGCCAGCGATGGGGTCGTCGACGGCGTGGTCGGCCTGGTGGACGTGAACTTCGAGGTCGCCGCCGGCGACGTGTCGCTGTCCGACTGGTACGTCACCTCGGGTGTGTACCAGTACGTGAACTACAACGGCATTATGGGCAACTATTCGGGAACCAACCTGTTCGGGCCCTACGACGACATCACGCGCGGCCAGGTGGCGACCATCCTGTGGCGCCTGGCGGGCGAACCTGCCGTCGAGGCCGAGGATTTCGAGGACGTTGACGCCGACGATTACTACGCTGCGGCCATCCGCTGGGCGCGATCGGTGGGCGTGGTGAACGGCTACCAGGACGCCGATGGCGAATATCGCCTGTTCAAACCGGACAACTCGGTGACGCGCGAGGAGCTCGCGAAGATGTTCGAACGCTATGCGGCCCTGGTGCTGAACATGGACACCGAAACCGATTGCGCGCTTCTGGACGAAAAGGTCGACGCGAGCGCGGTGTCGCCGTGGGCCCGCGACGTGATGGGCTGGGCCGTGGATGCGGGCCTGATCTCGGGCGTGCGCGTCAACGGCGTCGATTACCTCAACCCGCAGAACACGGCCTGGCGCGCCTCGATGGCATCTATGGTTTATTCGCTTTGCAAATAAGGGGAGGGGTCACCGCGTGAGTGGGTCGGCTCGTTATTACCGGATCGCGCTCGTCGCCGATCCGCATCAGGGGTTCTGCTCGTTTTCCTGGCGCATCAAGGAGGCGCTGGAGGCGTGCGGGCACACGGTCATGCTGTTCACGCCGCAGCTGCACCCGTTTTTGGTCGACGGCGAAGGGTGCATGGACGTCGCGAAGCTCGCACGCTTCTTCGCCGTGCAGCGTTTGGATTGCCTGCTGCTCGCCGACGGGGTAAGCCCGCTCGGCATCGATGGGGCCCTTCCGAAGGAAACGGCCCTCGGCGCCGCGTGCGCGACGCAGGCCCAGGCGGCCGCTGCGTGCGACCTTGATGCGAAGGGCCGCCCGCTGGACTTCGCCCTCTCCTTCAGCGCGGGCGCGAAAACGCAGCTTTCGGGCCTTTCCCAGGCAAAGGTCATCGAGGTGCCGCCCCTGGCTGACCGCGCGTGGGCGTGCACGCCCCTTGCCAACACCATCGCCTGCGCCCCGGGCGTTTTGCTGCTGCAGGACGAAACGCCCGACCGCCGCGCGTTCGTCGACAAGCTGCGCTCCCGCTGCGCGAAGGAAAAGGCGCCTTTCGCCATCCGGCATGCGGGGCGGGGCTGGGACGGCTACGAGCACGTGGGCGCGCAGCGCTCGGCGCTCGTGTACGCCCTGCGCTCGAGCCGCGCGGTGGTGCTGTTCGGCGAGGCGGGCAAGCACGCGCGCGACGAACTCGACGAGCTTGACGGGCTGGTCGCCCTGGCGCTCGAAGACGGCGCCGCCGTCATCTCGATCGGCCAGGTTCCCACGCTGCACCATCACGACCGGGTGTGCGCCTTCGAAGGCGCCGCGGCGGCGCTCGACGCGTGCATGGAGGCGCTTTCGGTCGAGGACGAGCCTTGCGCGCCGAGCGATATCGAGCAGCGCGACATGCTGGAGGACGTGATCGACGCCGCCTTGGCGCGCGCGATTTCCGGCCACACGATCGACGCCGGCACCGATCGCCCGCGCGCCATCGTGGCCACGTTCGGCTATTACGGCATGGGGAACTTCGGCGACGAGTACATTCTGGAGGCGGTGGACGCTCGCGTGCGCGCGCTTGACCCCGGCGCGTCGGTGGTGGCGATCAGCGAGCGTCCCGAGCACACGCTCGTCAACCGCGGCGTGTACGCCGTCACCCCGCAGGGCAAGGCGGCCCTCGACGAGGTGCTGGCGCATTCGGCGGCCGCTTTGGTGACGGCGGGGCTTCTGTTCGACCAGGGGATTCGCTGGACCATGGGCAAGGCCGAGATGCTCTCCGACGTTCCGTGGCCCGACATCCCCGGCATCGCCGGCTACGTTTCGCTCGCCGCCATGAACGGCGCGCAGCCGCTCATGTACGGCATCGGCGCGGGACCGCTGGACGT
>CAVGWX010000093.1:0-8010 GCA_963633085.1 Prevotella sp. CAG:279 | reverse complement strand
TGGGGGAGAGCGCCGAGAGCGACTGGCCGACGAGGCCGAGCCGCTTGAGGTCGCTTTTCCCCAGGTACATCTCGCCGAGCGCCGAGCCGTAGGTCACGGAGGCGGTGTAGCCGCCCGCGCCCTGGCTGTACTGGGTCGCGCCCACCATCGAGGACGGGGCCGCGAGGACGCGGTTGACGAGCAGGCAGCACACGGCCTGGGCCGAGCGGTCGTACGCCGGGACATCGCCCTCGGCGTACGCGCCTATGCGCTCCTCGTAGGCGGCGAGCATAAGGTCGCTCGCGTCGTTCAGGAGCGCCGCGCACCTGTCCTCGTCTCCCGGCTCGCCGTAGCGCCTCGCGTAGTCCTCGACGGTCGCGTAGGCCATGGCTACTCGGCCTCCATGAGGCCGGCTTCCACCAGCGCGTCGATGACCTTGGCCACGGTGGCCTTCGCGCCGGGGTTCTTCGCCTTCGCGCCGAGCGGCAGCGGCTCGCCGTCCTCTCCCACGAGCACGCAGCGCGCGGGCAGGATGGGGGATGCCTTGGACGCGTCCCGCTCGACCACGAACTTTTGCACCAGCTCAGCCATGTCAGCCTCCTAGGCGCTCTTCAGGACGGCGAACGCCTTGGGGTCGAGCAGCGCGTATGCGAGCACGGCCTCGGTGCGGTACGCGACCTGGTTCGCGCCCTTGAGGTCCTGGCCGGTGTTGTCGGGGTCGCCGAACTCGATGACCTCGGAGAACGCGTCGCGGCACATGCCCCACTTGATGGTGGCGAAGTCGCCCATGATGCCGAGCACGCCGGTCGCGGTCTTGGCCAGGCGGCCGTTGACGGTGCCGGAGACGGCGGCGGGGATGCCATCGAGGGTGCCGGCGTTCAGCGACAGCGGGATCTCGGGATAGAGGCGCTGGCCGGTGGAGGGCACGCGCTGCTTGCGCAGGTCGGACGCGAAGCTGCGGGACAGCGCGAAGCCGTTGATGTCGTAATCGATGAGGGCGTCGGTCAGCGCGTCGATGTCATCGACCACGGAGGTTCCGTGGGTGACGGAGTTCGCGCCGGATACGAGGGACGTGTAGCCCTCGAGGGCGAGGCCCGTCTTGGGGTTGATGGCGTGGTAGACAACGTAGTCCAGCGCGCGGCCGATGGCCTGCGCCTGGTCGAGCACGATGTTGCTCACGATCTCCAGCTGGTTGTCCTCGTCGGCCCACTTCAGCTCGTTGGAGACGCGCGTGGTGGTCACGATCTTGACGCGCTTGGCCTCGACGGGGGAGGTGGACAGCTCGTAAGCCGACTTCTTGCCTCCCTCGGCCACGACCTCGGCCTCTGCGCTCGGGTTGAACACCAGGTAGGTGGTGTTCGCGAACTTCTGCGGGGTGCTCGGGGAGAGCGTCGCGATGGTGGAGGTGTCCTTCGCCTTGTTCAGGACCTCGGTGATGACGCTCGTGGGGAGCGCGATCTTCGCGGTGGTGTTTGCCATTCTCAGGCCTTTCTACTTGAGGAGCTGCTTCACGTAGTCGCGCAGCTCGCTGTTTCCCTTGCCGTCCCCGTTGGCGAAGCTCCCGGGCTTCTCCACGGACGGCGCTGTCTGCTTCTTGAAGGCGGCGAGCATCTTGTCGGCCCATTCGGCCATGCTCTCCTCGTCCTCGCCGACCAGCAGCTCGGCGGGAACGCCCTTCTCCTTCGCGACCTTGGCGGCCACATTGGCGCGCGCCTCGGCCTTCTCCTTGGCCTCTAGCTTCGCGATAAGCTCGGCCACCTGCTCGTCGGCGGTCTTGCGGCCCTGCTCGGCCTTGTCGAGCGCCGCCGCCGCGTCCTTGTTCGCCTTGGCCTGCTTCTCCCACTTGCGTGAGTGCGCCTTCTCGGCCTCGTAGAGCGCCTTGTAGTCGGGTTCGCCGCCCGGCTCGGTCCCTGCGCCCTCTTCCGGCCCGTTCTCCGGCTGGTCTGCCATGTCGCGTCCTTCCCGGTGCCGTGCGGCACCATCCGACAGGCCGTGCGGCCCGTCTGCTTCTCGGGTGTTCTCGGGGCCGTGCGGCCCCTCCCTTGAATCATTTCACGCGCGTGAGATTTGCCCGGTTCGGCGTTTTCGGGCATGAAAAAAGCCGCCCGTGGGCGGCTGGCTTGTTATAATGGTTTTAGGGCGATTCCTACCCGGGTTTTATGCACGGGTGTCTGGGCGCCCTTTTATAGTCGCTTCATCCTTCTCAGAGAACCATCGTCTCCCATTACGATGACTTCGGATATATATTCGTACTCGCCTTCATCAAAGAGCTTCCTTACTATTTTTTCGACATCTCCCGATGGAGCATGGTTCTCCGTGCACGATATGAGAAGCCTATCCGTACCCTTCCCCATGGCTTTTTTGAATTGGTTTCGCACAGTGTATTCGCCGGCATAGCCATCGGGAATTTTGAACTCCCATTTCAAGCCGCAGAGTTTGGCATCCGGGGTTTTTACGCCTGTTTTGTTGATTTCTTTCAAGAACTCAACGGCGAAACCGTTGTTCGATAGGTGCTCGCATACGTCCTCCTCTTTGGGCAGAGGCTTGGCTCCTTTTTCCTTCGTTATCCCCGGGTTTTCTCCCGTCTTGTACCACTTCGGGTCTCTCGTCTCGATCTCGGCCGCCATGCGCTTCCTGGCGTAGGCTTCGAACGCCTTGCTGTTGCCTCCGCGAGCCTCCACGTAGGCGGCGCGTTCCCCCTCCGGCAGCGCCTCCCAGTCGGCGCGCAGGCCGTTCCTGCCGCCGAGCGCGGAGAGGCAGCTGTTGTAGCGCTGGTACATCCCGTCGGGGTCGTATCCCTTGACGGTTGTCTTGCCGGTGTAGCCGGGCACGATGCGGCAGTCGCAATGGGCGTGGGAATGCTCGGCCGCCTCGATGGTCTTGGCGTAGAAACCGAACGACGCGAGCATCAGGCAGAAGCCGCACGTCTCGCCGCGAGGCACGCGACCGTAGCGCGGCTTCGCCGGGTCTTTGGTCGCGTTGTATGCGACGCACCTGTTAGCGGCGCGCCTCGTCTCCTCGTCGACCCTCGTCAGGCACAGGGACGTGAACGCTTGGGCCTTGCCGTCGGATACCTTGCCGACGAAGTATCGCACCGCGTCTAGCGTCGCATCGGGGTCGCGCAGGGACTCGGCCACCGCGCTGTATGAGCCGGGGAAGCCCTGCGCCGCGCGCACCGCGTCGTAGTATTCCGCAGCCCTTGCCGCCGCGCAGGTGTCGGCGTAGTAGGCCAGAACGCTCTCGATGGCCTCGTACGCCTTCTCGCGCAGTGCGGCTATATCGCCGCCGCCGTTTCGCTCCCAGTCTGCCAGGATGGAGGCAAGGGCGTCGCCTGCCTTCTGCTGGGCGTCGCCAGCCAGCGCGTTGACCTCGGCTGTCAGCTCGTCGAGCAGGCTAGTCGGTACCTCCGCCATCCGCGCTGTCCCCCTTCGGTGCGAACAGGGACGCGATGGCCGCGCCCGCCTGCGCCTTCTTCGCGTCCGACTCGATGCGCTGTATCTGCTCGTCCGTGTAGTCCAGCAGCTCGTATGCCACCGTGGAGTTGGCCAGCTTCGGCAGCGCCTGCACCTGCTTGAGCAGCGCGTCGGACAGGCTCACGGTCGACGGGTAGGCGGGGGAGAGGAAGCGCGGGTTGATGTTGTGCCCCGCGTCTCGCTCGGTCGCGTAGTCGGTGCCGTTGAGCACGGCGAGGGCCATGTACGCCACGTTGCGCAGGGCCGCGCCGTTGTCGCGGTTGAGGTTCTTGGCGTCGATGACCAGAGGCTCGAGCGACGCGGCTATCGCGTCGGAGGACGAGGGGTTGTCGTTGGACACGCCGAAGAACGACACGGGCACGTTGGTCACCGCCGACATCTGGCACGCTAGCTGGCGCAGGTACTCGGTGAGCGGCGCCATCTGCAGCTGCGAGGACTGCCAGATGGACGGGCTGTCCCCGTCCGGGTCTTTCGTGACCTCGTTGACCGCGCCCATGCTCGCGTCGTACTTGTTGCCGTCGTTGATGATGCGCTTGTAGGTGCCCAGCAGCCACGTCTGCGGCAGCGTCGCGGCCTCTGCGGCCACCTCCATGCGGGCGCGCTGGCGGATGGCATCGTCGGTGATGCTCATGACCGAGCGCGTGATGCGGCTCACGCCGAACGGGCGCTCGAGCGTCGCGCCGTGCGCCATCGGCTCCATGAGGCAGCGCCCCATGGAGTGCTCGCGGTACTCTGCGGCCCACGAGCCGCCGGAGCGCGTGAGCACGACCAGGCTGTCGGCGGTGAGCAGGTGCACGACGGTCGGCACGCGCTCGGAGTCCCCCGGCATCTTCTTCGACTCGGCCACCACGAGGCCGGCCTTGATGGACTTCTGGGCATCGTCCCACAGGGCCGATGCGGCGGTGGCGGGGTAGGCCGATACGACCGGCGTGCCGTCCCCCGCATCGGTGACCGTCCAGAAGCCGCAGCAATGCTTCAACTCGCCGATGAGGTTCTTGCGGTACAGCCGCTCGAGCTGGTTCGCCTCGCACACCGCGCGCAGCTTCGCGCCGGTGCCCTCGTCATCGCAGGTGAAGCCGTTGAAGATGGAGCGGTCGGCCAGCGCGTGCACGGCCTTGCGCGGCCAGTCCACGCGGGGGTCGATGCGCTTCGCGAGGTCCTTGGGCATGGCGATGCCCAGATCCTTCACGCGCACGTGCCCCAGGTAGTAGTCGTCGCGCTCGACGTTTCCGGCGCGGTGAACCCTCCACGTGTCCATGAGGTCGCGCACGGTGGCGCGGTCCTCGTCCAGCAGGCCGGCGGCAGCGGCCACCTGCCCCGCCAGCTCCATGTTTATCCTTGCCATCTAAAAGCTTGCCTCCTGTTCCCTTCGCGGGTCTCTCCTCGTGCTCCTCGCGGCCCACAGGGCGAGCGAGGCGGATTCTATCGGCAGGGCGGTCGATTCGGGGCCGTCGGCGAAGCCCCAGCCGTCGCGCCCGATGTCGCGCTTGAGCGACTTGGCGGCGGAATCGTCGAGCGCGGGCGAGGCGATGTGCGACAGCGTGCCGCCGCCTACCTCGTCGGCGAGCATGGACGCCGCCGCCTGGACGATCGCGGGCGTGCCCATCGATATGGCCCTCGCCGGGAAGCGCCCGTCGAGCAGCCTGCGCCTGAGCGCGTCCGCGCCCGACTTGCCGTCGATGCAGACGCTCGCTATCTCGTCGCGGTTGCGCAGCAGCATGTCGGCAAGCTGCGCCGCGCCGCCGTGGGTGCCGGCCACGTCGTACAGCTCCACATAGGAGCCGCCGCCTTGCTCTGCGAGCGCCCACGACACGGCCACGCGCGATCCGTCCTGGGAGTACTTGACCCCGAACGCCAGCTTGCCGCCCTCCATCGGCCCATCCGCCTCGCACGCCGCCCACTCGGCGGCGTCTAGCGCGTAGATGCCCGCCTTGCCGCGCGGCGCCCACCATCCCAGGCGCTCTCGGGCGAACACGTCCGGGGCCATCTGCTTGCTTTCGGCGCGTATCGCCTCGATGTTCAGCACGCTGCCCAGCGACGGGTTGCACTCGTGCCAACGCGCCTCGTCGGCCACGTCCCCGATCTCGCTCGCCGACCACTCGACCCACGCCATGTCGGACTCGCCTGCGTGCACCCTGTCGTGCATGCTGGCGAACACCAGGCCCGCGTTCTCGGGTTCCGGCGATGTGCCGAGGTAGATGGTCTGCGGGTTCTTCATCGGGCTTGCCGATATGGCGGGCAGCGACGCGGCCTGCTCCTCCTCGGTCAGCTCCTGGGCCTCGTCGTAGATGAGCACGTCGTAGGTCTTGCCGCGCGCGAGCGACTTGGTGCGCGTCGTGAAGCGGATGAGGCCGCCGTTCTTGAGCCGTATGGCCTGCTGGCCGTTCGTCTTGCGCACGGCTTCCAGCAGGTCGTGCAGCGCCGTCTCCTCCTCGTCCTCGAACGGGCGGGACAGCTCCTGGAACATCTGGTCGGACGTGTCCCCGTGCTGGCACGTGTAGAGTATCTTCTCGCCGTTGAGCGCGCCGTAGAAGCACCGGGCGCGCACGTCCCAGCTCTTGCCGTTCTGGCGCGGCACCTCGATGGCGAGCGAATCTGCGGCGTACCTGTCGTTCGCGTCCCTGGCGAGCATCACGCGCAGAAGGTAGCGCTGCCAGGGCATCGGATCGCCGAAGTACGCCGCCGCCAGCTTGCACGCCATGTCCCCGTCACCCGAGAGGTCGGCGGGCACGTTGGCCTGGTACGTCGGCTCCTGCCTCGCCCGCGTCATGCGCCCTTGGCCTTGCGCTCGCGGTCGGCGAACATGAGCGTCAGCACCTCAGCGCCCTTGCCCTTGGGGGCCTCGGCCTGCTTGGAGGGGGCGGACGCCTTGCGCGAGAGTCCCAGCGACTCGTTGAGCGCGCGTATCTCGGCGGTGGCCTGCTTGAGCACGGTCACGGCGGGGTGGGGGCGCTCGAGGTAGGCGTATTTCCCGTTCTTGGCCTTGATGGGCTTGTAGCCCACCTGGTCTAGCACCTTGACGCTCTTGCCCTTGGTCATCGCGGCCTTCGCGGCGCGCGCCACGGCGTGCCAAAAGCACAGGAGCGCGATGTTCGGCGCGTCCTCCTCGCCGAAGCGCCCGGATGCGGTGACGCTGCGCCAGACCTCGGCCTGGTACTCGTCTGCGGCTATGTCCGCCGGCATCTCTAGCATGACTCGACCCCCAGCATTGCCTGCAGCCGCTCCTCGCGCTCGGACAGGAGATAGACCTCTGCCGCTGCACGCTCTGCCGCTGCACGCTCTGACAGCAGCAGAGCGCCGCCGAAGATGCCCTTGCCCTTCGGCATCCCGTCGAGCCTGGTTATGGCGCAGCAGTCCTCGCGGCGCACCTTGAACGGCTCGCCGTGAGCGGCCAGCCATTGGCACCGCGCCGCCGTCAGCACGCTGTTCGGGAGCTGGTACTTCGTGACCGTCTTCTTCTTGGCCTTCGCCAGCTCCCTGCAGGTCGCGTTCACCGCCTCGCCGAGCACCGGGTCGGACTCGAGAACGATGCTCTCCTCGAGGTTCGTGATGAAGCCAGTCCGCACCTTCGCGCCGTTGGCGTACTCGATATCGGCGTTGCAGACGATGTGGTCGACCTGCATGACCACCTTGAAGGAGGACAGGCAGGTGAGCGCGGGCGCGAACAGGAAGAAGCGGATGCCGCGCTCGATGTAGAAGGATTGGATTCTCGCGAGGATGGAGAAAGGCGGGTTGTCGATGACGGTGCAGCCCTCGGGGTAGTCGAACGCCTCGTAATCGCCGCCGGGCCAGAACGGGCGCACGGCGGTATCGGGGTCGATGCCCCAGCGCTCGGCGCAGTAGTCGAGCACGACTTGGTAGACCTCGGGCGGCGTGTAGCAATCGTCCGTGGTCTTCTTTGGCTTGAACTTCTCGACGAAGCCCTCGTAATCGTTGAAGCTTACCTGGCTCTGGCTCATCCGCGCCCCTTTCGTCGCGGATAATCATGCCAGGGGCGTGAGATTCGGGGCCTTCCCGGGGCATGGGGCGCAGGGCGGGGGGATATCGGTCCTGGCAGCGGAGGCGCGCCATCGACCCCGGGGGAGGGGCGACGCCCCCCCCGAACGCAGGAAGGGCGCGCCGCCGAAGCAGCTGCGCCCCTCTCTCGCCTTGTCTCGCTCTCCCTGCCGCGCGTTCTCGCCCTCTCGCGGTCAGAACAGCCTCGTGCGAACTATGCGCCCTCTCTCGCCGTCTCCGGGCATGGCCTTGCCCTTGCGCTGGTTGCATATGCGGTGCGCCGCGTCCAGGTTCGCGTAGTCGAACGCGGCGCCGCCGCGCGACCTCGGAACGACGTGGTCTGCCTCGAAGCTCCACGGGTGGCCGGCCGGCAGGCCGTAGTCTATCGGCTGGCCGCACAGGTGGCACGGCCTGCCCTCTGCCCGCAGCCTGGCGCGCAGCTTGCGCTCGGCGTTGCCGTTGCCGCCCCAGCTCACGCGAAGCCCTCGAACCTGCCGCAGGCGTCGGCCTGCTCGTCCTTGTAGCTGTCCACGATCCAATCCCGCGCCCACTTCGCGGCCTC
>CAVGWX010000092.1:0-8233 GCA_963633085.1 Prevotella sp. CAG:279 | reverse complement strand
CCGGTATCATTTACACGGTCGAAACAGACCGGCAACTCGTCGGACTCGTTTTCCCGGTACGGTTACAGCGTTGAAACAGCGCACCGCGCCAGTTCACAACCGAATAGCTTCGGATGACGGCACCGGGAGAGACCTCGCGAAAGAGGCGCCGAAGGGGAGGCAGGAACTCTCAGGCAAAAGAACCGGCGCTCGACGAAACCCTGGAAAGACGCGCCATCCCGGCGCGACACCGAAGATGCAATCCGCCCATGCGGAGAATCTCTCAGGTCACAAGGACAGGGGCGCAGATGTCACACCACATCTGCGCCCCTGTCCGTTTTCAGCCGAGAGGAGACCCATGAGCGAACTGAAAACACCCCTGTACGATATCCACGTTGAGGAAGGCGGCAAGATCGTCCCCTTCGCCGGATACCTGCTGCCCGTGCAGTACGAAACCGGCGTCATCGCCGAGCATATGGCCGTCCGACAGGCATGCGGCTTGTTCGACGTGTCCCATATGGGCGAGTTCGCGGTGAGCGGCCCCGGCGCGCTCGCGACGCTCAACCACGTGCTCACCAACGATTTCACCAACATGACGATCGGGCGCGTGCGTTATTCCGTGCTGTGCTACGAAGACGGCGGCTGCGTGGACGACCTCATCGTGTACAAGTTCGGCGAGGAGTCGTACCTTGTGGTGGTCAATGCCGCCAATCGTGCCAAGGACTTCGAATATATGTCGAAGCATATCCTTGCCGACACCGAGTTCGCCGACATCTCCGACACCGTGGCCCAGATCGCGCTGCAGGGCCCCAAGGCGCCCGAGATCATCGCGAAGCTTTTGCCCGCCGACCAGATTCCCGAGAAGTACTACACCGCCGTGCGTTCCGCCAGCATCAACGGCATCGAATGCATGATCTCGCGCACCGGTTACACCGGTGAGCTGGGCTATGAGGTCTACACCGCCGCGGCCGATGCGCCGGCGGTGTGGCGTGCGCTTCGTGAAGCCGGCGAAGAGTACGGCTGCATCCCGTGCGGTTTGGGCGCGCGCGACACGCTGCGCCTGGAGGCGGCCATGCCGCTGTACGGCCACGAGATGGACGCGACCGTTTCCCCGCTTGAAACCGGGTTGGACTTCGGCGTCAAGCTGGGCAAAGAGGAGTTCATCGGCAAAGATGCCCTCGTGGCTGCCGGCACGCCGGCGCGCACCCGCATCGGCCTCGAGGTCACCGGCCGCGGCATCGTCCGCGAGCACATGCCCGTCTTCAAGGACGGCGCGCAGGTGGGCACCACGACTTCCGGCACCAAGTGCCCCTACGTCAACAAGGCCATCGCCATGGCGCTTGTCGAAAACGGATCGCTGGCCGAAGGCGACGAGGTCGAGGTCGAGGTCCGCGGCCGCATGGTGAGCGCGAAGGTCGTCCCGCTGCCGTTCTACAAGCGCAGCTAGGCGATCTCGCCTAAAGCCCGCCGGGAACGCGCCCGCGTTCGCTTGGCACGTCCCGGCACCTCTGTTCGCAACCCCATCCATCCACAGCAATTCGCCCCGGCCGAAGCGCCGGGGCCGACACCCATCGAACTGAAAGGAAACCATCATGGCAACCGCACCCGCAGAGCTGAAGTACGCGAAATCCCACGAGTGGGTCAAGCTTGAGGACGGCACGGCGACCATCGGCCTGACCGACTACGCGCAAAACGCCCTCGGCGACCTCGTTTTCGTCAACCTGCCCGAAGAGGGCGACGAGGTGACGGCGGGCGAGGCCTTTGGCGACGTCGAGTCCGTCAAGGCCGTTTCCGACGTGTTCTCCCCGGTCAGCGGCGTCGTGTGCGCCATCAACGAGGATCTTCTGGACGCCCCGGAATCCATCAACCAGGACCCTTACGGCGCCTGGTTCATCAAGGTGGAGAACGTCGGCGAAACCGAAGAGCTGCTTGACGCCGACGCCTACGAGGCCCACTGCGCCTCCGAGGCCGAATAGCGCGCCTTCGGCCCATCGAAACCCTCCAACCACGACCATCTAAGGACAGCATATGGGTAGCTACATTCCCGCGACCCCGGCGCAGCGAGACGAGCTTTTGGCCGCATGCGGCCTTGGCAGCATCGACGAGCTGTACGATATCGTCCCCGCCGAAGCCAGGATCGACGAGCTCGACCTTGCGCCCGGCCTTTCCGAAATGGAAGTCGCCGAAGCCGTGAGCGAGCTTGCGGACAAGAACACGCGCTTCAAGAGCATCTTCCGCGGCGCCGGCGCGTACAACCATTACATCCCGGCCATCGTGAAGACCGTCACCTCGAAAGAGGAGTTCGTCACCGCCTACACGCCCTATCAGGCCGAGATCAGCCAGGGCGTGCTGCAGAGCATCTTCGAATATCAGACGCAGATTTGCGAGCTGACCGGCATGGACGTGAGCAACGCGTCGGTGTATGACGGCGCGACCGCGGCCGCCGAGGCCGTCATCATGCTCGAGGAGCGCAAGCGCTCGGGCGTGGTGGTGTGCGGCGGCGTCGACCCGCAGGTGCAAACGGTGCTGGGGACTTACTGCGCCAGCCGCGACATCGCCATTTCGACGGTTGCGTCCGAGGGCTTCACGACGTCGCCGGACGAACTGGCCGCCGCGCTGGCGGGCGGCAGCTACGCATCGGTATTGGTGCAGAGCCCGAACTATTTCGGGTCCATCGAAGACGTTGCCGCCCTGGCCGCCGTCGCCCACGAGGCGGGCGCGAAGCTCATTATGAGCGCGAACCCGATAAGCCTCGGCGTCCTCGAGTGCCCCGCCGCGCTGGGCGCGGACGTTGCCGTGGGCGAAGGGCAGCCGCTCGGCATGCCCCTTTCGTTCGGTGGCCCGTACCTGGGCTACATGGCCACCACATCCAAGAACATGCGCAAGCTGCCCGGGCGCATCGTCGGCGAGACGGCCGACGATGCGGGCAACCGCGCGTTCGTCCTGACGCTGCAGGCCCGCGAGCAGCACATTCGCCGCGAAAAGGCCTCGAGCAACATCTGCTCGAACCAGGCGCTGTGCGCGATGACCGCCTCGGTGTATCTGGCGGCAGTCGGTCCTGACGGCCTGGCGCGCGTGGCCGGCAATTCCGCCGCGCACGCGCATTACCTGGCCGGCGAGCTTGCCGAGCTGGGCTTCGAGCTGCAAAACGACGGCGCGTACTTCAACGAGTTCGTCACCAGCTGCCCCACCGACGCCGAAGCGCTGCTGGCGGCGCTTGAGCAGCGCGGCATCTTGGGCGGCCTGCCCACGGAGCGCGGCATCCTGTGGTGCTGCACCGAGCTGAACACCAAATCGCACGTCGATGCGCTCATCGGCGCCATCAAGGAGGTGCTCGCATAATGGAGCTTTTGTTCGAACGCAGCAAGCCCGGTCGCAAGCTTGACCTGATCCCCGCCTGCGACGTCCCCGCCGTCGATTTCGGCGCCGCCGCGCGCGCCAAGGCCCCGCGCCTGCCGGAAATCGCCGAGGTCGATCTGGGCCGCCACTACACCGAGCTCGCCAAGCAAACGCACGGCGTCAACGACGGCTTCTATCCGCTGGGTTCCTGCACCATGAAATACAACCCGCGCATCAACGAGGAGTTAGCCGCGCTTCCCGGGTTCACGGGAATCCACCCGCTGCAGCCGGCTTCGACGGCGCAGGGGTGCCTCGAGGTCATCGCGAAAACGTCGTCCGTCCTGTGCGAGATCGCGGGGATGGATTCCATGACGCTGCAGCCCGCCGCCGGCGCGCACGGCGAGTTCACCGGCCTGCAGCTGATTCGCGCCTACCACGCCTCGCGCGGCGATGCGGCGCGCACGAAGATCATCGTGCCCGATTCGGCTCACGGGACCAACCCCGCGTCGGCCGTGATGGTCGGCTTCGACGTGGTCGCCGTGCCCTCAAACGACCAGGGCGGCGTCGATCTGAACGCGCTGCGCGAAGCCGTGGGTGACGACACGGCGGGCCTCATGCTCACGAACCCCAACACGCTCGGCCTGTTCGACCCGAACATCCTGGAGATCACGCGCATCGTTCACGAGGCGGGCGGCCTGTGCTACTACGACGGCGCGAACCTCAACGCGGTCATGGGCCACGTGCGCCCCGGCGACATGGGCTTCGACTGCGTGCACCTGAACCTGCACAAGACGTTCTCCACCCCGCACGGCGGCGGCGGCCCGGGCTCCGGCCCGGTCGGCTGCAAGGAGTTCCTGGCGAAGTTCCTGCCCGGCCCCTTGGTGCGCGAAGGCGAGGCGGGCTTCGAGTTCTTCACGCCCGAGGCGTCGATCGGCCAGGTGCGCAGCTTCTACGGCAACTTCACCGTGGTCGTCCGCGCGCTGGCGTACGTGCTGACGCTTGGCAAGGAGGGCATCCCCGAGGCGTCGGCGAACGCGGTTTTGAACGCGAATTACCTGCTCAAGCGCCTGTGCGACATCTACTCGATCCCCTATGGGCAGCGCTGCATGCACGAGTTCGTCATGGATATCGAGCCGCTGAAGCAGCAAACGGGCGCATCGGCCATGGACGTGGCGAAGCGCATGCTCGATTTCGGCGTGCACCCGCCGACCATGTATTTCCCGCTGATCGTTCACGAGGCGCTGATGGTCGAGCCGACCGAGACGGAGTCGCCCGAAACGCTCGACGGCCTGGTCGACATCCTGCGCACCATTTACGAAGAGGCGCAGGCAGACGGCGAAAAGCTGCACCATGCGCCGTTCACGCGCTTCATCGGGCGCCCCGACGAAGTGGCGGCGGCCCGCAAGCCTCGCCTGCGTTACCCGTTCGACGAGGAGTAACCCCATGATCGACACGCTGGCGATCGTCACATCGGATAGCGTGGACCCCTACGGCAACCTTGCTTTGGAGGAGTTCCTCCTGGGCAAGGTTGCCCCTGGTTTATGCATCCTGTATCTGTGGCAGAACGAGAACACCGTGGTGATCGGCCGCAACCAGAGCGCCCTTGACGAGTGCCGGTGCGCCGAGCTTGCCGCCGCGGGCGGGCATGTGGCGCGGCGCCTTTCCGGCGGCGGGGCCGTTTATCACGACCTGGGCAACCAGAACTTCACGTTTTTGATGCCGAAAGCCGATTTCGACAAGGCGAAGCAGACGCGCGTGCTGTGCGAGGCCATGCGGATGCTTGGCATGGACGCGCAGGTGAGCGGCAGGAACGACCTGACCATCGACGGAAAGAAGTTCAGCGGGCATGCGTATTACCATTCGCGCGCGGCCATGCCGGCAAGCTACCACCACGGCACCATCATGGTCGACGTCGACTCGTCGGCGCTTGCGCGCTACCTGAACGTGAACCCGCTGAAGCTGGCGGCCAAGGGCGTGCAATCGGTGCGCTCGCGCGTGGCGAACCTGGTCGAGTTCTCGCCGGGGCTTTCCTGCGAGCAGGTGCGGGAAGCTGTCGCGTGCGCGTTCGGTCAAGTGTACGGCTTGCCCGTTGGCAAGCTTTCGCTCGACGCGGAAGAGGCGGCGGTGGCGCAGCTGCGGGAGCGCTATGCGAGCGACGCGTGGATCTTCAAGGATGACCGCCCTCTGGATCAGAGCGCGCAGGCGCGCTTTTCCTGGGGGACGAATCGCTTGGACTGGAGCTGCCGCGACGGGCGCATCGAGAAGGCGTCGCTTTGGTCGGACGGCCTGGACGCCGATGAGCTCGAGCGCATCCCGCAGCTGCTTGTGGGGGTAGTGCTTGACGGCGGGGCGAGCCGGGAATCGGTTCGCGCGGCGCTTGCGCAGCGTGGTTTGGACGACGAAATCGCCCGAGATTTAGCTTCGATGCTTTTGTAAGGAGTTTTCACATATGCATTACGATATCGCAATCATCGGCGCCGGCCCGGGCGGCTACACCGCCGCGGACGAAGCGGCGAAGGCCGGGAAAACCGTTGTGCTTTTCGAAGAGCGCGACCTGGGCGGCACCTGTCTGAACAGGGGATGCATTCCCACAAAGGCGCTCATCCACGCCGCCGAGACCGCTCACGCCGCCGCGAGCTCTCGGGATGTAGGGGTTTCGTGCGAAAACGTGACGTTCGACATGGCCCAGGCGCACGCGCGCAAAGACGAGGTGGTCGGCCAGCTGCGCGACGGCATCGCCAAGCTCATGCGCGCCGACAAGGTCGAAGTGGTCGAAGGTCACGCGACCATCGCGGGTGCGGGCGTGGTCGAGTGCGCCGGCAATCGCTACGAGGCCGACGACATCATCATCGCGACGGGGTCGGTGCCGAACAAGGTGCCCATTCCCGGCATCGACGGGCCCGGCGTGTACACGTCCGACGACTTGCTCGAGGGCGAGGTGATCGAGCTGTCGAGCATCGCCATCATCGGCGGCGGCGTCATCGGCATGGAGATCGCCGGCATGTACGCCAACGCGGGCGTCGCCGTGCACGTGCTCGAGGCCGCCGAGCGCATCCTTCCCCCGATGGACAAGGACATCGCGCAGCGCGTTGCCATGCTGGGCAAGAAGCAGGGAATGAGCATTTCTGCAGGCGTGCGCATCCAGTCCATCGCGGGCGAGCCCGGCAGCGTGACGGTCACCTATCTGGACAAGAAGGGCGCCGAGCAGCAGCTGGTGGTCGATGGCGTGCTTGCCGCAACCGGGCGTCGCAGCAACCTGGAAGGCCTGTTCGCCGAAGGCTGCGACTGCGTGCCCGAGGTGGGCCGCGGCGTGGTGGCCGACGCTTCGGGGGCCACGAGCGTGGCGCACCTGTGGGTCATCGGCGACGCGAAGGCGGGCAATATCCAACTTGCGCACGTGGCTTCCGCCCAGGCGCGCAACGTGGTGGCCGCCATCTGCGGAAACGATGCCACCGTCGACGAATCGGTGGTGCCGAGCTGCGTGTACACGAGTCCCGACGTCGCAAGCGTCGGCATGACGGAGGCCGAGGCGAAGGACGCCGGCATTTCCGTGAAGTGCGCCAAGGCGGTGACGGGGTCGAACGGCAAGTGCCTCATCGAGGGTGCGCCATCGGGCTTCATCAAGCTGGTGACCTGCGCCGATACGGGCGTTATCCTGGGCGCGCAGCTGGTGTTCCCACGCGCGACCGACATGATCGCGGAGCTGACGCTTGCGGTGCAGCTGAAGCTGACGGCGGCCCAGCTGGCAAGGGCCATCCACCCGCACCCGACGTTCTGCGAGGCCATCGGCGAGCTTGCGCGTGAGTTGAGCAGGTAAAAGTTTGGCGCGAAATCTCGTTGCGCGTATATAATCCGAGGGCATAGATCCTGCGCGCGGGGGCTGCGGCGGCGCCCCCGCGCCTTTCGTTTCAAGAAAAGGGGTGCCCTCATGAAGAAGTTCCTGGAAGAGTTCAAAGAGTTCATCAACCGCGGCAACGTCATGGACCTGGCCGTCGCCGTCATCATCGGCGGCGCGTTCACGTCCATCGTCACCGCGCTGACCACCAACATCATCAACCCGCTCATCTCGGTCATCGCCGGCGGCGGGGCGGGAACCATCTCGGGCTTGGTCGTGCCGGGCACCGATATCGACTTCGGCGCGTTCATCAGCGCGTGCATCAACTTCCTCATCGTGGCCTTCGTGGTGTTTCTGCTGGTGAAGGCCGTGAATCATGCGCAGGCTCTTGGCGATAAGCTGGCCGGCAAGGAAAAGGAGGAGCCGAAGGCGGCTCCCACCTGCCCCTTCTGCCTCGAAGAAGTGAAGGAGGGCGCCACGCGCTGCCCGCATTGCGCCGGCGCGTTCGAAACCCCCGCGAAATAAGCAGGAAGAAGGTACCCATGGACTCTCTCGAGAAGCTTTCAGGCGCATCGGAGGCCGCCGCTTCGTGCGCCGGCCAGCCCGATGAGGCGGCGGAAGCGTGCTGCGCGGACGGCAGCATCACGCGGCGCTCGTTCGCGGCGGGTGCGGCCTGCGCCATCGGATCGATCTTCCTCGAACCGGTCTTGGGCCTGGGCAGCACCTTCTGGCTTCCCGGAACCGGCCAGCACAGCATCACCGACGGCGCCTTTGCCGACGAAACCAACACCGTCACCGTCGATGCCGGCAAATTCTGCGTCATCGTCTACGATGCGGCTGTGGGGACTTCGTCTTACGCAAGCGGCGTGAAGGTGCGCATCAAGTCGCTCTACAACAACCAGGAGGTCGAGGGCACCTCGGGCGACGACGGCCGCATCATGTTCGACATCAGCCCGCTCGCGCGCACGATGCATTCCAGCCAGGCGGGCGACTTCATGGAGTTCGATGCCGCCATCACCGTCACCGCCGACAATCATCGCGAGGTGTTCATCCCGCGCATGCACATCATGGACGGCCTGG
>CAVGWX010000091.1:4823-8244 GCA_963633085.1 Prevotella sp. CAG:279 | reverse complement strand
ACGTCACGCTTGACGTGTCCCAGCCGGAAAGGTCCAGGGATTTCAGCGAAGAGCAACCGTAGAAAATGGACGCTATGCTTGTCACCTGCGACGTGTCCCAGCCAGACAGATCGCCGACCGATGTGAGCGACGAGCAGCCGTAGAACATGCCGCCCAAATCCGTGGCGCTCGACACGCCCCAGCCCGACAGGTCGCCGACCGATGCGAGCGACGAACAGCTGTCGAACAAGGCCATCAATTCCGTAGCACTCGACACATCCCAGCGGGAGAGATCGCCAACCGAGACAAGCGACGAGCAACCGTAGAACATGCCGTAGAAATTCGTGGCACTCGAGACGTCCCAGCCAGACAGGTCGCCGACCGAGGTGAGCGACGAGCATTCGCAGAACAGCCCCATCAAATACGTGGCACTCGAGACGTCCCAGCCAGATAGGTCGCCGACCGAGGTAAGCGACGAGCAGTCGTAGAACACTTCGGCCAAATTCGTCACGCTGGAGGTGTCCCAACGAGACAGTCCGCTGACCGAGGTGAGCGACGAGCAGTCGCAAAACATCTCCACCATATCCGTCACCTGGGACGTGTCGAAGCCGGCGAGGTCGAGTTCCTCAAGCGACGAGCAGCCGAAGAACATCAAGCCCATATTCGTCACCTGGGACGTGTTAAAGCTGGAGAGGTCGAGCGCTTTGAGCGACGAGCAGCCTTTGAACATCGCATCCATATGCGTCACGTGGGACGTGTCGATGCCGGAAAGGTCGAGAGACTCAAGCGATGGGCAGTCGCAGAACATCGCGCCCATATACGTCACCTTCGACGTGTCGAAGCCGGAGAGATCGAGCGACTTGAGCGACGAGCAGCCGAAGAACATCCAGCTCATATCCGTCACGTTGGAGGTGTCCAGCCCGGACAAGTCGGCCTTTCCCAGCGCCGTGAAACCCTCGAACCATTTATAGCAGGAGGCAGTTTCCTCGCCTTCTTTTACGACGTTCCCGACTACGCATTTCTCCTCGAACCGAACCGACTTCACCGACTTTATGAGAGCCTCGTCGCCTTTCCACGGCGCATCGCCGCCGGGGACGACCCCTTCGGAAGCACCATTCGCGGGCCGCACGACCAGGGTCCCCTTGTCGCCGATCGCCCATTCGCACGTGCCCCATTCGGCCCAATCTCCCCAGGTCTCGACCGAAGCTTCGCTCGCATCCTGCGCAAGGGCCTCGCAGGGCGACCCGCCAGCGCCGTCGAGAGCCGGCGCCAAGGGGCACATGGCCGCCGCGAGCGTCACCGCCAGGACCGATTTCATAGCCGCACTTCGCCGAGCATCAACCATCCCCATCATCCCTTCCGCTTAAAGGCATACAACTGCGGTTCATTGTAAAGCAAGGGCGCCCGCCGAAACGGCGGGCGCCCTTGCTTTCCCGTGGGAGGAAAAGCCCTGATATCCTTGAGGATCGGCGCTTAGCCGTTTTCGCGTTCGAATTTGTCCATGAACTGCACGAGGGCCTCCACGCCGACCTTCGGCATGGCGTTGTAGATGCTCGCGCGCATGCCGCCGACGCTGCGGTGGCCCTTGATGTTCTCCAGGCCCGCCGCTTTGGCCTCGGCGATGAACTTCGCGTCCAGATCGGCGTCGCCCGTCACGAACGGCACGTTCATCAGCGAACGGTATTCCTTGCGCGCCGTGGGGCTGAACAGCTTCGACTGGTCGAGATAGTCGTAGAGCACCGCGGCTTTTTCCTGGTTGATGCGCTGCATCGCCTCAAGCCCGCCCAGCTCCTTGAGCCACTTGAACACCAGGCCGCACATATAGATGCCGTAGCACGGCGGGGTGTTCGAAAGGCTGCCGGCGTCGGCCTGCGTCTTGTAGCGCATGATGGTCGGCGTGAAGGGCAGCACGTCCTCGCGCACCAGATCGTCGCGCACGATGACGATGACCACGCCGGCCGGCCCAACGTTCTTCTGCACGCCGCCGTAGATGAGCCCGTAGCGGCTCACGTCCACCGGCTCGGAAAGGAACATGCTCGACACGTCGGACACCAGCGGGATGTCTCCCGTCTCGGGCAGCTTGCTATAGCGCGTGCCGTAGACCGTTTCGTTCTGGCAAATGTAGACGTAGTCGGCGTTTTCGCGGAAGGTCAAGCCGTCCACCTCGGGCACGTAGGTGAAGTTGTCGTCTTCCGAAGAGGCGACGCAGGCCGCATCGCCGTAGAGCTTCGCCTCTTTGAAGGCCTTTTTCGACCAGTTGCCCGACGCGATGTAGTCGGCGACCTTGTTGCGCATGAGGTTCATCGGGATGGCCGCGAACTGCTGCGTGGCGCCGCCCTGCAAGAACAGCACGCGATAGTTGTCGGGGACGCCCATGAGCTCGCGGATGTCGGCCTCGGCGGTTTCGATGATGCCCTTGAACGCCGCTGATCGATGGCTCATCTCCATGACGGACATGCCCGTTCCCTGGTAATCGAGCATCTCCGACGCGGCGCGGGAGAGCACCTCCTCGGGAAGAACTGCGGGACCGGCGGAGAAGTTGTACACGCGAGCCATGCTGACCTCCTTGATACGTCTTGCGGTTTCTTGCCCCTCAGTATCGCACGCAATCACACGAAGCCTATCGGCGATAGGGAATATAGCCGCGAACGGGCGCAGCGACCGGCAAGCGAGAGGCGTTCCCCCGCCTTTCGGCGGCGCGGCGAGGGTAACGGGGACCCCGGTTAGCGCAAATCGGGCCAACCGAGCTGGCGAAACGCCTCAAAGGCGCCAATGGCCACCGAATTGCTGAGATTGAGGCTGCGCATGCCCTCGCGCATGGGGATGCGCACGCACGACTCGGCGAAGCGATCCATCCACCGCTCGTCGAGCCCGCGGCTTTCGCGCCCGAAGACCAGATAGGCGTCCGCGCCGTAGGCCGCGTCCGCATAGTTTTTGCTCGCATGCCCGGTGAACAGGTGCAGCTCGTCGGCGGCATGCGCCTCGAAGAACTCCTCGGCGCAGGGCCAGCGCACGATGTCAACGTCGTCCCAGTAATCGCAGCCCGCGCGGGCCAGGTTGCGCTGCGTGAGCGCGAACCCCATGGGCTCGACGAGATGCAAACGCGCGCCCGTGCACGCGCACGTGCGGGCGACGTTGCCGGTGTTCTGGGGAATCTCCGGTTCCACCAACACGATGTTGAGCATGAGCGACCTCCAGGTCAAACGTGGGGGAATTCTTCCTGCCTGTGGCCGACCGGCATCCGAGCCGGTGCCCGAGCCGGCGCCGACCGGCGGCGCGCTTTATACCTGCGCCGCCGCCTGCTGGCGTGCCATCTCGGCCTCAAGCTCCTCGTTGAGCATAAACCACTCCTCCTCGGCCTCGGCGATGCGGCGCTTGAGCTTGGCATGCTCCGCCACCGCGTCCGAGCTCGCCTCCTCGTTGATGTAGAAGTCGGGGTCGG
>CAVGWX010000091.1:0-3884 GCA_963633085.1 Prevotella sp. CAG:279 | reverse complement strand
GCCCGCGGCAGCGCACCACCTCGTCGCCGGTGCGCGGGGGCTGCTTGAAGTTGAAGTGGATGGGCTTCTTGTCCTCGGGGATTTCGATGAGCTCCTCTTTCAGGCGCTCAAGGCGCGCGGCGCGCTCCTGCGCCTGGCGCGCCTTCGTGGCCTTGTAGCGGAAGCGCTCGACGAACTCCTCGAGATGCTTCATCTCCTCGATCTGCTTCGTGCGCTGCTGCCGCATGCGCTCGATGCGCTCCTCGCGCGCCTTCAGGTACGCGGAGTAGTTGCCCTTGTACAGGTTGACGTGCCCGTGCGCCACCTCGGCCACGCGGTCGACCATGTTGTCCATGAACTCGCGGTCGTGGCTCACCACGATGACGGTGCCCTCGTAGCCGCGCAGAAAGCCTTCGAGCCACTTGACGCTTTCCAGATCCAGGTGGTTGGTCGGCTCGTCGAGCATGAGCACCTCGGGGTTGCGCACCAACAGCTTCGCGAGCGCGATGCGCATCTGCCAGCCGCCGGAAAAATCGGTGGTGGCAAGCGCCAGGTCGCTTTCCTTGAAGCCCAGGCCGAACAGCACGCTGCGCACCTTCGACTCGATGGTGTAGCCGCCGAGCGCCTCGTAGGCGTCGCGCGCGCGGCCGGCCGCCGCCAGCTCGCGCTCGGTCGGGTTGGCACCCAGCGACGCCTCCAGCTCGTGCAGGCGCTGCTCGGCGGCGAGGATTTCCACCTGGGAAGACATGACCTCCTCGAAGATGGGGCGGTCGGGCATCTCGATGGCTTCCTGCTCCAGGTAGCCCACGCGCGCGCCCTTCGCGAACAGGATGCGCCCCTCATCGGCGTCCTCGCGGCCGCTGATGATGTTGAGCATGGTCGTCTTGCCCGCGCCGTTGGGGCCGACGAGCGCAAGGCGGTCGTATTCCTCAAGCTTGAACGTGACGTCGGAAAACAGCGTGCGCCCGCCGAACGACTTCGCCAGATGCTCAACCTGCATGATCATGTGCGTGAACTCCTTTTCGGTATATGCGACCTTATAGTGTAGCCGATAGCCGGCAACAGCGAGCGCAAGCCCCAAGAAGGCCCACGGATGCTACCGAAACAGCACGGAGAGCGCGAGAGAGCGTAGGGAAGCGACGGCAGGGGCAGGTGGCCAATATGGGCGTGCGGAGCGGCGCGGCCCCAGCTGCCGGTCGCTTTCGGCCGGCAGAATGGTCCCCGCCGTTGACCGCTCCAAGCCGGCTTGCGCCGGCAAAAAGGTGTCGCATCCTTCGGATGCTCTCTATGAAGGTGCGAGACATGTCTCGCACCCACGAAAAATTAGGTCAGCGTCCGCAGAACGCATCACTCTTCTGCAGACGCCTTGAACCGACGGAAGGCAGAGCTTGGCAGCCAGCGGAATTTGGGATGCTGGGGTAACCCTTCTGTTGGAAACTCATAGGCGCGAGACATGTCTCTCACAGCAATAGAGAGCGCCTTAGCGCGACACCAATTTCAAAAATTCGCGGGCGCGCGTCCTTCGCAGCCATCACCGCCAACCCAACCCGACCCAACCAAACCCAACCCTCGCCGCGCCGCGTCAAACGGATCCGGTCGGATGCCCCAGGCTTCCACCCTCGGCCAGGTGGACAAGAGGGGCCCGATTGGCGTTGGCAAGAAAACGGCGATGCTGCATCGCCGTGCGCGCCTAAGCGGCTCTCCTGGCAAGTTTTCCGACTTTCTGCAGCTCCGTGCAGGGAAAACGGCCTCCCATGGCAAGAAATCCGCGATGCCGTATCGCCGAACGCGATTCGCGATACAGTAACTCGGATTTCTTGCCAAAACAGGCCCCATTTGGCTGCACAGGCGTTCGGAAACTCGGAAAACTTGCCACTCACACCCGTCTGGGCAACGCAGCGATACAGGAACTCGGATTTCTTGCCAGGCGGCGCGCGATCGGCTCGGAGCAGAAAGCCGGCATAAAGAACGAATATCGACAAGTCAGATACTTGACTTGAAGTCGACTCCAGGTGTTTCAATGACCTCGATGCGACAAGGAGAAGAGGTGCCCCATGAAGATAGCCGAGGTAAGCAAGCGCTACGATATCTCGCCCGATACCCTGCGCTACTACGAGCGCGTCGGGCTGATGCCGCGCATCGCGCGCAACGCGTCGGGCATTCGCGACTACAGCGAATCCGATTGCCAGCGCATCCAGTTCATCAAGTGCATGCGCGCGGCGACCATGCCCATCGAACCGCTTATCACGTACATGCACCTGTACGACGAAGGCGACCACACCATAGGCGAGCGAATAGATCTCCTGAAAGCCCAGCGGGCGCAGATCCAGGAACGCATCAACGAGATGCAGGCGGGCCTCGACCGGCTCGACCGCAAGATCGCCTTCTATGAGCAGGCCGGCCGCGACGGCTCGAGCGCCTTCCCCAGCGCAAGCGACGCCATAAGCGCCTGCTCGGGCACGCGCGTCAGCCCGACCAAAGGCGCGCAGGGCAGCTCGGCCAGCTCATCCGATGCGAGCGCCGGGGCGGGCGACGACATAAGTGCGGCAACGGACCCGGGCGCAGGCACTAGCGCGGACCCGGAAAAATTTTCAAAATAGGGTCTTGCGCAACTGAACGATATCCGTATAATACTTTCTTGCGCTAACAAAGCGCGCCGTTATTCCTCGGTAGCTCAACGGCAGAGCATCCGGCTGTTAACCGGAGGGTTGTAGGTTCGAATCCTACCCGGGGAGCCACAAAGCTCCAGGTCATCGGGTTTTCCCGGTGGCCTTTTTCTTTTCCTGCATCGTTCTCTTTATCGAAACGTTACGTTTGGCTGCCTTGCGCCATTGCGCTACTCGAGGCATATTCCCAGTTCTTCGGCGAATCGCCAGCATGCATCCATGAGAGGATCCATGTCCTCTTCGATCACTTGCCAAATCAGGGTTCGGTCGACATCGCCATAGGCATGGGCGAGCCTGTTGCGCACTCCGCTTGCTGCGCGCTGTTCAAAACCGTAGCGATCGGCAACTTCTCCGCTTATCTTCCCGGCCTCTTCCGCGATGCGCAAGATTCTGTTCATAAGCCCTTCGGCTATAAGATCGTCGATATCGTTGCCTGGGTTGATGAAGCGCTCCCCGGTAAATCCAAGCCGCTCTATCTGGGCCTTTGTTTGCGTTGCGACGTCCCATATCTCCTGAATGCGCGCCAGATCGCTATTTTTCGCGTTCATATGCCAGAACCCCGTCTTTGCGTATCGCTTCGGCAACTGCCTCGTTTGCTATATCGTCGCAGGAAACGATATCGACCTCTCGACCGGTCAAGCGTTCGATCTGCTTGGAGAACTGCGCCAAATCTCGCAAGTTGAACTGCCTGGATCGGTCAAGGACAAGCCGGATATCGACATCGCTGTCCTGCGTGTAGGCGTTGCGCGCAAGAGAACCGAACAGATACGCTTCGTCAATTGCGTCGAAGCAATCGCAAACCTGGCCGATGGCTTCGATGGCCTGGGCTCTGTTCGCCTTGCTTGCGTCATTGCTTCCCGCTAAGGCCTGCGGTTTTTCAAAAGCATTGCTTTCGAAGGGAAACCCTCCCTGTCTGTTGAAGGCGGCCACGAACATCCGTATGGCATTGCTCGGTGTCGTGCCGATCTCGTCGCAGATTTTCGAGAAACGTTCCTTTTCCTCAGGTTTGACCTTTGCGTTTAGCGGAGTCATGGTTGCGCTTCCCATAGCTGCTCCCCTTACTGCGTCGGTGTGCTATCGTAATACTCAGTATACCGTAGAGATACCCTTACCACACCCACGATTCCGCTTACAGCAGCGTCAGCAGCGCGTAGGCGGCCACGCCGGCGATGGCGCACCATAGGAGCGATTTCGTCTTCCAGGCGACCACGCCCACCACCACGGCCGACAGAAGCGGCG
>CAVGWX010000090.1:0-8341 GCA_963633085.1 Prevotella sp. CAG:279 | reverse complement strand
ACCTGGGCATAGACCGCAGCACCCTGTCCGCCGAGCTGTCGGCCCTGCGCAAAGAGGGTCTCATCAACTACCAAGGCAAACGCTTCGAGCTGCTGTAAGGTTTGAAGGATTCGGAAAAACAAGCACGAACAAGCACTTTTGCTCGCGCAACATCTCGCGCAGCACGTCGCCGAAATCCCCCTCGTCGCAGCCCGTTGGCCCTAGCGCGCCGCACAACAACAGCGCTCCGACCTCAAACGCAAGGCCGGAGCGCAAAAATGCCTTTCGGAGGGTTAGGATCGGGAACTACTTCACCGCGCCGATAGCCTTAAACGCCTCGGTTTGCGTCTTGATGCCGCGTTCGGCCGCAAAGCGCTCGATGGACGTGGCGCCGAAGAAGCCGTCGATGCCCGGCACCTGTTCGATGACGTAGGCCGCATCCTTCGGTTCGGCAATAGGACCGCCGTGGCAGATGACCATGGTGTCCGGGTTGATCTCGTGCACGGCGGCCGCGATGCCCTTGATGACCTCAACGCAATCGTCGAGCGTGCGCGCCGTTTCCGCACCGATGGTACCGCCGGTGGTCAGACCCATGTGCGCCACGATGATGTCGGCCCCAGCCACGGTCATGTCGCGCGCCTGCTGCTCGTCGAACACGTACGGGCACGTCACCATATCCAGCTCATGCGCTTTGCGGATCATGTCGACTTCAAGGTCGTAGCCCATGCCCGTTTCCTCAAGGTTTTGGCGGAACACGCCATCGATAAGACCGACGGTGGGGAAGTTCTGAACGCCGTTGAAGCCCTGCTCCTTCAAGCTGGCCAGGTATTTCTCCATCACGCGGAACGGATCGGTGCCGCATACGCCGGCCAAAACGGGCGTGTGCTTGACCACGGGAAGCACCTCAGCGCCCATTTCAACAACGATCTGGTTCGCGTCACCATAGGGAAGCAGGCCTGCCAGCGATCCTCGACCGGCCATGCGGAAACGCCCCGAGTTATAGATGACGAAGATGTCCGCGCCGCCAGCCTCGGAGGACTTGGCAGTGATGCCGGTACCGGCTCCCACGCCCAGAAGGATCTCGCCCTTCGCGCGCTTTTCCTTGAAGTCGGCCATGATCTCTTCACGAGTCTTGTAAAGCATGCTGCTTCCTTTCTGTTGCGGGACGCCCCTTCGCATCCCGGTTGAAACCTTCTTGCAAAAAGCGGGGAACATCGCTCGTTTCTGACAAGCGCGCTCCCGGGATAGGACGGAGGCAGCGGGTGAGCAGAACCCGTCGAATCACACCGGTTTAAACTGGTAACCGGTTACAGACGGGACGGCCCGCTACCGCGACACGTCTAACGCTCCATGAGCTCGATAAGCTCCTCAACGGCTGCCTTGGCGAACGCATCGTCGTTGATATGGGCGTCAAGCTCCTTCAAGACTGCTCGGCCCGGATCGATGTTTTCGCGAACGGCCTCGAACAACGCTGCATCTTCTTCAGGGCCGTAAAACGGCTGGCCTTCAGCGTCGATCATCGAAACGCCGCCGAGCGGCAGCAAAACGGTGCAAGGCCCTGTCGATTGGTTCACCTTCTCGGCGAGCTTTTCGCCAAGGGCACGATTCTCATCGACAGTGGTCCGCATGAGCGTGACCGTCGGGTTATGCTTGTAGAGATTGCGCTGCTTGTGCTGCTCGGGGATGCTGTCCCACGGACCGAAATTCACCATGTCCATAGCGCCCACGCTCACCACGGCCGGCACGCCCATGAGCGCGGCCGCGTCGTTGCGCTCGGGACCAGCGGCCAAAACGCCGCCGAACAGCTCATCGCACCATTCGGTGGTGGTCAAGTCGAGCACGCCCTTGATGAATCCGCCGCGTACGAGCGACTCCATGCAACGCCCGCCTGTGCCCGTGGCGTGGAACACCAGGGTTTCGTAGCCAGCTTCTTCAAGCAGCTGCTGAGCCTTCGTGACGCACGGGGTGGTCACGCCGAACATGGTGCACGCCACCAGCGGGCGCGCAGAGGCGATCTGCGGCACGTCATAGCTGAGCATGCCCACCATGGCGTGAATGGCATTGTTGTAAATGGTCGCGGAAAACGAATTGATGCCCGACACGTCCACAATCGACGGGAACATGTTGATATCCGATGCGCCCACATATGGCGTGGTGTCGCCCGATGCCATCGTCGACACCATGATTTTCGGCACGCCGATAGGCAGCTGCTGCATGCCGGCCGTGGCGATGGACGTGCCGCCGGAACCTCCCATGGAGAACACGCCCTGGAAGCGCCCGTTGGCATACAGGGCCGGGAGCAGACGCTTTATGCCATCGGTCATGGTTTGCGTGGCCAGAGCCCGGTCTTTCTTCTCAACGATGGTCGAAAGCTCGATATCGACGGCTTTCGTGACCTCCTCGTTCGACACGTCGGGAGCATACGTCGGATCGAAAACGCCGCAATGGATGGTGAGCGTGTTCACGCCCAGCTCCTCGAAGCGCTCTTTGACGTACTTGAATTCTTCGCCCTTGGTGTCGAAGGTTCCTACGATTGCTACGGTTTTTTCCATGCAACGCCCCTTTCTAAAGGTTGCAGAACCCCCTGCAAGCAGCATTGTAACGAAAATGGCACCGCATAATCCCTAAGACTTCAATAGGTTTTCTCTGTCGGTGAACGGGGGCCGATGACGCCCGTGCGCACTTCCCCTCGACACTCTCAAAGCAAAACAAGAAGCCGAGAAGTTGAACTTCCCGGCTTCTCACATACCCGCGATTCATCGACCAATCCGCGAGTTTTCCATTGCTTATCGGAAAGGCCGGTCATTCGGACAACTGATCAGATGCGCGAACCTTTCCTTCGCCCGCTAGTCGCTCAAGCCTGCTGCTTCCTCGAGCAGCTTGCTGTCGGTGTAGCTCAGCCAGCCATCAGGCACGATGGCGTCGGTGTGGCACTGCGTGCAGTAGTTCACGCTCGCACGGTGCGCCTTGTGGCACGTGGTGCACTTCTGATCGCCGTGCTGGGGCGTGTGCGGGTTGATCTTGCCCATCCACGCCGTCTTCTTCTCCAGATCCTCGCGCCCGTAGGGGTGGCAGCTCGAGTTCATGCAGAACTCGTCGGAATTCTCCAGGCCGCGCGCCTCCACCAGCTGCGTGGCGGTGCGCTCGCCGAGCGTGCTGTCGTAGCTGCCCGTCACCCATTCGGCGCCTTCGGTCATCTGCTCGTCAAGCTGCGGCACGTGGCAATCCATGCAGGTTTTCCCCACCTGGTTGTGCACGGCGGCCAACATGCTGCCGGCGTCCTCCACCTCGTTGCCCCACTTGTCGACGGCGCTTTCGCCGGGCGTCGCCTCGAAGGTGGGCAGGTAGGGGTCCATGGGGTCGTGGCAGATGGCGTTGCAGAAACTGGGCTGCTCGTGCCACACCGCGAAACCTGCGCCGGCCACCACGAGCACCACCACGATGCAGCCGAGCGTGATGCCCAGGCGGTGGCGTTTCTCGTTGCGCTTCGCCGCCGGCGTCGCGCTGCCGTCGGCGCCCTGCGCGCTTGCGTTCTTCTCGTCGATATCGCTCATCGAATATCCTCCTTCGAACCCAAGCGCCCTTAAGCGATGCCCAGCACGTTGCGCACGGCGATGCGGCCGAACGCGCAGCATTCGCCCAGGTTGCCGCCGCCGTTGTACATGTCGCACCACACGCTGCCGAACTCGCCGGCGCTGTACAGGTTGGGGATGACCTCGCCGTTCAGGTCGATGATCTGCGCGCGCTCGTTGCGGCGCGGGCCGCCGTCGGTGTTCAGCAGGGTGGTCGAGCAGTGGCAGGCGTGGAACGGGGCGCCCTTGATGGGGGTCAGCGTCTTTTCCGGGCGGAAGAACGCCGGGTCGGAACCGGCCTCGCAGTACTCGTTCCACTGGGCGACCGTTTTCACCAGCTCGGCCTTGTTGATGCCCGCCTTGTCGGCCAGCTCCTCGATGGTGTCGGCGGTGTAGCCGTAGCCCTCGCTGGACGGCTCGAAGTTCGGCGCGGTGGAGTACGCCATCATCTTCTGGTAGCCCTCGTCGTCCAGGATGTACCAGGTGGTCTTCGGCATGGGCAGGTGCGGCCATTCGCCGCCGAACTGCATGTGCCCGTGGCGGCTGCCCACGTTGATGTTCAGCGGGTTCTGGTCGATGACCTCCCAGTCGTGCTCATGGTCGGAATCCCAGTCCATGAAGAAGCGGCGGCCGTTTTCGGCCACGGTGATGCCGTACTGCTTGGGCGTGCGCATGGTCACGTCCTCGCCTTCGATGGGGGACACGCTCGTCCACATGCCCGCGCAGCTGTTCATGTGCCACATGTCGGCGCCGATGCGCGCGCAGATGTAGTGGCCGTCGCCGGTGTTCATGCGCCCGGCGATGCAGCGCGCGGTGGCGGCGGAAAGGTAGTCGGCGCGCATCTGCTTGTTGTTCTCGAAGCCGCCGCAGCACATGATGACGCCCTTGTTGGCCTTGACGTAGATGGTCTTGCCCTCGTAGGTGTACACGCCGCCGAGCACTTCTTTGCTCTCGGGGTCCTGGATCAGGGCCGTGAGCGGGGCGTTCAGCTTGTGCGTGACGTTGTCGTTGTTGGCGAACGCCGAGTTCACGAACTTGATGACGTGGTCGTACTTCTCGTCCTTGAAGTACAGCACGCCCAGGTTGTAGCCGTGCGGCAGCTCGGCGTACTCGGGGTAGCACGTGTCGCCGGTGCCGGGGTGGAAGTGCGTGGTGGCCTTGATGTAGTCGTCCTTGAAGCCCGGCAGGCTTTCCAGCCAGGTGCGGTTCTCGTGGATGCCCGCGGCGAACGCGTCGAGCACGGCGTCGGGGGTGTTGTCCATCTCGCCGCGCAGCTCATAGAGGTACTGGCGGAAGCCTTCGGCGTGCTCGTCGTCGGTCCACAGCACGCGGCCGGCGGAAAACGGGCTGTCGCCGTCGCCGAGCACGAGCGCGCCCTTTTCGAGCAGCAGCGCCTTGGCGCCGTTGCCCTCGGTGGCCACGGTCGCAGCCGCCGCTTGGCCGGCCAGGCCGCCGCCGACGATGAGGACGTCGGTCTCCTCGTCCCAGTCGATCTCGCCGATGGACTGCGCGAAGTTGTTCTTGTTCTCGGCTTTGCCCTTGGCCTGGCAGCCGCCCAGCGCGCCGGCGGCGACGCCGGCGAGGACGGTGGCGCCCGCAGCTTTGATGAAGTTGCGGCGCGATTGCGTCAGGTTCAAACCGTCGATCGATTCCATCAATCTCCCTTTCCTTGTTCTGCTTTTTGGCACCGCTTGCGGTGCGCAGCGTCTTGGCATCGCGCCCCGTCGCTTATTCGGCGGCGCGCGTGCGCAACTCGATGCACTCTATCGGCCGCAGCGGCGCCGGGCTTCACCCGCACCTGGGGCGCAGCATGCGCAAAAGCGGGGGAATTTGCCCTACCCGAAGCGGGTGAAAAGAGCGTTTCCCCAGGTAAAAGAGGTGTGCGCCGCAAAAGTTCGATAACGGGCGAGAAAAAGCGTCACCTGGCGGCAACGCGCGCGTGCTATCATGCGCTCCAGCAAAGAGAGAGGGTCTAGAGGGATTTGAATATGGCGAGTGGCACCACGCATGCGACGCAGGGCGCCGTAAAGGCTGCTGCGAAAACGAATGGCGCGCCTCCGCGCTCGGGTTGCGGGAGGTGCGCTCAAACGGCGAAGGCGAAGGGCGCGAAGGGAAGCGCTGCGGGCGGCGGGAGTGCAGCCCGGCCGCGTTGGGCGTCCATCGGCATCTGCTGCGCGCTTGCGTGGGCTTTCCTGATCAACGCGGCCTGCGGAGCGGCGCCTTCGGGCGCGCTGTCGTGGCAGGCTTCCTACCTGGTGTTGGCTGCCGTCATGGTGGCGTTCGGCGTCATCGCCAACAAGAAGCGCGCCTTTTTGGAATCCGCCGCGGTCGGCTACGTTGCGGCGGGACTTGGCGCCGCGGGGTCGTTGGCGCTCGTGTTTTCCGCCGCCGCTCCGGTGCTGGCGCCCGTTCAAGCCCCGGCGACCATCCTGTGCTCGTGCGTGCTCGGCTGGATGTATCTGCAGTGGGGTCAGCTGTACGTGCGGCTCGACACGCGCACGGCGGTATGGTGCCTGTTCGTCGCGAACATCGCCGGTTCGCTGCTGAAGTGCCTGGCGCATTTCAGCCCGCTGCCGCTTGCGTGCGCCATCACCATGGTGCTGCCGGTCGCGTCCGTTTTGCTGTGCCGCATGGCCCTTATCGACGTGCCGCACCGCGGCAGCGCGACCGTCCGTTTCGAATCCCATAACCTGCGGGGGCTGTGGAAGGTGGCCGCCGCCGTGGCCGCGCTCGCCTTCGTCACCGCGTTTTTGGTGGGGAAGTCCTACGGGAACCAAAGCTTCGCGCCGGCCGACGTGTTTTTGCTCGGCCGCGCCTGCGAGGTGCTCATTTCCGCGGTGGTGCTCGGCGTGGTCAACGGCGCCAAGAAGTCGTTCAACTTCGCCCAGCTGTGGCGCATCGTGCTGGTGCTGCTGGCGCTCGATGTGCTCAGCCAGGCGCTGCTCCCGCAGGTCGAGGTCTTCCGGTGCGTGGAAAGCAGCGCTTGGGACTTGCTGGTGCTGTTCACCTGGCTCACCGTCGCCGACATCGCCCGCCATTCTCAGGCGACCCCGCCGCTCGTGTTCGGCGTGAGCTGGGCGTTCTACACGGCGCCGTTCGCCATAGGGTCGATGGTTGCCGGCGCGCTCACGGCCGCCGACGTTGACGTGGCGACCACCACGGTGCTCATGTTCGCGCTGGCGCTCGTGGGCACGTTTTTCCTCGAGCTGCGCGACCAGGACACGAAATGGATCTTCGCCGAGCTTTCCGGAGAACGCTCAAGCGCCCCGGAATGCCATCGCAGCATCGACGAGCGCTGCGATGCAGTCGGCGAGCATCACGGCCTGACGCCGCGCGAGCTTGAGGTGATGAAGATGCTGTGCAAGGGCCGCACGAAGTCCTACATCGCCGAAACGCTGTACCTGACGGAAAACACCGTACGCAGCCACACGAAGCACATCTACACCAAGCTGAACGTCCACAGCAAGCAGGAGCTCATGGACCTGGTCGGCGTGTAGGCGGTTCCGCCTCGCGTTGAAAACACTGTCGTGCCCTTCGGGCGCTCTTTTGTAAGGGTTTTCGCTCAACCCTGCGAAATTCCGCTGCTGGGACAACGAAGCAGCAGGCATTTCGTGGGTGCGAGATACCATCTCGCACCGTAATAGCCAGCGCCGAAGGCGCGTCAGACTTTTAACACGCGGGCGGGTGCGGTTATGCCGGCTGGTAACCGTCTGCCGGCTCGTTCTTTGGAAATTTGTGTCGCGCCTAACGGCGCTCTCTAGTGCTGCGCGAGACGTGTCTCGCGCCCACGGATCCTTGCTGCAGGGGATAAACTTACCGCTAGATTTTCGTGGGTGCGAGCGATAGCTCGCACCATACTAGAGAGCATCCGAAGGATGCGACACTGTTATGATGCAATCCATAGAGCATGTTCGAAAGGAGCCAAATGGCTGAGATGATACGGCTTCATGCGGGGAACATCGATGTCGCGATCGATGCGATGGGAGCGCAGCTTTCCAGTTTGCGGCTGGGTGGACGCGAATATCTTTGGCAGGGAGACCCCGCGTTCTGGCCTCGTCAGGCGCCCATTTTGTTTCCCATCGTAGGGTCGCTGCGCGAGGGGAGAGCCAACTCGGCACAAGGGCCTTGCACGATGGGGCGCCATGGCGTTGCCCGGAATTACCTGCATGAAGTGGTCGAACGCGCTGCTGACGGATCCTCGGTCACGTTCGAGCTTCGAGATTCCGAAGAGACGCGCAAGGCGTATCCGTACCGCTTCAAGCTGAACATGGTCTACGCCATCACCGGCGAGGCAACGCTGTCGCAAACCTTTCGCGTGACGAACACCGGGGACGTCCCTTTGCCGTTTTGCGTGGGCGGGCATCCGGCGTTCAACGTTCCCGTACCGGCTGAAGCAAATGGCCGAGGTGAGGCGGGAAATGTTGCCTCGAGTGGCGATGCAGCTGCGCACACCAACAGCGGATGCAGCGGCGCGGTGACGGATGCCACCGACGAGGCCGAGATCAAACTCGAAGGGACGTTCGAAGATCACGAACTGCGATTCAGCCGTCCTTGGAGCTGCACGCTTCCCGTTATCGGGGAAGATGGCCTTATGAACTGGGATGATGCGATCGAATGCCCGAAGGGATCCGATCGCATCGGGCTGTCGCACGACCTGTTCGCCCACGATGCGCTCATGTTCACCGATGTCCCCGATAGCACCATTGCTCTACGGGATACAAAAAGCGGACACGGGGTGCGCGTCGATTTCCCGGGTTTCAAATACATCGGCGTGTGGTCGGCGGCGGGAA
>CAVGWX010000089.1:0-8417 GCA_963633085.1 Prevotella sp. CAG:279 | reverse complement strand
GCGGCGATGCCGGCGAGCACGAGGGCCGCCCCCGCGCGCAGGTCGGTCGAGGAGACGTCGGTGCCCTGCAGATCGGCGACGCCGCGCACGAGCGCATGATGGTCCTCGATGGTGACGTCGGCACCCATGCGCGCCAGCTCGGAAGCGAACATGAAACGGTTCTCGAACACGTTCTCCGTCACCATGGACGTCCCATGGGCGAGCGCGCACAGCAGCATGAACTGCGCCTGCAAGTCGGTCGGGAAGCCGGGGTGCGGCAGCGTTTGGATGTCGGTCGGGGTGAGCGCAGCGGTGCGCGAACAGGTGATCCAGTCCTCGCCGGCCTCGACGGTGCAGCCCATGGCCTCCAGCTTGATGAGCGCCATGCGCAAAAAAGACGGGTCGATGCCGCGCACGGTAACCGGCCCGCCGGTAAGTGCGCCGCCGACCAAAAACGTGCCGGCTTCGATGCGGTCGCCGACCGTGGTGTGCTCGCAGGGATGCAGGCTTTCAAGCGAGACGCCTTGAACCTCGATGATGGAGGTGCCCGCGCCGCTGACCTTGCCTCCCATGGCGTTGAGCATGTTGGCGAGGTCGACGATCTCGGGTTCGCGCGCGGCGTTCTCGATGAGCGTGCGGCCGTCGGCCGTGATAGCCGCCATCAGGCAGTTCTCCGTTGCGCCGACGCTGGGGAAATCGAGCGCCACCTCCGCGCCGTGCAAACCGGCGGGGGTGGTGGCGTTCAGGTAGCCGTGATCGATGCTGAACTCGACGCCGAGCGCTTCAAGGCCCACGAGGTGCATGTCGATCTTGCGCGCGCCGATCTGGCATCCGCCGGGCATGGCGACCCGCGCGCAGCCGAAGCGCCCGATGAGCGGCCCGAGCACCGAGATGCTGGCGCGCATCTTCGAAACGAGCTCGTAGGGCGTCTCATGGGAGGCGACGTTCGCCGTGTCGACGACCAGGGTGTGCCCATCGCGCTCGATGCGGGCGCCGAGGCACTGCAGCACCTCGGACATGACGGCGATGTCGCTGATGAGGGGGACGTTGTGGATGGTGGTGGCGCCTTGCCCCAGCAGCGCGGCGGCGATGAGCTTCAGCGCGGAATTTTTCGCGCCGGAAACGGCGACCTCGCCCGCAAGCGTGCTGTTGCCCTCGACGACGATGATTTCCTTCTCGGCCATGGCCCCCCCTGTGATAGGTGATGTACGGAAGCCCCATTATACGGCGAAGCCCCGCGCGGCGCAGCCCTTCACGATGAAAGCAAAGAGGGCACGGCCGTGTGGCCATGCCCTGAAGTTTAGAGACGAAGCGGCGAGCCAAAAGCGGCCCGCCGGTTCAAGATACGAGCGCCGACAAGGCCGGCGCAGCTTGCGAACTAGTTCTCGCCGAGAGCCCAGCGCGTGAAGCCGGTCACCTTGATGGAGCCGCCGAGCTTCTTGGCGCACTCGTCGGTGTACGCGAGCACGCTCTGGTCGGGGTTCTTGACGAAGGCCTGCTCAGTAAGGCAGTTCTCCTTGTAGAACTTCTCCAGGCGGCCGGTAGCCATCTTTTCCTGGATGGCCTCGGGCTTGCCGGACTCGGCAGCCTGAGCCTTGTAGATGCTCTTCTCATGCTCGACGACGTCGGCCGGCACGGCCTCGCGGGTAGCGGCGACCGGGGAAGCGGCGGCAACCTGCATGGCGACGTCGCGACCGTAAGCCTGGAAGTCGGCGGAAGCCGGGTCGATGCCCTCGACGTCGAAGGTCACGAGCACGCCGATCTTGCCGCCGCCGTGGATGTAAGAGGCGATGCCGCCGGCCTCGACGGTGGTGGCGCGGGGCAGCTGCATGTTCTCGCCGAAGGTGTGGATGGCGTCGGTCAGCACGTCGGCAACGGTCTCGCCCTCGGCGTCGGCGGCCTGAGCAGCCTCGGCGTCGGCGGCCTTGGCGGCCAGGACGGCCTTGGCGATCTTCTCGGCGCAGGCCTTGTACTTCTCGTTGGAGCTGACGAAGTCGGTCTCGCAGTCGAGCTCGATGATGGCAGCGGACTTCGCGTCGTCGGCCAGGACGGTCATGACGGTGCCCTCGTTGGTGGCGCGGCCGGCCTTCTTGGCGGCAGCGGCCAGGCCGCGGGTGCGCAGGACGTCGACGGCCTTGTCCATGTCGCCGTCAGCCTCGACGAGCGCCTTCTTGCACTCCATCATGCCGGCGTCGGTCATTTCGCGGAGTTCCTTGACCATGGAAGCGGTGATAGCAGCCACGTTTGGATCCTTTCTATCGTTTGCCACGGCAGCGCACGCGCCACCGTCTGTTACCTGTAAAAAGCGCCGCCGGCCGCCTGATGGGAGGGACCGACGGCGCATGTACCTACCAGTTGCGAATGTGCAGCTTATTCGGCGGCAGGGGCGGCAGCCTCAGCGGCCGGAGCAGCGGCCTCGGCAGCCGGAGCGGCCATCTCCTCGGCGGTCACCGGGGCACCGGTGCCGGCGATGACGGCGTCGGCGATGAAGTCGGCCAGCAGCTTGACGGAGCGGATGGCGTCGTCGTTGGCCGGGATGCCGTACTCCACGTCGTCCGGGTCGCAGTTGGTGTCGAGCGTGCCGACGATCGGGATGTTCAGGCGATGAGCCTCGCGGATGGCGATCTCCTCGCGGTTGGTGTCGATCACGAAGATGGCGTCGGGGACGCGCTTCATGTTGCGGATGCCGTTGAGGTTGGTCTGCAGCTTAGACAGCTCCTTGCGCAGCAGGATCTGCTCCTTCTTCGGCAGCAGCGCCATGCGGCCGTCGGCCTCCATGCCCTCGAGCTCCTCCATGCGCTGCACGCGGGAGCGGATGGTCACGAAGTTGGTCATCATGCCGCCGAGCCAACGGGCGTTGACGTAGGGCATGCCGCAGCGGTTCGCGGCGTCGGCGACGGCTTCCTGAGCCTGCTTCTTGGTGCCCACGAACAGCACGGAGCCGCCGTTCTTGGCGATGTTGGAAACGAAGGTGTAGGCCTGGTCCATGCCGACGAGCGTCTGCTTGAGGTCCAGGATGTAGATGTCGCCGCGAGCGCCGAAGATGTAGGACTTCATCTTCGGGTTCCAGCGGCGCTTCTGATGACCGAAGTGCGCGCCAGCGTCAAGCAGCGTCTGGATGCTGATTTTTGCCATTGTTCTCTCCATTCGTTAGTCCTCTGCACGCGGTCTTCCCCGGAGCCCGCAACCGCTGCACGGTCACTAGCGGGACAGGTCGCGCATGCATGTGTGATAAAAACAGCCCTCGAAGTATAAAACGCCCCCTCGCAGTGCGCAAGGGGGCGTTTTCCCGAGATGGCGAACCTCACAGCATCGCCAAATCAGATCTCGTACTTCCTGCTGTTGCGTGTGGACAGGGCCACCGTGGTTGCGTTGTGCAGAAGCGAGGATGCCTGCGGTGTGATGGCGCCGGCGATGCCCGCGCCCAGAAGCGCCGAGTTGATGAGTATCACGCCCTTGAAGCTGGCGGACAGGCGCTCCATCAGCCCCGCCGACATGCGTCGCAGCGAAACGATGGCGCTCATGTTGCCGCCCATGAGGGTGATGTCGGCGACCTCTTTCGCCACGGCGGTTCCCTGCCCCATGGCGATTCCCACGTCGGCGAGCGCCAGCGCCGGCGCATCGTTGACGCCGTCGCCCACCATGACCACGCGCGCGCCTTGCGCCTTGAGGCTCTCGACGAAGGCGTATTTGTCCTCGGGCAGCAAGTTCGCATGGAACTCCGTCACGCCGGCTGCGGCGGCGATGCGCTCGGCCGTGCGCTCGTTGTCGCCGGTGAGCATGATGATGCGCTCAAAGCCGAGCTTGCGCAGATCGGCGATGGCCTCGGGCACGCCGGGCTTGAGCGGGTCGTGCACGCCGATGACGCCCATGAGCTTGCCATCGACCGCCAGGTACAGCGGCGAGAGCCCCGTGGTCTTTTCCGCGATGAGCTCCCTTTGCGCATCGGTGATGGCGACCTGCTCGTCGCCGACCACGAAATGCTCCGAGCCGATGACGGCGCGCTTGCCGTCAAGAGAGCTGGCGATGCCGTGCGCGACGATGTACTCCACCTCGGCGTGGCGCTCGCGATGCTCAAGGCCCCGATCGGCCGCGGCGCGCACCACGGCGCGGGCAACCGGATGCGGGAAGTGCTCCTCCAAGCAGGCGGCGAAGCGCAGCACCTCGTCTTCGTTCCAGCCGTCGAGCGTGAGGACGCTGGCGACCTTGGGGGTCGCCTCGGTGAGCGTGCCCGTCTTGTCGAAGACGATGGTGTCGGCCTGCGCCATGTTCTCCAGGTGCTGGGAGCCCTTGACGGTGAATCCCGACTGAGCGGACTGGCTCATAGCCGAAAGCACCGCGATCGACCCGGTCAGCTTCAGCGCGCACGAGTAGTCGACCATCAGCGCCGCCGAGGTTTTCACCAGGCTGCGGATGGTGAGCGCCACGATGCCCGCGAGCAGGAAGTTCCACGGCACGATGCGGTCGGCCAGATGCTCCATGCGCGACTGCGTAGCGGATTTGCACGTTTCGGTCTGCTCCACGAGGTTGACGATGGAGCGCAGCTTGGTCTGCCCCTCGTTGGCCTTGACCTCCACGATGATCTCGCCGTCCTCCACCGCGGTGCCGGCGAACACGTCGTCGCCGACGGTGCGCTCGACCGACAGCGGCTCGCCGGTGAGCGCCGCCTGGTTGACCATGGCGGTGCCGGCCACGACCACGCCGTCGACGCTGACGGGCATGCCGGTGCGCACGGCGATGCGCTGACCGGGCGCAAGCGAGGCCGCGGGGACCTGCGTTTCGGTGTCGCCCTCAACGAGCTGCGCGGTTTCGGGCAGGTCGAGCAGCGCGTTGATGAGCGCGCCTTCCGATCGGCTGCGGGTGTATTCCTCGAGCGTCTCGCCCACGTTGAGCAAAAGCATGGTGAGCCCGGCCGTGCGCGGGTCGCGCTTGATAAACGAGATGCCGATGGCCGCCGCGTCGAGCACCGGGACGTCCAGGCGGCCCGCCGCCAAGGACTTCAGGCCGGCCCACAGAAACTTGCGGTAGCTCCACACCGTCCATGCCGCGGCAAGGGGCCTGGGAAGGAACCAGCGGCGCATGAAGTGCGCGCCCACCAGGCTTGCCAGGTCCATGAGCAGCGAATGCGTGCGCGGGGCAAGGTCGAGCCCGCAACCGGATTTCGCCTTCTCGATGGCGGCCGCGTCGATGGACGCCAGATGATCGAGCACGCGACGGCGCGCGCCGGACGTTGCGCGATAGGCGATGGCCACGCTGCCGATGCGGGGATAGACCGTCGACTTCGTGATGTCGGCGCACTGCCCCAGCACGCGATAGAGGGCATCGAGGTCGGCTGACGGGACGGGGCCCGCCAGCGTCACGCGCAAACGGCCGGGAAGCTCGTTCGCGATTTTGCACTGCATGATGAGCCGCTAAGCTATTCGGCAGCGGGCTCGGCGGGTGCAGCAGCAGGCTCCTTGCCGGCCTCGTTGATGTAGCTGGCCTCGGCGACGATATCGTCGACCTGGCACTTTGCCTGCTCGACGACGTCCTGGTAAGCGGCCTTGGCCTGCAGGCCCTTGGCCACGCCCTGGACGTAGACCTTCTTGGCGGCATCGGAGGTGACGGCCTTCACGCCCACCGTGCCGAGCAGGAAACCAGCGCCGATCAGCCAACCGCCGTTCTTCGGGAACTTCATGATGCCCTTCCTTTCTTGCAGGCGCGCATGCCCGCGTAAGGCAAGCGAAAACGAGGGTTCCCGCTTGCAAATCAATGGGATGTAGGGAGAGGATAGACTTCCCGAAGGCAGGAGTCAATTGGTTTAAATTCTGCGGACCACCTGCGTTGATAATATCTAACTTTGGTTTTGGGGTAAGGGTTGCCAACGCTGCGCGCGCAGGCTCTTTCGCGCGAGCGCCCCCGCCCCGCGCAAAGCTGCCCCGTTTGCACAGGTCGCACGTGTAAACCGGCAATAACATTTCCCCAGCGCCCCAGCCGTAAAGGAGCAAAGCGCCCGGCAAAAGGATGCGGGAAAACGAATGCTTCGGGTTCCGGCCGCGTCGTACCCTCTTTGTGCAAAAGATGAAGAAGCGCCTCACGTTAACGCCCGCAGCCGCTACCATGGGCCAAGACGAATCTGCAACCAAGGCGCCAAGCGGGGCTGCGAAGACCGGCACCCGACCACGGCCAGAACCGCCCCCGTCGCGCCTGAGCGACGAAGTCGACGTAAGGAGCACCCATGAACTTCAACAACGTGTCCTTCGAGAGGTCCTTCGGCATCTCCTCGCAGCTGCCGCCCTCGACGCTGCCCGAGGTCGCGTTCGCCGGACGGTCCAACGTCGGCAAATCCTCCATGCTCAACGCCCTGTTCGGGCGCAAGAGCCTGGCCAAGGTCTCGCAGAAACCCGGCAAGACGTCCACCATCAACTTCTTCACCACCGGCACCGCCCGCTTCGTCGACCTGCCCGGATACGGCTATGCGCGCGTCGCGAAGTCGGAGAAGGGCCGCTGGGCCGAGCTGATCGAGGGCTACTTCAACCAGGACCGCAACTTCGCGTTGGTGGTGAGCCTGGTGGACATCCGCCACGAGGCGCAGCAGCTCGATCTGAACATGATCTCGTTTCTGCAGGAAGCGGGGCTGCCGTTCGCGGTGGTGCTGACGAAGTCGGACAAGCTTTCCCGGTCGGCGGGGCAGCGCCAGGCCGCGATGCTGCGCCGCCAGCTGAACCTTGCCGACGACATCCCCATGCTGGTGACCTCGAGCGAGAAGAAGGACGGCTTCGACGCGCTGCGCCGCCTGATCACGCAGGCCTGCGAGGGGTAAGGCGTCCAAAAGCCGGCGCGGGCCTTAGGGCCCGCGCCGCAACCGCTATCCCGAAAACCCGACGTCTTCCTGATGACGCGCAGAATCGTCGGCCGCGGCCGTCGCCAGGGCGTCGCAGCGCTCGTTTTCGGCATGGCCCGCGTGTCCCTTGACCCATACGAATTCGACGTCGTGCGGGCGCTTCGCCTCGAGCATGCGCTTCCACAGATCGACGTTTTTCACGGGCTGCTTCTGCGCGTTTTTCCACCCGCGCTTGAGCCACCCGTCCACCCAGTGCTGCTTGAAGGCGTTGACCAGGTACTGCGAGTCGGAATACACCGTCACCTGGCACGGGCGCTTGAGCGCCTCGAGCGCGACGATGCACCCGAGCAGCTCCATGCGGTTGTTCGTCGTGGTGCGAAACCCCTGCGAGAACTCGCGCTCGTGCACGCCGCCCTTGCTGTCGACGAAGCGCAGGATGGAGCCGTAGCCGCCCGGCCCGGGATTGCCCCGGGACGAGCCGTCGGAGAACAGATCTACATGCATGCCGTCAAAACCGCCTGCGCTATTTGAACTGGCTGGGGTGCTTGGAGAAGAAGTCGAAGCGCGGGGGAAGCTCGCGCACGCGATGGCGCCCGTCTTCCAGCTCCGACCCGTGGCACAGCTCCTCGAAGCCCTCGAAATCGTAGTTCCAGCTGAAGAAGTCGTCGAACTCGAAGCTCAAGTAGTCGCAGATCTTCTCGCAGCCGCGCGGGACGACCGGGTGCATCAGCAGCGTGCAGATGCGCAGCAAATAGAAGCAATCCACGAGCGTCTGGCGGCGCAGCGCGTCGTCGCCTTCCTTTTCCGCCGTGCGGATGTTGTCCGTCCAGTACTTGTTCGACCAGCGGATGAACGCGTCCATGATGGACATGATTGTGTGCAGCTCCACCTTGTGCATGGTCGCGTCGTAGTCGCCCATCACGGCATGCGCGCGCTTAAGGACCTCGGGAGAGACCGCGCCGAGCGGCAGGTAGCCCTCGAAGTTCTTCTGCGCCTCGTAGAAGCAGCTGCGCGCCAGGCGGTTGAACACGTTGGTGAGCAGCGACCCCTCTTTGAGGACCGGGTCGGCGTAGCGCGGGTTGTCGCGCTTGGACTCGTCCTGCTCGAAGGGCTTAGGCTTGAAGCCGACGGATTTCTGGTCCAGGCCGAGCGCCAAGAAGTGCGCGCGCAGCTGCTCGGGCGTGTAGTAGTCGAGCAGCTCGTCGGCCGTGGGGGGCTTGACCGAACCCGACGAGGACGCCTTCTTGTTCCCCAGCAGGATGTGGTGGTTCGCGATGAGCTTCGTCTGGCGAAGCGGGTGGTCCGTCTCACCGGGGGCGAGGATGTCGCCCGGGCGCAGCGCCTCGATGAGCGCCGGCTGCGCGACCCCGTAGAAATACAGGTTGTCCTGGCCGATGAACTGGTACACCTCGGCGTCTTTCGAGCACCAGAAGTCGCGCCAGCTGCCGCGCGGCAGGCCCATCTTGTCGTTGATGGCCATGGTGAAGCTCATCGGCGCCCACAGGCTTTCGGGCCAGCACCACACCGTCAGCCCCTCAAGGCCGTCGATAACCGGGGCCTTCACGCCCCACTCGATGTTGCCGGTGATGCGGAAGGGCACGAGCGTCTTGCCGGT
>CAVGWX010000088.1:0-9018 GCA_963633085.1 Prevotella sp. CAG:279 | reverse complement strand
ACGAGGCGGCGCAGCTCGAGAGCATCAGCCACATGCCCGCCCGCGTGAAGTGCGCCGAGCTGGGCTGGCGCACCCTGTCCGAGATGATCGGGGAATAAGGGCCGATCGGCAAGCGGCCGGGGGTTCCTCGGGGCACCTGGGGGTTTCCAGGGCTGCTAGGGTTCCTCGAGGTGCCGGGAGGTTCTCCGGGGCGCTGGGAGTCCCCAGGGCGCCGGGGTGAACCGGCCGCGGTTGGGAATTATATGTCGCGCCTAGCGGCGCTCTCGAGTACGGGTCGAGCTTTCGCTCGACCCCACGAATCTCTCAAGAAAAGGTATCCTCAACAGGCAATTTTTCGTGGGTGCGAGCGATAGCTCGCACCATACTAGGAAGCACCCGAAGGGTGCGCCAGTGTTTTAAACGCGGGGCGAAAACGGCTAGGGCAGCGACGCGCCCCGCATCTCGGAAAAGCGTGTCGCGCTTCGCGCTCTCGAGTACGCGCTTTCGCTCGACCCCACGAAAGGCCTGGCAGAAGCGTTAACCTTGCAGCTGAAACTCGTGGGTGCGAGCGACAGCTCGCACAGCACTAGATCAGCGCCCGCAGGGCGCGTCACACTCTTGAAAGCGGGGCGCATCCTCGGCCGTCGAATCCCCGACGCCCCTCCAGGAAAAATTGTGCCGCACCTTCGGTGCTCTCAAGTGCGGGTCACTTTCGCTCGACTCTACAAATTATGTTGCAGGGGAAACGCCCCAGCCGGCAACCCAGCAGATCGCTCCCCTACAGAACCGCCTGCACCAGCTGGGTTTCGAAGCCGGCTTCCAGGAGCGCCTGGATGATCTGGCGCTTGTGGTCGGTGCCGAACGCCTCGATGGTCACGCGCAGCTCCACCGCCGCGTTGCGGTTCGTGGAGACGAACTGATTGTGCTCCAGGCGGATGACGTTGCCCTTGTTGTCGGCGATGACCTGCGCCACGCGCACCAGCTCGCCGGGGCGGTCGGGCAGAAGCACGCTGACCGTGAAGATGCGGTTGCGCTGGATGAGGCCGTGCTGCACCACCGAAGACATGGTGATGACGTCCATGTTGCCGCCGGAAAGGATGGAGACCACCTTCTTGCCCGTGAAGTCGAGGTGGCGAAGCGCCGCCACGGTCAAAAGGCCGGAATTCTCGACGACCATCTTATGGCTTTCCACCATGTCCAGGAAGGCCACGACCAGCTCGGAGTCGTCGATGGTGATGACGCTGTCGAGGTTCTCCTGCAAATACGGGAAGGTCTTGTCGCCGGGTTCGAGCACCGCGGTGCCGTCGGCGATGGTGTTCGCGTTCGGAAGCTTCACCACATGGCCCGCCTCCAGAGAGGCCTTGATGCAGGCCGCGCCCTCGGGCTCGACGCCGATGACCTTGATGTGCGGGTTGAGCATCTTGGCCAGGGTGGACACGCCGGTGGCCAGCCCGCCGCCGCCGACGGGGACCAGGATGTAGTCGACAAGCGGCAGGTCCTGGATGATCTCCATGGCGATGGTGCCCTGCCCGGTGGCCACGCCCAGGTCGTTGAACGGGTGGATGAACGTGTAGCCGTTTTCCTCGGCGAGCTTCACCGCATGCTCGTAGGCCTCGTCGTACACGTTGCCGTACAGCACCACCTCGGCGCCGAGGGCCTTCGTGCGCTCCACCTTGATGAGCGGCGTGGTGGTGGGCATGACGATGGTGGCCTTGACGCCGTAGCGCTTCGCGGCATAGGCGACGCCCTGCGCATGGTTGCCGGCGGAAGAGGTGATGAGCCCGCGCGAGCGCTCCTCGTCGGTGAGCGTGCTGATCTTGTAATAGGCGCCGCGAACCTTGTACGCGCCGGTGCGCTGCATGTTCTCCGGCTTGAGGAAGACGCGGTTTCCGCTGATCTCGCTGAAGTACGGGCTTTCGATGAGTTTCGTCTCCAGTGTTACTTCCTTGACTTTGGCGGCGGCCTCTTCGAACGCTTCGAGCGTCAGCATGTCATCCCCTCATTTCGGTTAGCGGCGGTTTTTATGTTGATGAACACTATAGCCCGGCGCGCGCTAAAATGAGGAACGTTCATAGCAGCGCAACAATTTGGGCACGTCGGCGGCGGGTTTGACCCGGCGGTGACGGCCGGAAGGAAGGACATCATGAAGGTTATCGCAACGAAGAACGCCCCGGCCGCCATCGGGCCGTACGTGCAGGGCCGCGTTTCGGGCAACCTCCTGTTCGCCAGCGGGCAGATCGCGCTCGACCCCGCGACGGGCGAGCTGGTCGGCACCACCATCGAGGAGCAGACGGCGCAGGTCATGAAGAACGTCGCGGCCATCCTCGCCGAGGCCGGCACCGATTTCGATCACGTGCTGAAGGCTACGTGCTTCCTGGACGACATCAACGATTTCGCCGCCTTCAACGCCGAATACGCGAAGTCGTTCGGCGAGGCGCGCCCGGCCCGCTCGGCCGTGGGCGTGGCGAAGCTGCCCAAAGGCGCGCTCGTGGAAGTGGAAGTCATCGCCGAGGTGTAAACGAGCTGCGAACTCCTGGCGGGTTGCCGCGCGCATTTTGGATAGTGTGACGCGCCCTTGCGGGCGCTGACCAAATAACGTGCGAGACATGTCTCGCACCCACAAAATACCTGGTATTAGCGTTAATCCGACAGCAACGTTGCCGACCTCCAGCAACGCTGATAACCAGGGGAGTTTCCCTTTGCAACAAGATTCGTGGGGTCGAGCGAAAGCTCGACCCGTACTCGAGAGCACCGAAGGTGCGACACAATTTTTCCTGGAGGGGCGTCGGGGATTTGACAGCCGAGGATGCGCCCAACTTCCAAGAGTGTGACGCGCCCTTGCGGGCGCTGGCCTAGTGCTGTGCGAGCTGTCGCTCGCACCTACGAGTTTCGGCTGCAAGGTTAACGCTTCTGCCAGGTCTTTCGTGGGGTCGAGCGAAAGCTCGGCCCGTACTCGAGAGCGCCGCTAGGCGCGACACAAATTTTACCGGTGCGCCCGGACGACGTTCCACTGCCAACACCAACTGCAACGTTATCCCAGCAACAAAAACTCGTAGGGCCGAGCTATCAGCTCGGCCCCAACTAGAGAGCGCGTTAGCGCGACGCATAATTCTCCGGCGCAGCTCGCCTGCAAGGTTCGCCAGTGCAGCTTACCTACGCAGCTCGCCTGCGCAACCAGCTAGCCTTGGACCTTCTTGCGCTTCTTCTTGTTCGCCGTGCTCTTGTGCGCGGTGGACGAGCCGGACGCGGTGCCAGCGGCCTTCGTCTCGGCAACAGCCACATCGGAGCCCGCAGTACCGGCAACGGCGACCGCAGCGCCCTCAGCACCAGCCACGGCGGCGACGGTGGCAGCCTCCTGCGGCAGGCGGTTCAGGAACCAACGCTGGATGCCGGTGCCGTACTTCTTCTGCAGCTTGGCGAACTTCGGCTCGTGCGTCTTCCACATCACGTAGATGGGCGTCGCGATAGCGTAGGACGAATAGCAGCCGCACACCAAACCGACGGTCATGGCAAGCGCGAAGTCACGCAGCGTCTCGCCGCCGAAGACGAGCATGGCCACAACGGGGATGAGCGAGGTGATGGACGTGTTGAGCGAGCGCACGAGAACCTCGTTGACGGAGTGGTTCGCCATGGTGGCGAAGGTGCACTTCGGGGCCTCGGCCTTCATGTTCTCGTTGATGCGGTGGAACACGACCACGGTGTCGTAGAGCGAGTAGCCCAAGATGGTCAGCAGCGCGGCGATGGTGTTCGGGGTGACCTCGCGGCCCACGAGCACGTACACGCCGATGACGATGACCAGGTCGTGCAGCAGCGCGATGACCGCCGAAACGCCCATCTTGTAATCGCGGAAGCGGATGGAGATGTAGGCGATGATCAGCAGCAGGCTGACGACGAACGCGATGGCCGAGCTCTGGATGACGCTCGTGCCCCAGTCGGGGCCGATGGTGGTCACCTCGAAGCTGTCGCTTTCCCAACCGAACTCGTCGGCGACCTGGTTGGCGGCGATGGCCGCGTCCTCGGCCGATGTGGTGGTGGTGCGCACCAAAAAGCCGTCCTGGCCGTCGGAGTTGGTGGTCTGGATGACGGCGTCGGGCTCGCCGGCGTCGCTGAAGGCCTCGCGCAGCTGCTCGGTGGTCACGTCCTCGCCTCCCTGATGGAACGTGATGGACGTGCCGCCGACGAACTCGATGCCGAAGTTGACGCCGCGGATGCCCACGAGCGCGATAACCACGACGAGCGCAGCACAGGCAACGGTCAAGAAGATCTTGCGGAAGCCCAGAAGGTCGATGTCGAGCTTGATGAAGCGGCCCTTGACGTCCTTGCGGGACTCAGCAGGCTTCTCACCCTGGAAGTACGGCGCGGCCTCTTCGCAATCCTTCACGCCCCAGAAGCCGGGATGCTTGGCGATGGCCTTCGGAGCGAGCAGGCGGATGATGGGCGCCTTGAACACGAGCATCATCACGATGTCGCAGATGATGCCGAGCGCGAGCGTCATGCCGAAGCCCTTGACCGAGGCCGATGCCAGGAAGAACAGCGTCAGGGCGGAAACGAGCGTGACCAGGTCGGCGTCGATGGAGGTCAAGATGCCGTGGCGCACGCCGGTGACCGACGCGGCGCGCACCGAGCGGCCCATGCGGATTTCCTCGCGGAAGCGCTCGAGCGTGAGGATGGAGGAGTCGGCCGCCATGCCGATGGTCAGCACGACGCCGGCGATGCCCGCCATGGACAGGCTGAACAGGCCGAAGTGCGAAAGCACGGCCAGCAGACCCAGGTAGAGCACAGCGAACACGGCCATGGCCGCAGCGGTGAGCAGGCCCAGACCCTGATAGAAGATGAGCAGGTAGAGCATAACGAGCGCCAGGCCGATGATGGCGACCAGTACGCCGGAGGTCAGCGCGTCCTGACCGAGCGTCGGGCCGACGACCTGGGACTGCGCGTATTCGAAGCTCACGGGCAGGGAGCCGGATTCGAGCACCGTCTGCATGGAGGAGGCGCTGTCCTTGTCGTAGCCGCCGGTGATGGACACCTGGCCGCCCGTGATCTCGGACTGCACGGCGGGCGCGGACTGCACCTCGCCATCAAGGATGATGACGATCTTGCCCTTGGAGCTGGCCAGCTCCTTGGTGGCCTCGGCGAACGCCTGCGTGCCGGTGGAGTCGAGCGTCACGTTGACGGAGTAGTCGGTGCTGGTCTCAGAGGCGCGGCCGATGTCGACCTTCGTGATGTTGCTGCCGGTGATGAGCGGCGTGTAGGTGCCCTCCTCGACCTTCAGGTGCTCCACGGTGCCCGAGGAGAACGTGTTGCCGAAGTCGTCGGTGACGGTGCCGTTCGTGCCGTACTGGCCGTTCTCGATCTTCGTCTGCACGTCGGAGTCGGTGAACGAATCCAGGCGGGCGAATTCGAGCTGGCCGGTCTTGCCGATGGTGGCCAGCGCCGTTTCGGTGTCGGAAAGGCCCGGGATCTGCACGAGGATCTGGTCGGTGCCCTGCAGCTGCACCACGGCCTCGGACGCGCCGAGGGCGTTCACGCGCTGCTCGATGATGGAGCGCGATTTCTCCATGTCGTCGGTGGAAACGGTGCCGCCGTCGGTGCTTTTCGCGGAAAGCACCACCGACAGGCCGCCCTGGATGTCCAGGCCCTGGTTGATCTTGTCCTTCGGGGGCGTGAACATGAAAATGGAACCGATGACCAAAACGGTGGTCAGCACCAGAAGCCAAACGTTGCGGCGATTGACGTTGCCGCCCTTCTTCTTTTTGGCTTTAGCGTTTTGCTGCGCCATGCAAACTTCTCCTGCCTAGATCGAACACGCAAGCGGCGGCCTGCTGCCGCCGCTATTTACGCAATAACTATATTATTGTCCCACAACTGAGAAGAATCGGAAACCCAAAACGGTTCTTGTACCGAAAAGTTATGCCAAGCTGACGGTTGAATTTTCCCGCTCACACGACGAGCCGGCCAAAACGAAGGCGACAAACGACAACGATATCGAAGGTGCCAGACGGACCCGCATCACAGCTCCTGCATCGCGGCTTTCACGATGCGCTTCCCTTCGCCGTTGAACGTGCGCTGCAGCGTGGCGACCTCGTTCAGGCGAAGAAGCCCAGGGCGCTGCTCAAGCTCCACGTACGCTCCCACCGGCTTTCGCAAGGACGCGGCGCATTGCTCGACGGTCAGCTCCGACGCTTCCCTCGCCTGTTTGAGCCAACTGTCCATGAAACGCCTTTCTCCACCCTACCCGATGCGCAACTAAGTTTAACGGGTATTCGCCACGAGCAAACGCAGAATATCGAGCTAGTTTGTTAGCATTTGAGCCATATGCATACGAAAAACCTGTACGGCGAGGGACGGGGGGCGGCATGCAAGGCAACCACATAGGCGACAACATCAACGCGATCAGGGTTGATGCCGGTTTATCGCAGGTTCAGCTCGCAGAGATTTCCGGAACCAGCCAAACCACCATCTCTTCGTGGGAATGCGGCAAAACCCAGCCTCGGCAATCGAACATAGAACAGATCCTGAAGGCGCTTCCCTACCTGACCTTCGACGATATCGTCAGCGACGAGGCAGGGTTCGCCAAGCGCCTGCTGGGGCAAACGGGCGCAACCGAGGCCTCGACCGCTCCGTTGTTCGGCAGCATATCGGCCGGTCAGCCGCTTGAGATGATTCCGATTGAAGAGCACATCGACGCACCTGCGTGCGTTTTGCGACGATACCCCGACGCGTTTTTCCTGAAGGTGAACGGCGAATCGATGAACCGATGCCTGCCCAACGGCTGCCTTGTGCTCATCGACCCCGCGACGACCATCGATGAGGGCGCCGAAGGAGGGGTGTTCGCCGTGTGCGTCAATGACGACGACGCCACCATCAAGCGCATCCACCTGCTGCACAACGGCATCGAGCTTTTGCCCGACTCCACCGACCCGACGTTCGAGCCGTGCATCCTCAACTTCGCGCATCCCGGCGACACCCTGCGCGTCCTCGGCAAAGCGGTCTGGTTCTGCAGCCCGCTGGGATTCAAACTGTAGGGGCGCAGGATCCAAAACGCAAGGGGTCGCGGGCAAAGGGCTCTGCAGGAGGATGTCACCAGGAGCGCCGGCAGTTTTGCGAGCTCCCGTAGCACCGCGCCCGGGGAGGCGACTGTGGTGGTAAGAAATCGACGTCGCTGTAGCAGCGCGCGAGAAGAATAGGGCGCCGTGGCAAGAAAATCGAGTTTCCGAACCTCCATGCAGGGAAAACGGCCTTCGATGGCAAGAAACCCGAGCTCCTGTAGCGCAAAACACGCACGACGCTACAGGAGCGCCGATTCCTTGCCATTTCGCCCTCATTTGGCTGCACGGCCATTCGGAAACTCGCAAAACTTGCCACCAGAGGGCCCCGCAACGACGCAACGCTACAGAAACGCCGATTCCTTGCCACGCACGTGACCCCTTCGGACGCCATACTGGTATCAACCTTCGAAATGATGCATCTGAACACCGGATTCGCTTTCAATAATATGCATTCAAGCACCAATTTAGCTTTCGAAATGATGCATGTTATACTGTGACTTACTTTCGAAATGATGCATTTATCAGCAAAGGACCAGGTCATGCTAAAGCGCAAAATGTACCATACGCTCCTGGAATGGAAGCGGTCGCACATCAACGAATGCCTGATTCTGTGCGGCGCCCGACAAGTCGGGAAATCGTTCCTCGTCACCGAATTCGGCAATGCGGAATACGAGCACTTCATCGCAATCGACTTCGTCAAGAACCCCGAGCTGAAAGCAATCTTCTCCGAGTCGCTTTCAGCCGAAACCATATACTCTCGCATGACCCTGCTCATCCCCGGCATTCGATTAGTCCCCGGGGAAACGCTTATTTTCCTAGACGAAATCCAAGAATGCCCCGCTGCACGTTCCGCTTTCAAATACCTGGCGCAAGACGGTCGTTTCGACGTCATCGGGTCGGGGTCGCTCCTCGGGATCCGCTTTACGGGAATGGCGGACGCGCCATCCTTGCCCGTTGGATACGAGCGGCAAATCACCATGCACCCGCTCGACTTCGAAGAGTTTCTTTGGGCGCGCGGGTATCAAAGCGACGCCATCAGCCTTCTGAAAGGTTTTCTCGATCGCATGGAGGCGGTGCCGCAAGCAATCCATCAAGCGATGATGCGCTACCTTCGCGAATATGCGGCGATCGGCGGGATGCCCGCTGTCGTCGAAGCGTTTTCCAGCAACGCCGACTTCGGAGCCGCCCACGATACACAGACGATGCTGCACGCGCTTTACCTGGACGACATTGCCAAGTACGCCCCCGCAAACGAGCGCATCAAAGCCCGATCGTGTTACCTATCCCTCCCCGCGCAACTTGCCAAGGAAAACACCCGTTTCAAGTACTCCGTTGTCGAAAAGCGCAGCAGCGCTAGAAAATATGAGGGATCAGTCGACTGGATTTGCGGCGCGAACATGGCGCTGCGATGCGAATGCGTATCCATGCCCGAGTTCCCTTTGGCATCTTACGCGCAAGCTGACAGGTTCCGCCTCTACGCGAACGACATCGGAATGCTTATGGCCATGTTCGACTTCAGCATGAAGCGGGCAGTCGTTGACAACACGTTAACGGGGCCCATGAAGGGCGGCCTGTACGAGAATTTGATTGCGGGAATGCTCGCGCAGAAGAACATCCCGCTGCGTTACTGGATCTCGCAGAACGCCAAGCAGGAAATCGAGTTTCTCGCCGAAGAAGACGCGGCCGTCGTGCCCGTCGAGGTCAAGGCGTCCAGGGGATCAACGGCATCGCTGAACGCAATGCTCGCGCGGGAAAACATCAAGGTCGGCTACAAGCTCATTGACGGGAATATCGGAAAAGACGGGAAGAAGATAACCCTCCCGCTATATATGGCGATGTTCCTTTTCGACAGGAGTCGATAGCGGATTGCGCATTCGCCATTCGCCTGATGCGCATGGCGGAAGAACCGTAAGGCACTGCGCATCAGACCCCAGAATAGCATCACTCCCAAAAGTCAAAAAATTTTTGACTTTTGGGAGCAGCGTTAGCT
>CAVGWX010000087.1:0-9144 GCA_963633085.1 Prevotella sp. CAG:279 | reverse complement strand
TTATGGCGTTTACCTGCGAAGGATGACTATGCAACAGATCAAATTCGCGAACGTGCTGCTGGAAAGCAACCCCCGCTCGCTCAGCTACCCCTCCCTGTATTGCCGCTCCACCGGCCCTGTGGTGTTCGAGCGCAACGAAAAGGTGTGGGAGCTCTACGGTCCGGGATCGTTCGACTTCACCACCTACTTCAACTCCCTGTCCATCAAGAAGCTGCAGGAGTACACGCAGGCCCAGGGCTACCATTTGCACCTGGAGTTGCGCGGCGACGCCTGCCGGGTCGTCGAGACCATGGCCGACGCCTTCGTCACCGAGGCTCAGGAAGTCGAGGGGACCGAGCTTGAGCTGGCCGCATCGGCTGGCTGGCAGGTGCTCGACATCGATTTGGCCGTCGACCCCACGGCCGTCGTGATCGGCTTCAAGATCGAGACCGAGGGCAGCGTCTTCATCAAGGACAGCTACTACACCCTCGACGTCGCCGAAGAGGACATCGCCGACGTCGAGCTGGCCCTTGCCACCACCACGTTCAAGAAAGAGGACTTCATCGTCCCGAACATCGAGCTGGTGCGCGAATCCATCATGAAGGGCGAGCCGGAAATGGCTGAGCACTTCAAGATGCTCGTCATCGACAACGGCCGCACCCTGGACGCCGAGGGCCTCACCGGCGACGGCATCATCGTGTTCCCGAACCCCAACGCCGGCGGCGCGGGCGGTTTCACGCGCGGCATGATCGAGGCGCAGCGCCTGCCGGTCCCGGCCACGCACGTGCTGCTCATGGACGATGACGTGGCGGTTTCCCCCGAATCCATCAAGCGCACCTATCAGCTGCTGCGCATCCTGAAGCCCGCCTACAAAGAGGCGTTCATCAGCGGCGCCATGCTCAACTACGAGGTGGGCGAGGACCAGTGGGAGGACTTCGGCTTCATGACGAAGGAAGGCCGCTTCTGCGGCTGCAAGCCCGGCCTGCGCATGAGCCTGCTGCACGACATCGTCATGAACGAGCAGTACGTTCCCACCAAGGAGCAGCGCGAGAACATGTACGCCGCCTGGTGGTACTGCGTCATCCCCACCGCGGTCATCCGCAAGAACGGCTACCCGCTGCCGGTGTTCGTCCGCTGCGACGACGCCGAGTACGGCATCCGCTGCAAGCCGAAGGTCATCTCCATGAACGGCATCTGCATCTGGCATTTGGCGTTCCATTCGCGCTACAACGCCGCGGTCGAGCGCTACCAGACGACGCGCAACACGCTGATCGCCCAGGCCACCACCGGCATGGCGAAGAACTCCGACTTCCTCAAAGAGCTGCACGGCAACCTGCAGATCGAGCTGAAGAAGTTCAACTACACCGACGCCTCGCTTCTGCTCGACGGCTTCGAGGACTTCCTCAAGGGCCCCGACTTCATCGGGCAGCCCGTTGCCGAGGAGTGCTTCCTGCGCGCCAACCGCAACGCGGAAAAGCACCTGTCCTTCGACGAGCTGCGCGAGGCGACGAAGGACATCGAAGGCTTCGACCTGGACGACGAGGACTGCCTGAGCATCTACCGCGACGAGCCGCGCACGCGCTCCGAGGCGTTCGTGGACTTCGTCACGTTCAACCGCCAGCGCGTCATGACCACCGTCAACGAGGGTGCGGCGGTCATCCCCGCCGAGGGCTGGATCTACCCGCCGGGAAAGATCCGCGGCAAGGACACCATCATCGCCATCGACACGCATCGCCGCAAGGGCATCGTGCGCCATCGCGACCTCAAGAAGTTCAACGAGATCATGAAGCGCTACTACGACGATCTGTCGACGTACCATAAGAACCGCGTGCAGCTGGAGAAGGACTACGCGGCCGCGCGCGACTGGCTCACTTCTGAAGAATTCTGGAAGGGCTATCTCGGCATCGATTAGTTCAAGCGCTTTCGTGCATGCCCGTCTTTATGAGGCGGGCATGCTGTTTTGATGGGATGGAATGAGCGGCACGCCTAGGGCGGCGCGTGCATGAAACGGGAGGACAGCATGATGGATGTGCAACAGGATAGGGAAGAGAAGCAAGGCGCCGATCTGCCGCGCCTGTGCATCGTCGTGCCGTGCTACAACGAGGAAGCGGTGCTTCCCATCACCTGTTCTTTGTTCAAGGGCAAGGTCGACGAGCTGGTGGCAGCGGGCAAGGTCGCCGAAAACAGCTCGGTGCTGTTCGTGGACGACGGCAGCAAGGATTCAACCTGGAGCATCATCGAAGGCCTTGCCGGAAGCGACGCGCGCTTCGAGGGTTTGAAGCTCTCCCGCAACCGCGGTCACCAAAACGCCCTGCTCGCCGGGCTGATGGAGGCGCGCCGGGCCTACGATGTGACCATCAGCATCGACTGCGACGGGCAGGACGACGTGGACGCCATGAACGCCATGGTCGACGCCTATTTGAACGACGGCTGCGAGATCGTCTACGGCGTGCGGTCCAAGCGCGAAACCGACACCGCCTTCAAGCGCACCACGGCCGAGGGCTTCTACCGCATCCTTGAGGCCATGGGCGTCGACGTGGTGTTCAACCATGCGGACTACCGTCTGATAAGCAAGCGCGCGCTGGACGCCTTCTCGGAATTCAAGGAAGTGAACCTGTTTCTGCGCGGCATGGTGCCGCTCGTGGGGTTCAAGTCCACGAGCGTGTACTACGAGCGTCACGAGCGCATCGCGGGGGAGAGCCACTACCCGCTAAGCAAGATGCTCGGTCTTGCTTTCGACGGCGTGACGAGCCTTTCGGTGAAGCCGATCCGGCTGATCACCACGCTGGGCCTTGTTATCAGCCTACTCAGCTTCATCGCCGTCATCTGGGCCGTGGTGGTGTGGGCCATGGGGCATTCGGTGTCGGGTTGGGCGAGCCTTCTGAGCGTGGTGTGCCTGCTCGGCGGCATTCAGCTGATGGCGCTCGGCGTGATCGGCGAATACATCGGCAGAATCTACCTGGAAAGCAAGCATCGCCCACGCTTCATCGTGGACAAGATTACGTTCTAGCTGTTAGGGTAACGCTTCTACCAGGTCTTTTGTGGGTGCGAGCGAAAGCTCGCACCGCCATAGAGAGCATCCGAAGGTGAACACCATTTTGCCGAGAGGGGCGTCGGGTGTTTGCCGGCCAGCGTTGCGCCCTGGTTTTCAAAAGTGCGATGCGCCCTTGCGGGCGCTGAACGAATGAGGTGCGAGACATGTCTCACACCCACGAAGTTTCATCGCGAGAAAACCGCTTCCTATCAGGTTTTTCGTGGGGTCGAGCGAAAGCTCGACCCGTACCCGAGAGCGCCGAAGGCGCAGCACAAACTTCCAAAACGGCGCGAGGCATCGCTTCCCGAACCGTTCCCGCCCCGCACCAAAAACACTGGCGCACCTTCGGTGCTTTCGATTAAGGCCGACCTCTCGCTCGCACCCACGAATTTTGTTGCACTAGTTGTACGTCGGGATAACGTACTGGTAATCGGGCTCGATGTCGTTGACCTCGTAGAACGATGCCATGACCGAGGCTATTGACGCCGCCCAGTTGGGGTCGGTCGCGTATTCGTGGTCCGACTTCTGCCCCGTGGCAGCGGTGTACTGCGGGTCATAGCGCATCTCGAACAGCGTCTTCTGGTCGCCGCTCAGCGCGGTGCCCGTCAGCGTGCGCCCGGAGTTGATGTATCCCTTGCTGATAACCTGCGCGCCGCCCACCAGCGCCTCGCGCACCGACGACCAGCCGTTTTTCTGCGCATAGTTCATGCCGCTCTTATACGGGCTGCTGTCGAAGGCGCCCCAACCGAAGAAGTTGTAGTAGTTGCCGGCAGGGTACGTGACGCCGTCGAAGGTGTGCTCTTCCCAATATTCGCCGCTGGACAGCGAAGAGGTTCCCCAGCCCGATTCGATGATGGCATGCGCGAGCAGGTACACGGCGTCGATGCCGTACTGGTTGGCAGCGTCGATGACATCCTGCCCATGGCCGCGCAGCGTTCCTTCGCGCCCGGAAGCCGCTGATTCGATGAAGAGATTGACCTGGTCGGCCGTCACCGTGTTCTTCGCCTGCGAACGGCGCAGATCGGCGAAACGCAGCAGATTGATGTTGCCCGATCCTCCGTTCCAGCCCTCGCTGTACACGTACTTTTCCTCAACGCCCTGGATGGTGGCGAACTCGGCGCGGGAGACGCCCATATCGTAGGTGTTCACCGTTGCCTGCAGCGCGCCGGTGACGGCGTCGAAGCGGTAACCGACGCCGTAGCGGTCGGTGAAGGCGCCGTAGCTCATGGCGCCTTTCTGGCTGGGATCGTAATAGACGAGCTTCTCCCCGTCATCGATCCATTTCCAGCCGCAGAAAAGCTCGCCGGTGACGTCGTCGAAATAGCGCCAGCTGCCCGGCACGGAACCCTCTTGCGGGATATAGGCCTCGCCGTGGACCATCTGGCCGGTCACCTCGTCGTAGTAGACGGTCTTTTGGCCCCCGGGGACCTGCCAGCCGTACTGCATGGCACCGCTGATCTCGTCGAACAGATACCAGCCGTTGTGCTCGTCGTCGTAGGTGAGCAGCGCCTCGTTATGAGCCATCTGACCGGTGACGACGTCGTAATAAACCCATTTCCAGCCGTCGCCGCCCTCGATGAGCTGCACGCCCTTGGCCATCTCGCCGGTCACCTCGTCGAAGAAGTACCAACCGCCGTAGCGGTTGTCCTCGCCCTTGATCATGTGGCCGTCGGAGTCGTAGCGCACCCATTTGTTCGAATCGGGCAGGTAGACGTCTTTGTCGTGCGCCATCGTGCCGTCGGCGTCGAACCAGTACCAGGCGTTGGAATCGGGGTCGTAGACCTCCTTGGAGGCGGCCATCACCCCGTCGTCGTACCAATAGCTCTGGCCGTCGCGCTCCTCCCAGCCGTTCATGGCGGCAAGTTGCTGGTCGGCGTCGGCCGCATCAGTGACGGCGGCAGCCGTAGCGTCGGCGGCCGTTGCGGCAGCGGCTGCCTGGGCCTTCGACGCCGCGTCGGCGGCGGCGCGGGCGGACTGGGCGGCAGCGGGCGCGTCGGCGCCGTCGACTCCGCGGGCGTCGGTGGTCGCGCTTGCGTCGGAAGCCGCGCCGGTCTTGTCGGCAGCCGCCGCGCCCGTGTTCTGGGAAGCGTCAGCTGCGGACGTGCCTGCGGCGGCCGATCCGTCGGCCGGCTTTGCTGCCGTGGCCGTGGCGGATTGCGCAGCAGCGGGCAAGGAAGCCTCTTCGCTTTGGGCAAACGCCGCCGGAACCGCGGGCGCGGCGGCGAGCGACACCATGACGGCCGCCGCAACGACGGTGGTCCGCCCTCTCATGCGAAACGATTTCCAATCCATTGCCTCTCCTCTTTCTTTATAGGACGGCGAACCCCTTCTGCGCCGCCCGACCCATGGTACCCGCCGATCCCGGCGTGCCGCACGGATGCGGGCAAAACCACCAAGCCGTCGCAAGAAGTCCACCATATCGGGGAGATGCTATGCAGACCTGCGCAAACGTCATGACCGATCATCTATCCTCCTTTAAAATAAGAGGTTAGCAACAAACGCGTTTCAGGGTATCAACGAAGTTTTTCGCGGTATGAACGCCGCAAGTGGGGATGGGGCATGACGAAAAAGCGCATCGGGTATTTCGACATCGCGAAATGCGTCGCCATCCTGTTCATCGTCGTCGGCCACACCGGCATCATCTATCCGGAACAGCTTGCGGGGGGCATGCCCCAGAAGCTGGTCCATTTCGCCTTCACGTTCCACCTACCCGTCTTCTTTGTGGCCAGCGGCTATTTCTTCAAGCTCGACACGGTGCTCTCCAAGCAGTTCTTCAAGAAAGCCTGGAAGAACATCCTCACGCCGTACTGGGTCACGTGCGCGATCATCCTTTCCGCGGCCATCCTCGTCGCCGCCATCCTGGGGACCAGCCTGGTGGCCGAGGTCGCCCGCTGGGTGCCCGCGGCGCTCTATGGCACAGGTGCGGAAAACCCCGGCATGCTCATCCCGGTGTACCGCATCGGCGGCATCTGGTTTCTGCTCGCGCTGTTCTGGGCGCAGGTCGTCATCCTCGCGGCGCAGCGCCTGCCCAAGCCCGGGCTGTGGATCTGCGGGCTGTTCGCGCTCGGCTGGCTGGCCGCCCAATGCATCGAGCTTCCCTGGTCCATTCAGTCGGGCATCTGCGCGGCGCCCTTCGTGTACGCCGGGGCCTTGGCGCGCAAGCACCAAATCCTGGAAAAGGACGGTCCGAAAGCCGCTGCGGCAACCGTCGGCTGCGCCATCGTGTGGCTTGCCTACATCGCCGCATCGAACCTCGACATGTCCTTTGCCGTGTTCGCCCTGCCCAACGGCCTGCTCGACCTTGCCGGGTCGTTCGCGGCGGCCTATGTGGTATTCCGCGCCTGCCGCGCAATCGAGCATCGCGCGCAGCGCATCTCAACCTTCATGGAGTGGATCGGCCGCAACACTCTGGTCATCTTCTGCCTGCACATCGTCGAGGACAACGTGATGGGGCCGGTATGGCGCTCGCTTATCGATACGCTCGGCGCCGCCGCCCCGCACTGCGGGTGGCTCGTGTTCCTGGTCATTCGCCTCGCGGTCATCGCTGCCGAATGCGCCATCGTCTACTGCATTCCCATGCTCAACCGCGTGTATTTTCCCAGCAAACGACCGAAGCCGAAAGCCGCCGCGCCCGCCGCGCGCCCGGCCGCAGGCCCTCGGTAAGACCAAAAGGACCGAACCGGCATGACCACCCGCAACACCCATCCTACGCGCCGCCGCGTGCGCACCGAGAGCGCAGCGCCGGCAAGCGCGCATCCCACGAAGCCCGCAGCCGCAGCGAGCGCGCTGCTGGCGATTGCGCAGGTGTGCGGGCTGTTGGCGCTCGTCGTCATCGCGGGCCTGGCGCTGCTCGTGACCGGCAACTACCCGTTCGCCGAAGGCCAGCTGTACGGCGAGCGGGCGGACCTGACCACCCCCTCCACCTTCTGGGGATGCGCCTCGGCTGCCGCGTGCGTGCTGACGGCGCTGGTCGTGGGGGCGGCGCTGTTCTGCGTCTGGCGCACCCGGATAGGCAGGCTCTCGCCGCGCGCGGTGCTCGCCGCCGTGATGGCCTGGGCGCTCGTCTTCCAGCTGGCATGGGTCTTCTCGCTCAACGGCCAGTCGTTCATCTTCCCCGACACCCTCGACCTCACGCAGGCGGCTGGCGCGCTGATCAGCGGCGACTACGCCCAGTTCGCAAGCGACAGCTCCATCGCCGACAAAATCGGCCCCGACCACTACTTCACCATGTACCCGTTCCAGGCCGGCAGCCTCTATGTGTTCGTCGCCATCTTCTCGCTGTTCGGCATCGGGAATTTCGCGGCGTTCCAAATGGTCAACGCCGTGGCGAACTGCCTGGCCATCGCGTGCCTCACCTGGCTGGCGAAAACCCTGAGCTCCTCCTCGGTGCGCGTGGAGAACCTGGCCAGCGTGCTCGCCGGGCTGTGCTTCCCGCTGCTGTTCTCCTGTTCGCTGGTGTATGGCAACTCGCTGGGGCTTTTGGGCTCGACGGCGGCGCTTGCCCTGCTGGCCCATGGCCTGGCGCAAACCGAGCGCACGCCGCGCCTTGTTTTCACGGCGCTTTCGTTTCTGGCCATCACCGTGGCCATGCTCATGAAGAGCACCTGCATCCTGTTCCTCATCGCCATGGTGGTTCTGCTGCTCATCGAAAGCGTGCGCAGCCGCTCGGTCGCCCTGTGCGTCATCACGCTCGTCTGCGCGCTGGCCGCCCACACGCTTTCCGGCCTGCCGACGAAGGTGCTGGAGGGGCAAACCGGGGCCGATTTCGGCGACGGCATGCCGAAAACCTCGTGGATCGCCATGGGTCTGCGCGACGACAACCCGCTTGACGTTCCCGGCTGGTGGGGCCTGTACCCCTACAACCTGATGGTGCAGACGAATGGCGACAGCGCCGCGCAGAACAGCCTCGCCATGGCCTCCATCGCCGATTCGCTCGGATCGTTTGCCGTAAACCCGGCCGCCGGCGCGAGGTTCTTCGGCTGGAAGCTTGCCTCGGAATGGTCCGATCCCACGTTCCAAACGCTGTACTATTCGTCGCTCACCACGCTCGACGACGGCGTGACGCGCGACTATCGTCAGCTTGCGAACAGCGTGCTCTACGGCACCGCGCACAAGCCCCTCACGCAGTTCATGGATGCCTACCAGGCGCTCATCGCCTGCGGCGCGCTGGGGTATTGCGCCTGTTCGCTCAGGCGGCGGGCGCGCAAAGGCGCCGACGGTGGAGCCATCAACCCGACGCTTGCGGCGCTTCTGCCCGCCAGCATCTTCCTCGGGTTTTGCGTTTACGTGCTGTGGGAGGCCAAGGCCATCTACACGCTGCCGTTCTTCGTGCTGATGATCCCCCTGGCCGCCAGCTACCTCGGGCGCGTATTCGCCTGGCTGGAGAAGCGCCTATACGGGAACGAGTAGGCAGCGCGGGCCGCTCGCGGGCATCGAGTGCAGCGCGGGCTTTTGCGCTCCGAGCTGGCTCGCGCCGGCAAAAAGGTGTCGCATCCTTCGGATGCTCTCGATTAAGGTGCGAGCTGTCGCTCGCACCCACAAAAGGCCTGATGAAAGCGTCAACTTACCCTAAAATTCGTGGGGTCGAGCGACAGCTCGACCCGTATTCGAGAGCGCCTTTAGGCGCGACACATAATTCACAAGCCGCCCCTTCCCGGGGTTCCGCCTCGGTTTCCAAACAGCGCGCCGCGCCGGCTAATCAACGCGGGGGCGTGCCAACCCGCTGAGTCTTCCCAACCGCATCGAACAGCTCAAACAACCTCGCCCTTTTTCGGCTCCTGAACAGCCCCTCGACCTCGCAAAAGTGCTACCATGCAGGCATCTTGGTATCCTGAGACGAGGATGGGAGAAGGCCATGAAGATGAAGAAACCCTCGACCGGCAAAAAGGCGCCCGGGTTCCTTGCGCTCATTGCGGCGTTCGCCCTGGCGGCCTGCGCGCTCGCCTTCCCGGCGGCGGCGCTCGCCGAGGAGACCGGGGTCGCCCACACGGTCGACTCCAACGGCATGCGCCACTACTACGCCACCGTCAACGAGGCGAAAGAGGCCGGGTACAGCGGCGCTACCGTTTATATGGACGCCGACTGGGATCTGGGCTCGGGCAGCCTTGACATCGCCGACAGCAAGTCCATCA
>CAVGWX010000086.1:0-9197 GCA_963633085.1 Prevotella sp. CAG:279 | reverse complement strand
TTCAGTATCAGCGCTATCGCTCGACCCCACGAAAATCCTGCTTTCGGGTTAACGCATCCATAAGGATTTTTGCCGCAAGCCGACAAGTGGATCTTGCTGTTAGGGTTAACGCTTTCCGCTAGGCTTATGCAGTCGCAAAACCGGTCTTTCGTGGGCGCGAGCGACAGCTCGCGCAGCATTTGGCAAGCGCCCGTAGGGCACGTCACAATTCTTTAAAGCAGCCGATGTTATTCGGCCCGCAAATACTTTACTGCAAGGTCAACGCTTCTACCAGGTCTTTCGTGGGCGCGAGCGAGAGCTCGCGCATTACTTGGCCAGCGCCCGCAGGGCGCGTCACCTTTGCCCAGGGCCGAAGGCGCCCCACCTCCATTTGACGCCAACGCCGAAGGCTCACTTCTCCCCCCAAACGCAAAAACCCCCTGCCCGGTTGGGGCAGGGGGATCCGCAAGTGCAGCCGTTATGGTACGACCATCGCGTTGCCAGCAGTCGCTAAACGGCCGCTGTTACTTGCTCAAGTCAGACCACTAAGCAGCCACAGGTTCAGCGCTGTCGGCAAGGATGATCACCTTGTCGTCAGTCACCTGCACGTAGCCACCCTTGACTTCGAAGCGTTGCACGTCGCCACCGGCGGCGGGCGTCAGGCGAATCTCGCCATCGGCCAGCACCGACACCAAGGGCGCGTGACCGGCCAGAAAGCCCATCTCGCCCTCGACGCCCGGAACGACGACCATCTCGGCCTCGCAGGAAAGAAGCTTTGCAGCAGGTGTGACGATGTCGCACATGAAGCTAGCCATACTACGCTTCTTCCTTCTTCATCTCTTCGTACGCAGCGTACACGTCGTCGATGCCGCCCTTCAGGCGGAAGCACTGCTCGGGGATCTCGTCGCACTCGCCGTCGAGGATGGCGGCGAAGGAGCGGACGGTGTCCTCCATCTTGACGTACTTGCCCGGCAGGCCGGTGAACTGCGTTGCCACGTGGAAGCACTGGCCGAAGAACTGCTGTGCCTTACGGGCACGGGAAACGGTCAGCTTCTGCTCCTCGGACAGCTCGTCCATACCCAGGATGGCGATGATGTCCTGCAGGTCCTTGTAGTTCTGCAGCAGCTCCTGGATGCCGGTGGCCACGCGGTAGTGCTCGTCGCCGACGATAGCCGGGTCGAGAGCGCGGGACGTGGACTCCAGCGGGTCGACGGCCGGGTAGATGCCCAGCTCGGCGATGGAGCGGGACAGAACCGTCTTCGCGTCCAGGTGCGTGAACGTCGTGGCCGGAGCGGGGTCGGTCAAGTCGTCGGCGGGCACGTAAACGGCCTGCACGGACGTGATGGAACCCGTGGACGTGGACGTGATGCGCTCCTGCAAGTCGCCCATCTCGGTAGCCAGCGTGGGCTGGTATCCAACGGCGGAAGGCATGCGGCCCAGCAGTGCGGACACCTCAGAGCCGGCCTGCGTGAAGCGGAAGATGTTGTCCACGAACAGCAGAACGTCCTGGCCCTGGTCACGGAAGTACTCGGCCTCGGTCAGGCCAGCCAGACCGACGCGCAGACGCGCTCCCGGAGGCTCGTTCATCTGGCCGTAGACCAAGCAGGTCTTGTTAATAACGCCGGAGTCGCTCATCTCCAGGTACAGGTCGGTACCCTCGCGGGTACGCTCGCCAACGCCGGTGAACACCGAGGTGCCGCCGTGCTCCTGAGCCAGGTTGTTGATGAGCTCCTGGATGATAACGGTCTTGCCGACGCCAGCGCCGCCGAACAGACCCGTCTTGCCGCCCTTGACGAACGGCTCGATCAGGTCGATGGCCTTGATGCCCGTCTCGAAGATCTCGGTCTTCGTGACCAGCTCGTCATACTCGGGAGCAGGACGATGGATGGGCATGAAGCCGGTAACCTCGGGCATCGGCTTCTCGTCGACGGGCTCGCCCATGACGTTCCAGATGCGGCCCAGGGTTTCCTGGCCGACCGGCATCATGATGGCATGACCCGTGTCCTGCACGTCCAGGCCACGAACCAGACCGTCGGTAGAGCTCATGGCGACGGAACGGACGATGTTGCCCGGCAGGTGGGTTTCGACCTCGAGGACGACATGAACGTCGCCCACCTCGGTCTTCGCATCAACCGTCAGCGCGTTGTAAATCGCCGGCAGCTGATCGGGAGGGAACTCGACGTCAACGACAGGACCCACGATACGCACGATGCGACCGGTAGCGCCCTTGCTGGCCTCGACCTCCTCCTTAGTAAACAAATGTTCAGCCATTTAATCCTCCAAAGCAGCAGCGCCACCGACGATTTCCGAAATCTCGGTCGTGATAGCGCCCTGGCGTACGCGGTTATACAATCTGGTCAACGTATTAACCATCTCGGTGGCGTTGTCCGTTGCCGACATCATGGCGTTGCGGCGTGCGCCCTGCTCAGCAGCAGCCGAATCGATCAGTGCGTGATACAGTGTGGTACGCACATACGAAGGCAGCAACTGGTCAAGAACAGCCTCGGGGCTCGGCTCGAAGATGACGTCGCCCTCGAGGTGCTCGCTAGCACCTTCGGACTCGTCCGCGGAAACGAACTTGTCCGTGTCGACGGGGAGCAGCAACTCCTCGCGAAGCTGCTGCTCTGCCGCATTCTTAGCGTGGTTGTACACCACGATAACCTCGTCGATGGAACCATCCGCGTAGCCCTCGGAGACGAAGGAGCCGATCTCGTTGGCTTCCTCGACCGTCGGGTCGGCGGACAGGTTGGCGAAAGCGAGCTTCGGCTCGATGCCGCGGTACGTGTAGTACCCGATGGCCTTCTTGCCGCAGGCGATGACGCTCACAGAAGCGCCCTCGGCCTGCTTCGCCTTCGTCAGCTTATCAACGTGGCGCAGCACGTTGCTGTTGAAGCCGCCGGCCAGACCTCGGTCCGACACGACGACGACGACGAGCACGTTCTTAACCTCGTCATGCTTGCGCAGAAGCGCATTCTCGGAGCCACCTACACGCTTGGCAACGTTGGCCAACATTTCGACCATGGATTCGGCGTACGGCGTAGCCGCTGCCACGCGCTCGCCGGCACGGCGGATTTTCGCGGCAGCAACCATTTCCATGGTACGCGTGATCTGCTTCGTCGAAGCGACGGAGTTGATACGCCTTTCAATGTCGTGAAGGTTGGGCATCGCAACCTACCTTACGCCGTGGGTGCGAACTGAAGCTTGAAAGCCTCGATCGCAGCGTTGGTCAGGTTCTCGACGTCGCCAGTCCACTTACCGGCCTTCTGAAGCTCGGTGAACACCTCGGGCTTGGACGCATGGAGGAACTCCAGCATCTCAGCACGGAAGCGCACGACGTCGCCAACCGGGATGTCGTCCAGGTAACCCTTGCCACCAGCGTAGATGGCAACGGACTGGTCGTACACGTCCATCATGCAGAAGCGGTTCTGCTTGAGCAGCTCCGTCATGTGGGCGCCGCGGTTGAGCTGGTCCTGCGTGGCCTTGTCCAGGTCGGAACCGAACTGGGTGAACGCCTTCAGCTCGCGATACGCGGCCAAGTCCAGCTTCAGGGTACCGGCAACCTGCTTCATCTGCTTGATCTGCGCGGAGCCACCAACGCGGGACACGGAAATGCCCACGTCGACAGCAGGACGCTGACCCTGGAAGAACAGGTCGGTCTGCAGGTAGATCTGACCGTCGGTGATGGAGATGACGTTCGTCGGGATGTAGGCGGACACGTCGCCGGCCTGCGTCTCGATGATCGGCAGAGCCGTCATGGAGCCAAGGCCGTTCTCCTCGTTCATCTTCACCGCGCGCTCGAGCAGGCGAGAGTGCAGGTAGAAGATGTCGCCCGGGTACGCTTCGCGTCCCGGCGGGCGGCGCAGGGTCAGCGACATCTGACGGTAGGCCACAGCCTGCTTGGTCAGGTCATCGTAGACGATGAGCACGTGGCGGCCCGGGTTCTCGGGGCCGGCCGGCTTGCCGTCTTCGCCGTTGTACACGAAGTACTCGCCCATTGCGGCACCGGCCATCGGGGCGATGTACTGCAGCGGCGCGGAATCGGAAGCGGAAGCGTTGACGATGATGGTGTAGTCCATCGCGCCGTACTTCTCCAGCGTTTCCTGCACGTTGGCCACCGTGGAGGCCTTCTGGCCCACGGCGACGTAGATGCAGATCATATCCTTGCCCTTTTGGTTCAGGATAGCGTCGACGGCGATAGCGGTCTTACCAGTCTGACGGTCGCCGATGATCAGCTCGCGCTGACCACGGCCGATCGGGATCATGGAGTCGACGGCCAGCACGCCGGTCTGCATGGGCTCATGCACGGGCTTGCGATGGATAACGCCCGGAGCCTTGAACTCCACGGGGCGCGTACCCTCGGACTTGATGTCGCCCTTGCCGTCCAGCGGCATGCCCAGCGGATTCACCACGCGGCCAAGCAGGGCCTTGCCGGAGGGAACCTCCACCAGACGACCGGTGGTCTTCACCGTGTCGTTTTCCTTGATTGCTGCGACGTCACCGAGCAACACGGCGCCGACTTCGTCCTCTTCGAGGTTCTGAGCCATACCGTAGACGACTTGGCCGGTGGAGCTGGTGAACTCGAGGAGTTCGCCTGCCATCGCATTCTTCAGGCCATCAACGCGAGCGATACCGTCGCCGACCTGGATGACGGATCCCACTTCGCGGGATTCGACACTGGTGTTCAGCGCGTCGAGCTGCTTGCGCAGCGCCTCGTCGATAGACTGTGCGGTGATTTCAGTCACTAGCATTCACCTCCATCTGTGGTTTCTTTCAGCACGTTGCGAGCGTTTTCCAGCTGCGAAGCGACGCTTGCGTCGATGCGCTTGCCGTTGGCGCTCATCAAGATGCCGCCGATCAGGGACTTGTCGATGCTTTCGCGCAAAACGACGTTGGTGCCCAGGTCGGCTTCAGCTTTCTTCGTAATGACCTCGCGCAAATGATCGTCAAGGGCGACGACGGTGGTTACGTCGACGACCGTGACGTTCAACTTGCGTTCGACCTGCTCTCCGTAGCTCTCCCATACGCGCGAGAGCAACGCGACATCCCCGCGTTCGGCCATGACGGCCAGAACCTCGACGAGGATCGGATCGGCCTGCGCGAAAACGCTGCGCACCAGACCGCTCCTCTGCTCGGGCGTATAAGAGCCTTCCTGCAAAGAGCTAGAGAGATCCATGTTCGAACGCATGATGCGAATGATGCGCTCGGCCTGGTCGCGAATCTCAAGCACCTTGTCCTGTCCGCCGGCCTCATGGGCGGCATCCAGAAGCACGGATGCGTAAGTCGCTACCTTCTCCTTTTGAACATGGCGGTTAGTTGGCATTGAAACTGCCCGCCTCGTTCACGTAACGCTCGATGATCGCGCGGTGCTCGTCGTCGTTCAGATCCTCACCGATGAGGCGAGAAGCGACGGCAACGGACGTGTCGGCGACCGCACCCTGCAGCTCGGCGATGGCGGCCTTCTTGTCTGCCTCGATAGCGGCGTGAGCCTTCTCGATCATGGCAGCGGCCTCGGCCTGAGCCTTAGCGGTGATGTCGGCCTTCACGGCCTCGCCCGTCTTCTTCGCTTCGGCGATGATCTGGGCGGACTGCGCCTTGGTTTCCTCGAGCTGGCGCTTGTACTCCTCGAGTGTGCGCTCGGCCTCGGCCTGTGCTTCTTCGGACTTCTTGATCGCACCGTTGATGGTGTTCTCACGCGTGGTGATGATGTTGTCGACCACGGGCCAGCCGAATTTAGCCAGAACGACGAGAATGATCAGGAAGGCGACCAGCATGGGCACGAACTCGTTCATATCGGGAATGAGTACCGCGATGCCTTCTTTCTCAGACGCGAACGCGAGGGTGGGGAAAGCGCATGCAAGGCTTGCGGCGGATGCCGTCATGGCGACACCGGCCTTCGCCAGCTTTGTCTTAAAGTTTGCTTTCACGTTCCACCTTCTCTCAGCTAGTTAGTAAATGTACGGTCAGCCGATTTAGAAGATGAAGGTCAGCACGAAGCCGATGAGTGCCAGAGCCTCGGCCAGAGCGCCGAAGATCAGGGCGTTGGTGAACAGCTTGCCGGCCAGCTCGGGCTGACGGGCGGAGCCGACGCACAGGCCGTAGCCGCACAGGCCAAGACCGATGCCTGGGCCGATGGTGCCAAGACCGTAGCCGACAACCTTCAGGGCTGCGATGATGAAAGTCGTTTCCACTTTTCCTCCTAAGTTCGTTTCCAGGCCTTCCCGGAAACTACCGATACTATATTTCCACGGTGCCAAAGGAATGCACCGCCGAAACCAAACTGGGTTGCGGGCGCGGCCCGCGCGTCTCTAGTGCTCGGACGTGGCCAAGCCGACGTACACGGCGGACAGCACCGAGAACACGTACGCCTGCAGGAATGCGACCAGGCACTCCAGCGCGTACATGGCGATCAGGAAGATGCCCCACGCGATGGCGGCGAAGCCGGCCGGGTTCGCGAACTGGATGGCATCCAGGATGAAGAACTGCGTCATGATGGCGAAGATGCCCAGGATCATGTGACCCGCGAACATGTTGCCGTAGAGTCGCACGGCCAGCGTCAGCAGACGGATGACCAGCGAGAAGAACTCGAAGAACCAGATGATCGGCACCATGGGGGCCGGAAGGCCGGACGGGGCGATGGACTTGATGTAGCCCCAGCCGCCCTTGGCCTTGATGCCGTAGAAGTTGAAGTACACGAACGAGATGAGGGCCAGCGCGAACGTGACGCTCAGGGTGCCCGTCGGGGTCTTAGCGCCCGGGATCAGGCCGATCACGTTGGAGATGAGGATGAAGAAGAACATGGTGGCGATGAACGGCATGTGCTTCTTCCAGCCATGGCCGATGGCGCCTTCGCCCATGTTGCGGCATACGGCGTCATAGCCCCAGTCAACCAGACCGGCGAACTTGCCGGAAGGGCGAACCTTGATCTTGCGAACGCCGACCAGCACGCCGATGAGCACGACAGCGCAGATGACTACCAACCACGCCACGTACTGGGTGATGCCGAACCCGTTGCCGAAATCCACCACGAACGTGGAGTTGAACGATTCGCTCAGCTCTTCGATCGGGGCGGAAATGTCGTTCAACGGATTGCCCGTGAGCTCGAATGACATGAACCTCTCCTTTATCCTTTTCTACCGACGCTTCGCGATCAGCACGCCGAACGCGACAACGCCAACTATGAACGCCAACAACTCAGCCGCAGCATACGGCAGCACCACGTCGGGCGCCGCAAGCTTGCAGACGATCAAGCCCGCAACAAGCATGACGAACGAGACCAGGATGGTCAGCAGAAAGGGACCGAGAAGGTTGAGGGACGAAGTAGGATCAACCGTACGAATCTTCTTGATTGCGACGTTGAATGGGACGACGCTCACCACGCCGACGATGATTCCCACGATTATTGCTACTGCCATGTCCCGCTTTCCGCTTGCCCTGTCACGCTCTTGCAAACATCCCGATGATAGCCGAATTTTCAAACACGTCCGCCATGTAGGGTCAAATACTCAAAATTTCCCTGCGAACGGTTGCTATTTTTGCGCATAACCGAATATTCGCGCGGCTCTATCGCATATTTCACCCCCGATATCACCCCTTACGGTTGATACACCCGCAGCTCGATGCCGGCCTCCGAAAGCATGGACATGGCCAGATCGTCCGGGTAGGGGTTCGCGTAGACGATCTCCTTGATATCCGCGTTGATGAGCATCTTCGCGCACACCACGCACGGCTGGGTGGTGATGTAGATGGACGCGCCGGTGATGTTGATGCCGTAGCGCGCGGCCTGGATGATCGCGTTCTGCTCCGCATGCAGGCCGCGGCAGATCTCGTGGCGCTGCCCGCTCGGCACGTTCAGCTGCTGCCTGAGGCACCCGGTCTGCGCGCAGTGGGCAAGCCCCGTCGGCACCCCGTTGTACCCGGTCGCCAAGATGCGCCGGTCCTTGACGATGATGGCGCCCACGGCTCGGCGCAGGCACGTCGTCCGCGTGGCCACCTCGTTCGCCAGCGTCATGAAATACTCGTCCCAACTGGGTCGATGGTCAGCAATTTCAGCCATATGCTCCCTTCGTTCACTCCATTGCCCATAAAAAATGGCCGAGCGGTGAAACCTGCTCGGCCATTAGTGTAACCCAGAACGCTTGAGAACTAGTACTCCAAGCCCGGATAGAGCGGATGAGCCTCGAGCATGGCGTCGATCTTCGTCTTGATCTCGACAAGCTTCGCCTCGTTGTCGGCGTTGAAGACGGTGGCCGCGATGCACTGGCCCACCTCGTAGAAGTCGTCCTTGGTAAAGCCGCGGCTGGTGGCGGCGGCGGAACCCACGCGGATGCCGCTTGCCACGAACGGGCTGCGCTGCTCGTTGGGGATGGTGTTCTTGTTCACCGTCAGGCCGACGCTTTCCAGAAGCTTCTCGGCGTCCTTGCCGGTCACATCGGCGGGGGTGAGGTCGACCAGGCACAGGTGGTTATCGGTGCCGCCCGACACCAGGCGCAGGCCGCCGTCGGTCATGCCCTGACCCATGGCAGCAGCGTTCTCGACCACATGGTCGATGTATTCCTTGAAGGAGGGCTTCAAAGCCTCGCCGAACGCGACGGCCTTGCCGGCGATCACGTGCATGAGCGGGCCGCCCTGGCTTCCGGGGAACACCGCGGAGTTCAGCTTCTTGAACAGGTCCTCGTTGTTGGTGAGGATGAAGCCGCCGCGCGGGCCGCGCAGGGTCTTGTGGCTGGTGGACGTGACGATGTCGGCATAGGGCACCGGGCTGGGATGCGCACCGGTGGCCACCAGGCCGGCGATGTGCGCCATGTCGATCATCAGGTACGCGCCGACCTCGTGCGCGATGGCCGCCATGCGCTCGAAATCGATGACGCGCGGGTAAGCAGAGGCGCCGCCGACGATCAGCTTCGGCTGATGCTCCTTGGCCAGCTTCTCCATCTCGTCGTAATCGATGGTCTCGGTTTCGTTGTCAACGCCGTAGGAGACCACGTTGTACAGCTTGCCCGAGAAGTTGGCCGGGCTGCCGTGCGTCAAGTGTCCGCCGTTGTCGAGGCTCATGCCCATAACGGTGTCGCCTGGCTTGACCGTGGCGAAGTAGGCGGCAAGGTTCGCGTTGGCGCCGGAATGCGGCTGCACGTTGGCGAACTTCGCGCCGTACAGCTCGCAGGCGCGGTCGCGCGCCAGGTTCTCGACGATGTCGACCTTTTCGCAACCGCCGTAGTAGC
>CAVGWX010000085.1:0-9239 GCA_963633085.1 Prevotella sp. CAG:279 | reverse complement strand
ACTCATCACTCATCACTCATCACTCATCACTCATCACTCATCACTCATCACTCATGATTTTGACAGATAATTGAGAGATATCGTGAGTGACGAATGAGTGACGGCGAGCGCCGGCACTGACCCGCACCGGCGCTCGCCTGCGGCTTCTACTTCGTGATCAGCGCTACCAGCTGGTCGATCTCTTCCTCGGTCATGCCGCAGTTCAGCAGGTACTGGCGTGCGGACTGGGTGTAGTCGGCCGTCTTCAGATCGCCCGCCGAAATGCCCGTAAGCCCGCCCAGGTAACCCGTCAGGTCATCGAAATACAGCGAGACGATGGCGTCGTAGCGCTCGGGCGTTCCATCGGCCGTGATGCCGTAATAGTTGGCGTACGTGGCCATGTAGTCGGCGCACATCTCGTCGTAGCTGGCACCGGCAAGCGCCTCAATCATCATGCAGACGAACCCGGTGCGGTCCTTGCCCTCCATGCAGTGGATGTACGCCGGGCCGCCGTTGGCAACCAGGTGCCGCATGCCTTTCGCCACGCCTTCCTTGTACGCGCTGGCGTCGTAGTCGGACGCCATGCCCAGCACCGCGTCGGCGCCCTGCTCATACAGGCCGCGCGCATATGCGGACGAGAAATCGCTCGACGCGAAGTACTTTTCCATGTTGGCGTCCGTGTCGGCAAGGTCCAGGATGTCGGTGATGCCGTACTTTTCCAGCAGCGCATTGGTGATCGCGGCGCGGTTGCGGCTGTTGTCGACCGGGGACGCCCCGCGATACAGGAAGTTGTCCTTCAGGTTGCCGCCGCGAAGCGCCCTGAAGTTGGAGAACTGCTCGTCGGTGGCGTAATCGGCGCGGTCCACCGAATACGTCTGCGCGAGCGCCTCGTAGGTGGCGCGGTACTTCCCGGGCGTGTTGAGCGTGATGGTGACGGTGTCGCCGTCGGAAAGGCCGGATATGGACCACAGCGGGCTGTTGTTGTTGGCCACGTTGACGGAAGGCTCCTTGGGGTAGGCCACCACAACCGGCTCCCCCTTCTTCACGTAGTACCCGTCGAAGTACGGCACATCGGTCAAGGTATAGCCGCTGCTGAACACCACATCGCAGCTGTCGCCGAACGCAAAGCCCGCGTTGGCGAAGTCGTCGGTGGTCAGATCCGTCACGGCAGCGTCGTAGCGCTCGTGCTTGACGACGGTTCCCGAAATGGACGCGGCCTGCTCGCCCGTGTTCGCCTGCTCGCTGCCGGCGGCGTTCGAGGCGCCCGCGCCCGCGTCGGAGCCGCCGTTGTTGGCCGCGCAACCGCACGCCGGGGCAATCATCAGCAAGGCGGAAAGGGCCGCCGCCGCGAACAGCGGCGCACGACGCGCGGACCCGGAAGGTTCGCCCAGCTGACCTCCCTGTTCAAGGGCGCGCAGGGGCGCGGCCGTTTTGCTTTCACGCACGTTCTTGCCGGTTGCTTTCATGGCGGACCTCCTTAGCGTCAGGTGGGACGCTTCAGCGCGTGACGCACCTGGCAAATGATCGATGACTCAATTATACGCGCCGTGGCAAAATCTGCGCTTTTCGCGGCAGATACGCCCGCCCGCGCCCGCGACCGGTATCATGAGCGCAAAGACAACAAGATTGGAGAAGCCCACCATGTGCGGTATCTGCGGATTCACCCAAGCTGACGAGAAAAGCCTGCCGACGCTGAAGGCCATGTGCGACATCATGGCGCATCGCGGCCCCGACGGCGAAGGCCAGTACCTCGACGCGGAAAGCGGCATCGCCCTCGGCCACCGCCGCCTGTCGCTCATCGACCTCGCCGGCGGCAACCAGCCCATGGTGCGCGCCTCCAACAAGCATGACGCCGCCATCACTTCCCCCGCCCAGCACCTTGACGGCACCCCCTGCTCCACGCCCGAGGAGGCGGCGGCGAAGGGCGATTTCGCCATCGTGTTCAACGGGGAAATCTACAACTACCGCGACCTTCGCGCCGAGCTTGAATCCTTCGGCTGGGCGTTCAAGACCAATTCCGACACCGAGGTGCTCCTGACCAGCTACCTGCAGTGGGGCGAGGGCATGCTCGATAAGCTGCGCGGCATGTTCGCGTTCGCCATTTGGAACTGCACAAGCCGCGAGCTGTTCTGCGCGCGCGACTTCTTCGGCATCAAGCCGTTCTACTACACGCAGCAAAACGGGCAGTTCATCTTCGCGAGCGAAATCAAGTGCATCCTGGAGCACCCCGCCTACGCGCGCGAGCTCAACCGCGCGGCGCTCGAGCAGTACCTGTGCTTCCAGTTCAGCGCCCTGGACGAAACCTTCTTCAAGGGCATCTTCAAGCTGCCGCCCGCGCACTGCATGACCGTGCACGCCGACGGCACCACCTCCACGCGCCGCTACTGGCGCCCCGAGTACCGCTTCGACGCGCAGCGTTCGCGCGAGGCGACCGTCGACGCCATCGATGCGGCCATGCGCGACAGCGTGCGCTACCACAACGTGGCCGACGTCGAGGTGGGAAGCTTCCTGTCATCCGGCATCGACTCCAGCTACATGGCGGCGTGCCTGGCGAAGGAAAACCCCGACATCAAGACGTTCACCGTCGGCTTCGAGTGCTACAAAAACGCCGCCGCGAACAACCAGGAAGGCGCCGGCGGCAAAACCATGCGCGACGAGATTTCCTGGGCCGAGGAGCTTGCCGACGAGCTGCACATCGCCAACACGTCCAAGCATATCGGCGAGGAAGAATACTGGGAAAGCCTGCCGCGCGTGCAGTGGCACATGGACGAGCCGTCGGCCGACCCGTCGGCGGTGGCGCTGTACTTCGTCGACCAGATCGCCGCAACCCAGGTCAAGGCCGTGCTTTCCGGCGAAGGCGCCGACGAGTTCTTCGGCGGCTACCGCATCTACCAGACGCCGTTTTCCAACGCGAAGCTGTCCTGGGCGCCGAAGGGGCTTCTGCGCGGGGCGTCGGGGGCCATGCGCAAGCTGGGCATCCGCGGCGCGAACTACCTTGAGCGCGCGAGCGAAACGCCCGAGGACTGGTACTACACCAACGCCAACGGGGTGGCCTTCACCACCGAGGAGCGCGCGAAGCTTTTGCGCGGCGGGTGTTCCGCGCCCACCCCGCAGCAGCTGACCGCGCCCGTGTACGCCGAGGTGGCCGATCTGGACGAAACCACGCGCATGCAGTACGTCGATCTGTACTTCTGGCTGGTCGGCGACATCCTGCTGAAGACGGACAAGATGTCGATGGCCCATTCGCTCGAGTCGCGCGTGCCGTTTTTGGATCGCCGCGTGTTCGACGTGTCGGCGACCATCCCCACGCCGCTCAAGGCCAACGAGCAGCAGACAAAGATCACCTTGCGCGAGGCGGCCGAGCGCGCCATCCCGCGCGATTGGGCGCAGAAGGAGAAGCTCGGCTTCCCGGTGCCGGTGGTCAATTGGCTGCGCGAGGAAAAGTACTACGACCAGGTGAAGGAATGGTTCACCGGCGACATCGCGCGCGAGTTCTTCAACACCGACGAGCTGGTGCGCCTGCTTGACGAGCACAAGGCCGGCGCCGACCGCAGCCGCAAGATCTGGATCGTCTACATGTTCCTCATGTGGTACAAGATCTACTTCGTGGACAAGAAGATTCCGGAAAAGCCGGTTTCGCGGTAGAAGGAAAAAGCCTGATGCACCCTTCGGGTGCTGACCTATGGATGCGCGAGCTTTCGCTCGCGCCTACTACGAAAGACCTGGTAGGAGCGTTAACTCGCAAGCCAATATTCTCGGGCGCATCGCCAGGCGTTTGCCATCCGGCGATGCGCCCGATTCGAAAAGTCTGACGCGCCTTCGGCGCTGGCCTATTGCTGCGCGAGCTTTCGCTCGCGCCCACGAAGGACCTGATGGAAGCGGGAACCTAACAAGAATTCGTGGGGCTGAGCGACAGCTCAGCCCGTATTCAAGAGCGCTCGAAGAGCGCGACACAAATTTCAAAGCGGTGGGGATACCGCCTCCCGGACCGTTTGCCGCCCAGCGTTGAAAACAGCGTCGCATCCTTCGGATGCTCTCTATGACGGTGCGAGCTCTCGCTCGCACCCACGAAAAATACCTGTTGAGGTTGCCTTTCCAGAAAAATTCGTGGGGCCGAGCGAAAGCTCGGCCCTTATTCGAGAGCGCCGTCAGGCGCGACACGCTCTTCCCGAGGGGGGCGTCAAGCATTTGCCATCCGGCACCTTCTATGCCAGGCGGTCGGCCCTTACGCTTGTGAAGTGGCCGTGCTCGTCCTCGAACACGCACAGCTTCCTATCGCGGCTTTCGTAGTAGCGGGAAAACGTCGCCAGATGCTCTTTGCGGTCGCGGGCGGCATCGCGCAGCCGTTCGCGCAGCAGCGCGGCGACGCCGGCGTCGTGGTCGCGGTCGGCGGCGTGGCCGCGCCCGCGTTCGGGCTCCGGCTCGCAACCGCATTCACGCTCGTGCCCGCGTGCGCAGCCATGCCCAAGCCCGCGCCCCAGCTCCGACTCGCGCGCCGAAAAGCGCTCCCTCTTCCCCATCAGTACTGCACCCGCCAGAACACCAGGCCGCCCGCCGGGGCGTTCTCGCCCGCGGCCCTGCGGTCGCGCGCCGCCAGCACCTCGCCCACCCATTCGGGCGTGCGCTGCCCGCGGCCCACCGCCACCAGCGTGCCGACGATCGTGCGCACCATGGAATGCAGAAACGCGTTGCCGACCACCTTGATGGTCAGCACGCCCTCGCCCATGACCACCTCGCGGGAAAGCGACAGCTCCAGCACGGTGCGCTGCGTCGGCTTGCCAACGGCGCTCGCCGCCATGCAGAAGCTCTTGAAATCGTGCTCGCCCACCAGGTACTCGGCGCCGCGGCGCATCGCCTCAACGTCGAGTGCCGAGGTGACGTGCCAGCAGAAATCGCGCATGAACAGCGGCGGCACGTCGCCGGTGCAAATATGGTAGTGATACTCGCGCCAGCGCGCGTCGAAGCGGGCCGAAAAGCCCGGCTCGCGCTGCTCGACCTCGCGCACCGTGATGCCCTCGTGCGTGAGCGCGTTGAGGCTACGGCGCAGGCTGTGCAGGGTGCGCCCGCCCAGCTCGCCCGCTTCCAGGTCGAACGAAACCACCTGCCCGAGCGCATGCACGCCGGCATCGGTGCGCCCCGAGCACACCACGTCCACCGGGCGGCGGAACACGAGCGAAAGCGCCTGCTCCAGCTCGCCCTGCACCGTGCATTGGCCCGGTTGCCGGGCGAATCCGTTGAACGGCGCGCCGTTGTACGACACCGTCAGCGAATACGTCTCGTCCGGCGTCGCGCGCTCGAACCCTTCGGCGTCCGAAGCGCGCGGGACCACCACGCAAGAACCGGAAGCCTCAGACGCGCGCAGCGCCGCCGCCAGCGAATCGAACACGCGGGCGCCGGCCGCCACGCCGGCAACCGCGCAACCCGCCGGGCAGCCCACCGCTCCGCCTTCCGTCACCGCGAATTCCTTCGTCATATCCGCCGCACCCTACGCGATCATCACGTTCGAGCCGAACAGGTCGCGCAGCTCGGAACGCATGATGGGGCTTGCCGAATCGACGGTGACCGGCAGCTCGGCGCGGAACTTGTGCCCGTCGGACTGGTTCACGAACAGCACCACGCCGTCGCGCCCGGGGTAGGACTTCAGAATACGGTTCAGGCGCATCGACTTCGACTGGTCGAACGCCGACATCGGCACGCTCAGCTCCAAACGGCGCGGGCGCGCGTCCTCTTCGCTCAGCTCGAGCGTCTCCATTTCGAACGCCATGATCTGGTTGCCGCGGTCGGAATGCTCGAACTTGCCCTTGATCTTGACGATCGCATCTTCCTGGATGGCCTCGGCGTTCTCCTCGTACTTGAAGCAGATGCACTCGATGTGCCCCGTGGTGTCCTCAAGGTCGAACGTGGCCATCTTCGTGCCGCGCTTGGTGAGCTTCGTGACCACGTTGGAAACCATGCCCACGAACACGGCTGACTTGATCTCCTTCGTGCGCTCGGCCAGGTCGCCCAGCTGGTATTTCGTGATGTGCGAGATGTAGTTCTCGTACGGCGTCAGCGGATGGTCCGAGACGTAGATCTTCATGATCTCCTTCTCGTAGGTGAGCAGCTGGCGCTTGGGCCACTCGACGCCGTCGGGCGCGGGCACCTCTTCCTGGAAACCCGAATCCTCGTCGTCGGCGAACAGGTCGAACATGCTCACCTGGCCGCGGTCGCGGTCCTTCTGGCGCTTGGCGGCGCCTTCCAGAAGCGGCGTCTCGTCGATGAAGTACATGAGCTGCTTGCGCGTGTACCCGGTCGAATCGAACGCGCCGCCCTTGATGAGCGCTTCGAGCGTCTTGCGGTTGTAGCACTTCGAATCCACGCGGTTCACGAAGTCGTGCAGGCTGGTGAATGGGCCGTTCGCCTCGCGCTCGGCGATGATCTCGTCGGCCACGTTGCGCCCCACGCCGCGCACGCCGACCAGGCCGAAGCGGATGCCGTTTTCGACCGGCGTGAACTCGGCGTTCGACGAGTTGATGTCGGGCGGCAGCACGGGCGTGCCGTTGTGGTTGCAGCTGGAGATGTAGCGGATGAGGCGGTCGGTGTTGCCCATGTAGCTGGACAGCACGGCGGCCATGTATTCGTTGGGGTAATGCGCCTTCAGATACGCCGTGCGCATGACCAGGATGGAATACGCGGCCGAGTGCGACTTGTTGAACGCGTACTTCGCGAACTTCTCCGCGTCGTCCCAAATCTTCTTGGCAATTTCCAGCGAATAGCCGTTTTCGACGGCGCCGGTGTTCCAGTCCTCCTGCAGCATGCGCATGATGTCGAGCTTCTTCTTGCCCATTGCCTTGCGCAGCTTGTCTGCCTTGCCGGCGGAAAAGCCGCTCATGACCATGGACACGCGCATGATCTGCTCTTGGTAGACCATCGTGCCGTACGTTTCCTCGAGCACCGGGCGCAGGCGGTCGTCGTAGTAGTGCACCGGCGTCCTGCCGCTGGCCACTTCCACGTAGTCGTCCACCATGCCCGACTCCAACGGGCCCGGGCGGTTCAGGGCGATGGAGGCCACGATGTCGCTGAAGCGGCGCGGTGGCAGGCGCGCGAACAGGCTCACGTACAGCCCGCCCTCGACCTGGAACAGGCCATCCATGTTGCCGGAGCGCATGAGCTCGAACGCGCCCTCGTCGTCGGTCGGGATCTCTTCGGGCAGGATCTTGCGGCCGGTGGTCGCCTCGACGTTGCGGCACGCGCGCGAAAGCACGCCCAAGGTGCGCAGGCCCAGGAAGTCCATCTTCAGAAGACCCAGGTCGGGCGTGTAGTGGCCGTCGTACTGCGTGATGATGCCGCCGCCTTTGGTGTCGCGCTTGACCGGCACGTGGTCGGCCATCGGGTCGCGGCAGATGATGGTGGCGCACGCGTGCACGCCCTCGCCGCGCACGTGGCCCTCGATGGAGCGGGCGGCGTCGATGACCGCCTTGACGTCCTCCTCGGTCTGGTAGGCTTTCGCCAGGTCGGGGTTGGTGTCGAGCGCCTTGTCGATGGTGATGCCCAGCTCGTCGCCGATCATCTTGCAGATCTTGTCGCCCACGCCGTAGGGGTAGTCGAGCACGCGCGCCGAGTCGCGCACGGCGTTTTTCGCCTGCAGCTTGCCGAAGGTGATGACGCCGGTCACGTGGTCGGCCCCGTACACCTCGCGGATGTGGTCGATGACTTCCTGGCGGCGCTCATCCTCGAAGTCGCAGTCGATATCGGGCATCTCCACGCGCTCGGGCGACAGGAAGCGTTCGAACAGCAGGCCGTTGGAAAGCGGCTCGAGGTCGGTGATGCGCATGGCGTACGCGACGATGGAGCCGGCGGCCGAACCGCGGCCCGGCCCGACGCCGATGCCCTGGCTGCGCGCCCAGTCGAGGTATTCCTGCACGATGAGGAAGTACGCCGGGAAGCCCTGCTGGATGATGACGCTCATCTCGTATTCGGCGCGCTCGAGCGGCTCTTGGGGGATGGGGTCGCCGTAGCGGGCCTTCATGCCGTCCATCACCTGATGGCGGAACCAGCTTTCGTCCGTCTCGCCCTCGGGCAGCGGGAACTTCGGCAGAATGGAGTCGCGCTCGAGCACGACGTTGCACTTCTCGGCAACCTCGACGGTGGTGTCGCACGCCTCGGGGAATTCCGCCAGGGCCTCGCGCATCTCCTCTTCCGTCTTCATGTAGAACTGGTCGTTCTCGAACTTCATGCGGTTCGTCTCGTTCACCGACGAGCCGGTGCCGATGCACAGCATGATGTCCTGCGCCTTGGCGTCTTCCTGCAGCAGGTAGTGGAAGTCGTTCGTGCCGATGGTTTTCAGGCCAGCCTGCTGCGCCACTTGCGTGAGCTGGCGGTTCAGCTCGGTTTGCGTGAGGCCCCCGTCGGTGCGGATGCCCTGGTTCTGCAGCTCGATGTAGAAGTCGCCCGGCTCGAAGCAGCTGGCGAACTTGTTGGCCCACTCGACGGCGTCGTCGAACTGGCGGTTGTCCAGAAGCTTCGGGATGATGCCGGCGATGCAGGCAGACGATCCGATGATGCCCTTGCCGTACTTCTGCAGCATGGAGAACGTGGTGCGCGGCTTGTAGTAGAAGTTGTCGACGTGCGATTCGCTGACCAGGTGCAACAGGTTGTGATAGCCCTCGTTGGTCTTCGCGAGCAAAAGCAGGTGGTACAGCTTCGGCTTGATGTCCTTGCGCAGCTCCTCGTCGGTGGTGAAGTACACCTCGCAGCCGTAGATGGGCTTGACCTTCTTGCCGGTTTCCTTTTCCACCGCCGCGCAGGCGTCGCACAGCTCGGGGACGCCCGACATGACGCCGTGGTCGGTGATGGCGATGGCCGGCATGTCCAGATCGGCCGCGCGGCGCACCATGTCCTTGATGTGCGTCAGGCCGTCGAGCAGGGAATATTCGGTATGGTTGTGCAAATGTACGAATGCCATCTGATGTGCCTCGAATCCGCGTGTTTTGGTTGGCCTTCATGATAGCAGCCGCCGCCGAAGCCGCACACCGAACAAACCATGGTTTCCAAGCGAAGCCACAACTTACAGAAGAGACAGAGAATCAGCCTGTCGCCGGTTTTGAGCACGCGGGTAATTCGGCCTTCCCAGGCCCGTACCGCCCCGCATTAAAATCAGTGGCGCAACTTCGGTGCTTTCTAGTGCGGGTCGAAAAGGCGGCGGCTTTCGCTGGGGTCACCGCCCCGCGCCACGAACCGATTGTCCTCCCCGCCTGCCGGCGAGGGAAGGGCGTATTCAG
>CAVGWX010000084.1:0-9510 GCA_963633085.1 Prevotella sp. CAG:279 | reverse complement strand
CGCGAGCCCGGCATCTACGGCAACGACACGCTCGCGTCGCTGCACGAGATGTTCACCGCGTACGGTAAGGAGCACGGCTGCGAGGTCGAGTGCTTCCAGTCCAACCACGAAGGCGACCTGGTCGAGAAGATCCACTCCACGCACGGCACCTTCGACGGCATCGTGTACAACCCGGGCGCGCACACGCATTACTCCTACGCCCTGCGCGACGCGCTCGGCAGCGTGAGCACCCCGTGCGTTGAGGTGCACATCTCCAACGTCGACGACCGCGAGCCGTTCCGCCACATCTCCGTGGTCGCCCCGGCATGCGTGGCACAGGTGAAGGGCCGCGGCTTCAAGGGCTATTGCGATGCGCTCGATATCCTGCTGGAAGGTAGCTACAAGGGTCGGCATCGTGTACAACCCCGGTGCTCATACGCATTACTCCTACGCCCTGCGCGATGCGCTCGGCAGCGTGAACACCCCCTGCGTCGAGGTGCACATCTCCAACGTCGACGACCGCGAGCCGTTCCGCCACATCTCCGTGGTCGCCCCGGCGTGCGTCGCTCAGGTGAAGGGCCGCGGGTTCAAGGGCTACTGCGACGGTCTCGACATCTTGCTGGAAGGCGGTTACGAGGGCCATCTGGGCGAGGCGTTCGAGAAGCGCTACAAGCCCGGTGAGGTCATCATCGCGGGTCGTGACCTTCTCGATGAGTAACATCGACGCGCAGGCCGCAGGTCGTCTTGCCCGTTTGCGCCGAGCATGCGACGAAGCGGGCATCCGCACGTTCTTCGTGCGCGACACGTCCAGCATCGCCTGGCTGACCGCCTTCGACGACGTGTTCGACGACGAGCAGGCCCATGCGCTTTTGGTGACGCCGCACGACGCGGTGCTGCATACCGACTCCCGCTACAGCGGCGCCGCCCGCAAGGCGGCGGCCGCGGAAGGCGCACTGACCGTCGACGATGCGCGCGCCGGTCACGGCAAGTGGGTCGCCGACATATTCGTCGCGCGTCACGCGAACGCGCCTGCGGGCGCCGTGGCGCCGGCGGAAATCGTGCTCGGCATCGAGGACTCGATGACGCTTGCGGGCTTTCGCGCCCTCGAGGGCGCGCTGGCAAAGGCCCCGGCGGCGCCCAAGTTGCGCGAGACGAGCGGCTTCGTGCGAGCGTTGCGTGCGGTGAAGGAGCCGTGCGAGGTTGCGCGCATGAAGGCCGCGCAGGCCATCACCGATGCGGCGTTCTCCTACATCTGCACCTACCTGAAGCCCGGCATGACCGAGCGCCAGGTGCAGGTGGAGCTCGAGGACTGGATGTTGCGCCACGGGGCGTCGGGCTTGGCGTTCAGTTCCATCGTCGCCAGCGGCGAAAACGGCGCAAGCCCGCACGCCATCCCGGGCGCGAAGGTGATCGAGGCGGGGGAGTGCGTTGTGATGGACTTCGGCGCGCGCGCCCACGGCTATTGCTCCGACATGACGCGCACCGTGTTTTTGGGCGAGCCGAGCGCCAAGATGCGCAACGCGTACGAAACGCTTCGCGCGGCGAACGAGCAGGTCGAAGCCGCGCTCAAGCCCGGCATGACGGGCGCCGAGGCGCACCAGATGGCCGAAGACGCGCTTGCTGCCGGCGGTTTCGGCGGCAAGATGGGCCACGGCCTGGGGCACGGCGTGGGAATCGATATCCATGAGGAGCCGGTGCTCTCGCCGCGCAACAAGGAAGCGCTCGTTGCTGGCAACGTGGTCACCGTGGAGCCGGGCATCTATCTGGAAGGCGAATTCGGCATGCGCCTGGAAGATTTCGGCGTGATGACCGAAGACGGGTACGAAGTGTTCACGCAATCTACGCACGAGATGGTTATAATCTAGCGGTTTGCGTTTTTAGGCGGCATGGGCCGCCTGTAGGTTCGAAAGGAAACACCAGTGGCAATCTCTACCGCCGATTTCAAGAACGGCATGTGCATCGTCTACAACAACAAGATGTGCACCATCGTCGAGTTCCAGCACGTCAAGCCCGGCAAGGGCGGCGCGTTCGTCCGCACGAAGCTTCGCGACATCAAGACCGGTCGCGTGGTCGACTACACCTTCAACGCCGGCACGAAGTTCGACACCGTGCGCCTGGAAACCCGCAAGATGCAGTACCTGTACAACGACGGTTCCGACTTCTACTTCATGGACCCGAACACGTTCGACCAGATGAGCATCCCGAGCGACACGGTCGGCGACACGGCCAAGTGGCTGAAGGAGAACGACGAGGTCAGCTTGCTGTATGCCGGCGAGGAGCTCATCAGCATCGAGCCGCAGATGTTCGTCGAGCTCGAGTGCACGCACACCGAGCCGGGCTTCAAGGGCGACACCGCCACCAACACCACCAAGCCGGCCACCTTCGAGACCGGCATCGAGCTGCAGGTTCCCACGTTCGTCGAGATCGGCGACGTGCTGCAGATCGACACGCGCGACGGTCGCGTCATCAAGCGAGTCTAATATTTGTTGCGGTTGCCTGACGGCAACCGCAACACTCGACGCTGCGGGGCCCTGTGGCACCCGGCCTTCGCTTTCAACTTCACGGGCATGGCCCAAAGGCCTTTTGCCCGCTTGCTTCAAGCGAATTCCGGGCACCACAGGGCCCCTCGCTGACTTTTGCGCCACCTGCGAGTCCAATATGCCGGCTGCGCCGGCATGGCCTGTCGGCCTTCGCCGCTTGCGCGCTCAACCGTTGGCTGCTTTTCGCCTCATCTGCTCCGCCGTGGCGCCGTTGCTGCGGCGGTTTCTGTTTCTTGCCGGTGAATTCGCATTGTCCGTGGGGTTTCGATGCCGCCATCTTCTATAATCCATATTTCGATTATGTACGGTTATTCTGACCACCTGATAACGAAGGGGGTGCGAGTTCATGCCAAGGCTTCAAATCATGGATACCACCATCCGTGATGGCCAGCAGAGCTTATGGGCCACGCGTATGCCCATCGGCGACATGCTTCCCATCTTGCCGAAAATGGACCGCGTCGGGTATTGGGCCATCGAGGCATGGGGCGGCGCGACGTTCGACTCGTGCATGCGCTTTCTAGACGAGAATCCGTGGGATCGCCTGCGTTCCATCAATGCGGCCACGCCCAACACGCCGCTGTCCATGCTGACGCGCGGCCAGAATCTCGTCGGGTACAAGCACTATTCGCGCGACATCGTCAACCGCTTCATCAAGGCCTCCAAGCGCAACGGCGTCCACGTGTTTCGCGTGTTCGATGCGCTCAACGACATCCGTAACGTTATCGACAGCGCCGAGGCCGTCAAGGAATGCGGCGGCCACTTCGAAGGCGCCATCTCCTACACCATTTCCCCCGTTCATACGCTTGACAGCTACTTGGAATACGGCCAGGAGCTCAAAGACCTCGGCGCCGATTCCATCTGCATCAAGGACATGGCGGGTCTCATGACGCCGTACCGCGCCGAGCGCATCGTCAAGGCGTTCAACGCTGAAATCGGCCTGCCGGTGCACCTGCATTGCCATTACGTCGGCGGCATGGCCCCGGCCAACTACCTGAAGGCCGCCGAGGCGGGCGTGTCCATCGTCGACACGGCCAGCGCTCCTCTGGCCTTCGGCAACTCCCAGCCGGCGGTGGAGATGCTCGTCGCGGCCCTGCAGGAAAGCCGCTACGACACCGGGCTCGACCTCGACCTTCTGTTCGAGATCGCCGAATACTGGGAAGAGGTGCGCAAGCGCAGCCACTACAAGCGCGGCGTGTCCTCGCTCATCCATATGCAGGTGTACTCGCATCAGGTTCCCGGCGGCATGATGTCCAACCTCATGAGCCAGCTGGAAGTGCAAAACGCCAGCGACCGCCTGCCCGAGGTCATGAAGGAGATCCCGCGCGTGCGCGCCGAGGTCGGCTATCCGCCGCTGGTCACGCCCATGTCGCAGATCGTCGGCACGCAGGCCGTCTTCAACGTGCTCACCGGCAAGCGCTGGGGCGTGGTTTCCAAGGAGATGAAGGACTACATCTGCGGCTACTACGGCAAGGCGCCCGGCAAGATGGACCCCGACATCGTGAAGAAGGTCGCCGGCACGTCGCAGATCCTGCCGGCCGACGTTGCGCCGTCGAGCCTGGTCACCACCACCTACGACGAGGTCGCCGAAGAGGTCGGGGACTTGGCGCGAAGCGAGGAGGACGTGCTCATGTACGCCCTGTTCCCCAACGAGGCGCGCACGTTCTTGAGCAAGCACCGTGCATCCGAAAAGGTCGACTTCCTGATGCAGGAAGAGTCCAGCAACACCAAGGAGGACGATTACGTGGACATCAACCAGATTCGCGAATTGGTTCGCGTCGCCGAGGAAAGCGGCGTGGGAGAAATCGTAGTTGAGGAAGAGGGCTGCCGCATCGCGGTGCGCATGCCCGGCCAGGCCCCCGCAGCCCCGGTCGCCCCTCAGCAGGTCGCCGCTGCCCCGGCGCCCGCGCCCGCTCCGGCGGCTCCTGCGGCTGCGGCGGAATCTTCCGAGCCCGAGCGTCCCGCCAACTGGTACTGCGTGAAGGCCCCCATGGTCGGCACGTTCTACGCCGCCCCCGCGCCGGGCGAGGAGCCGTTCGTGAAGGTGGGCGACGAGGTCGCCGCCAACCAGACGCTGTGCATCGTCGAGGCCATGAAGCTCATGAACGAGATCACAGCCGAGGAGATGGGCACCGTGCGCGAGGTCTGCGTCAACGACGCCGACCCGGTCGAGTTCGGCACGCCGCTGTTCTACATCGAGCCCCATGCTAAGACCCCCCTCGTTTCGGAGCAGGCATAATGTTTAACAAGGTCCTTATCGCCAACCGCGGCGAGGTCGCGCTGCGCGTGATGCGCGCTTGCAAGGAGCTGGGCGTGAAAACCGTCGCGGTGTATTCCACCGAGGACGAGAACACCTATCCGGTCCAGTACGCCGACGAAAAGGTGTGCATCGGCCCCGCGCAGGCGAACAAGAGCTATCTGGTCATGAGCAACATCATCGGTGCCGCGCAGATCACCGGCGCCGATGCCATCCATCCCGGCTACGGCTTTCTGGCGGAAAACGCCGAGTTCGCCCGCGCCTGCGCCGACAACGACATCGTCTTCATCGGCCCGGCGCCTGAATGCATCGAGCGCATGGGCGACAAGTCCTCGGCGCGCGAGACCATGAAGGCCTGCGGCGTTCCCACCGTGCCCGGTTCCGACGGCTGCATCGACACCGTGGAGGAGGCGCGCGCGTTCGCCGACCGCGTCGGCTATCCCGTGCTCATCAAGGCTACCGCCGGCGGCGGCGGCAAGGGCATGCGCGAGGTGCACGACCCGGCCGATCTTGAGACCAGCTACAAGGCGGCCCGCGCCGAGGCCGGCGCCGCCTTCGGCAACGACGAGGTCTACCTGGAAAAGCTCGTGCTGCGCCCGCGCCACGTCGAGGTGCAGGTGCTCGCCGACGACTTCGGCAACCACGTGGCGCTCTGCGAGCGCGACTGCTCCGTGCAGCGCCGCCACCAGAAGCTTATCGAGGAAGCTCCCTCGCCGGCGCTCACCGACGAGCTGCGCCGCGCCATGGGCGTGGCGGCCATCAAGGCCGTTCGCGCGGTCGACTACCGCAACGCCGGCACCATCGAGTTTCTGCTCGCGCCCGACAACAAGTTCTATTTCATGGAGATGAACACGCGCGTGCAGGTGGAGCATCCCGTCTCCGAGCAGATTACCGGCACCGACATCATCAAAGAGCAGCTGCGCATCGCCTCCGGCGAGCCGATGAGCTGCGCCGATCGCGCGCCGTTCAGCCCGTTCGGCCATGCGATGGAGTTCCGCATCAACGCGGAAGACCCCGAGCACGGCTTCCGCCCGTGCCCCGGCACCATCACGCGCTTCGAGCCTCCCTCGGGCCCGGGCGTGCGCATCGAATCCTACGTGCGCACCGGCACGAAGATCAGCCCCTACTACGATTCGATGGTCGCCAAGCTCATCGTGTCGGGGCAGGACCGCGAGGAGTGCCTCGCGCGCGCCCGCCGCGCCCTTGACGAGTTCGTCATCGAGGGCATCCAGACCACGCTGCCCTTCCATCGCCGCGTGCTCGACAACGGGGTCTTCTGCGCGGGCGAGGCCACCACTGATTTCATCGAAACCCAGATGGGAGATGTGCTATGAGCGATTTGAACATTGACGGCATGGCGCTTGCGCCGGGCGTCGTCGAGACCATCGTGTCCATCGCGGTCGCCGACGTCGAGGGCGTCGCCAGCGTCGGCGGCGCGTCCGCGGCCACGGGCGTGCTGCGCGGGGTGCTCGGCGCCAAGCCGTCCACCCAGGGCATCGAGGTTTCGGCCGACGAAGACGACAAGCTGCAGGTGTCCGTGCGCATCGACGTGTACTACGGGCAGGTGCTGCCCGAGGTGGCGGCCGCCGTCCGCCAGGCCGTGGCCGATGCCGTTGCCGCCCAGGTGGGCGTGACGGTCGGCTCGGTCGACGTGTACATCGACGGCATCCAGTTCAACCGATAGGCTTTACGCGGCGTCCCGCCCGACGCCTTCCTGCGCATCGATAACCGCGCGGGAAGCGGGGGCGGGGCGCTGTCATCAGAAGTGTTTGAAAGACGAAGAAGATACAGGGAAAGACAGCACATGGCTTTGAAGAACCAGAAACACCAGCGCAGCGTTGCGCGCCGCATGGCGCTGCAGGTCCTCTATACCGGCGAGATCAAGGCCGCATCGCCCACGCAGATCGCCGAGAGCGGCGAATTCCCGGCGGAAGAGGGACTGCTGTCCGATTACGCCCTCGTGCTCATCCGCGGCGTCGAGTCTCACCAGACCGCCATCAACCACCAGTTGATGGGCGCAGCCGAGAACTGGTCGATCATGCGCATGCCCATCGTCGATCGCTGCATCTTGCGCCTGGCCGTCTTCGAGATGATGTTCGTGGACGATGTCCCCACGAGCGTCGCCATCAACGAGGCCGTGGAGCTCGCGAAGGACTTCGGCGGTGAGGACGACTCCCCGCGCTTCGTCAACGGCGTGCTCGGCCGCATCGCCAAGGACCTTGACGCCGCGCAAGCGCAGAAGGCGCCCGCGGCCGCTCCTGCTCAGGATATCTCCCTGTAGAGGGCCGGTGCACCGTGGCGCTTGAACCCAAGGACTCCTTCGAATCCCTGAAAAGCCGGCTCGACGAGATCGTCGAAGCGGTCAGCGACGATTCCCTGCCGCTTGACGAGGCGCTGACGCTGTACGAGGAAGCGGTCGGGTTGGGCCTTCGCGCAAGCGATCTTCTGGAAGAGGGCATCGATGAGCGCCGGGCGGTCGAGGCGTTGGCCGCCGATGATGCTCCGCAGGCGGGATCGGGCGAGCGCGCCTCTTGCGAAGAGGCGTATGTTGGTGCAGGCGGCGAAACGACTGCGGAAGGGGCCTTGGGGGAGGGGTCCGCGTCGGCGGCTGCCGACGCGCGCGACGGGGGCGCAGGGGACAAGGCGTAGTGTTGAAAGGCATCGCATGAACGATAAGCGCATATTGGATATCGTTTCCAGCCCAGCCGACTTGAAGCTCCTCTCCAACGAGGAGCTCTCTATATTGGCGGGCGAGATTCGCCAGGAAATCATCGCGACCACGTCGAAGACGGGCGGGCATGTGGCCTCCTCGCTCGGCGCGGTCGAGATCATCCTGGCCTTGCATGCCGAGCTTGACTGCCCCAAGGACAAGATCGTCTTCGACGTGGGGCATCAGGCGTACGCGCATAAGCTGGTCACCGGGCGCTTGCAGGGATTCGACACGCTGCGCACCTATGGCGGCCTGTCGGGGTTCCCCAAGCCGACCGAAAGCCCCTACGACGCGCACTTCTCCGGCCATGCGTCCGACTCGCTGTCGGTGGCGCTCGGCCTGGCGCAGGCGCGCGATCTTTCCGGCACCGACGAGAAGGTGGTCGCGCTCATCGGCGACGCGTCGCTTGCCGGCGGCATGGCTTTTGAAGCCCTCAACAACATTGGTCAGGCCCAAACCCCCATGGTCATCATCCTGAACGACAACGAGATGTCCATCTCGCACAACGTGGGCGCCCTCATGAAGCACCTCGGCGCCATGCGCGCATCGACGCAATACCGCCAGGCGCGCGACAACGTGCAGGAGCACCTGGAAAGCTCCGGGCCCATGGGCAAGGCGCTCACCAACATCGGGCGCAACATGAAGGAATCGGTGAAGCAGTTCGTCATTCCGCATTCCATGATCTTCGAGCAGCTGGGCATCGTGTGCACCACGCCGCTCGACGGTCACAACATCCCCCATCTGCGCGAGATGCTGCGCACGGTGCTCGCGGCGGACGGCCCGGTGCTCATGCATGTGGTCACGCGCAAGGGCGAGGGCTACACGCCCGCGGTGCGCAACCCTGAAAAGTTCCACGGCATCGCCCCGTATTGCGTCGCCACCGGCGAGGTGGTGAAGTCCTCGGCGCCGTCGGCCCCGAAGTACACGAACGTGTTCGGCGATGCGCTGGTGAAAGAGGCGCGCAACGACAACCGCATCATCGCCATCACTGCCGCCATGTGCGGAGGCACCGGCTTGGACGCCTTCGCGAAGAAGTTCCCGCTGCGCTTCGTGGATACGGGCATCGCCGAGGAGCACGCGGTCGGCTACGCGGGCGGGCTGGCCGCCGGCGGGAAGAAGCCGGTCGTGGCCATCTATTCGACGTTTCTGCAGCGCGCCGTCGACCAGATGATCATCAACGTGGCGCTGCCGAAGCTCGACGTGGTCTTCGCCATCGACCGTGCGGGCGTCGTCGGCGCCGACGGCCCCACGCACCATGGCGCGTTCGATCTGGTCTATGCGCGCATGATCCCGAACATGCGCGTGTTGGTTCCCTCGAACGAGGCGGAGCTGGTGCACGCGCTGCACACGGCGCTTAAGCTGGGCGGCCCGTTCGCCATACGTTACCCGCGCGGCGAGGGCGAAGGCGTTGCGCTTCCCGATGCCCCCGAGGTGCTGCCCGAAGGCAAGGCGCGCGTGGTGCGCGAGGGCGACGACGTTGCCGTTCTGGCGTTCGGGCGCATGGTGGGGCAGGCTGCCGCAGCGGCCGAGGCGCTTGCGCAGGCCGGCATATCCGCCCGCGTGGTGGACATGCGCTGGGCAAAGCCGCTCGATCGCGACGCCATCGCCAAAGCCGCGAAAACCAAGCTCGTCGTCACCGTCGAGGAAGGCGTCATCGCCGGCGGCGTTGGCGAGGGGGTGCTCGGCGAGCTGGCCCATCTGGGCATCTGCGTGCCCACGCTCAATCTCGGCATCGACGACAAGTTCGTCACGCAGGGCTCGGTGAGCTTGCTGCTGCACGATTTGGGGCTCGACGCCGAAGGCATCGCCGCCGCCATCCAAAGGCGCCTTTCTACGTTGTAGCCGAAGAATAAGGTGTCGCGCATAAAAGCGCTCTTTAGCAAGGTTTTCGCTCAAACCCACGAAAATCTGGCTGTTGGGATAACGATGCAGCAAGTATTTCGTGGGTGCGAGATATCATCTCGCACCGTAATGGCCAGCGCCTTTAGGCGCGTCAGACTTTTCATAAACCGCAGCGGTGCGCCGAT
>CAVGWX010000083.1:0-9569 GCA_963633085.1 Prevotella sp. CAG:279 | reverse complement strand
CGCTCATCGTCGAGGGCATGCCCATCGAAGACCCGGTCGCCTACGCGAACGCAGTCACAAAACTGATGTAGTCGGGTTGCGGCGGCCGTCAGGCCGCCGCACCGCTTTTTGCGCTATCATAGCCGCATGCAAAAAAGCGTCCGCGACATATATCAGGCGATCGAAACGCCGCTGCTCAGCTTCTTCGTGGTGCTGCTCAGCTTCATAGTGTTTCTGGTCGCGTTGTGGGCGATCGTCATCGTCGTCCGCTTCGCGATGGGATAGCGCGATGCGAGACGACGCTTTGAGCCGGGCGCGGGCAAGGTAGGCAAGCGCCATGTGGCAACGTTTCACTTGGTACGACGTGAGGGTCATCGGGCACTATCTGGGCATGCTGGTGCTGTTCTCGTCAGCCGCGCTCGTCTTCCCGCTCATCACCGCCATCGCGTTTTGCGAATGGGTTCCCGCCAGCCATTACCTGTTCTCCATCGGCGTGTCGCTCATCGTGGGGTCGGCGCTGCGCTTTCTGCGCATCGAGCCCGGCCGCCTGAACCGCCAGCAGGCGATGGTCGTCACGGGCCTGGCGTGGGTCGTCCTGGCCTTCATGGGAACCATCCCGCTGTACCTTTCCGGCCACTACGGTACGTTCGTCGACGCGCTGTTCGACGGCGTCTCGGGCGTCACAACCACCGGCGCGAGCGTCATATCCGACTTGGACCACCTTTCCTACGCCGACAACATGTGGCGCTTCGTCATCCATGGCATCGGCGGCTTGGGCCTGGTCGTCGTGGCGTTGTCGTTCGGCCTGTTCGGGAAACGCTCCGGCGCCAGCATGTTCGCGTCCGAGGGCCGCGGCGAGCACGTGGTCCCCAACGTCGTGCAGACGGCGCGCTTCATCGCGAAACTCTCGCTGGGCTTCGTGCTCATCGCCACGGTCGTGCTGGCCGTCCTGTGCGCGCTGTGCGGCATGGACGCCCCGCGCGCGTTCCTCAACGGCTTGTGGCTCGCCATATCGGGCTTTTGCACCGGCGGCTTCACCCCCATGAGCCAAAGCATCCTGTACTACCATTCCTTCCCGGTCGAGCTCGTGCTCATGCTGCTCATGATGATCGGCAGCGTGAACTTCGTGCTGCACTCCCGCCTGTGGAGGGGGCATCTCGAAAACTTCTTCCGCGACTTCGAGATCCGCACCATGCTCATCTGGGTATCGGTCATGACCTTGGTGTTCGCGGCGTCCGTGTCGGCGAGTTCCGCCTTTTCCGACCTGGCGACGATGCTGCGCCGCGGCGTGTTCATGATCATCTCGGCGTTCACGACCACGGGCTTTCAGAACATCACGGCCAATCAGCTGACCACGTCGCTCACCTCGGGCGCGTTTCTGGTCATCGCCGCGCTCATGGCCGTCGGCGGCGGCGCCGGATCGACCTCGGGCGGCATCAAGTTCAGCCGCATCGGCATCATCATGAAGTCCCTCGTCTCCACGGTGAAGGAAACGCTCGCGCCCGATTCGGCGCGCGTGGTGGTGTCGTACAACCATCTGGGGCGCCGCGTCCTCACGCCTGAAGTGGTGAAAGAGGCCATGACCGTGTTCGTGCTGTACGTGGTCACCTACGCGGTGGGCGCGCTGGCGGGCATCGCGCACGGCTACGAGGCGACGCAGGCCATCTTCGAGTCGGTCGCCATGGCGTCCAACGGCGGCATCTCGTCGGGGTTGTGCACGCAGGGGATGCCCGTTTCGCTGGAGCTGTTCTACATGCTCGAGATGTGGGCGGGCCGTCTGGAGTTTCTGACGCTTATCGCCCTTATCGTGGAAATCGTGGTGTCGCTCGATCCGCGCAGGCTGGTGAGGCGCTGATGGCGAACCTGTTTTGCGATGCGAGGGAGCGCGCGGCCGGCGGCGTGCCCGCGGCGGCGGGTGCCAGCCCGGCGCCGGCCGCATCCGCGTGGTCGCGCGCCCTGGCGTCGGTTTTGGTGGCGGCGGCGCTGCTGCTTCCCGCTGCGGCGGCTTTTGCCGACGAGCCGGCCGAAGGCGCCAACGCGGTCGACACGGCGCAGCTGCCCGACAGCTCGTTCATCTACGACACCTCCATCGCCGATCTGAGCACCGCCGACGCCTACTACGACCGCCAGACGGTGCAGGTCACCGGGGAAGCCATCGGCGACAAGATAGAGGCCGGCGCCGACGATCGCCATTGCTGGGTCACGCTCTCGTCGACCGGCGGCGCCTCCACGGCTTCGGTGTACATGACCGACGAGGCCGCCGCGAAGATCGACGCGTTCGGGAAATACAACGTGAAGGGAACGACGCTGCAGGTGAGGGGCACGTTCCATCTGGCGTGCGCCGAGCACGACGGCGCGTCGGACATTCATGCCCAGGTGGTCACGGTGACCGAGCGGGGCAAAGCCACCCCCGACGCCTTCGATGCGGCCTCGTTCGTCCCGGGGGCTGCGGCCGTGGTCATCGGGCTTGCGCTCATGGTGGTGTTCTACGTGCTGCGCGAGCGGCAGCGCTAGCGTAAGGGGGGCAGGGCATGACGGAAGTTCAGCACACGCCGACCGCGCAGGGCGCTGCGGCCTCGCAGGGCGGCAGCTTGCGAAAAGCGCAGGTCATCAAGCTTGATCGGGGCTATCCGCTCGTGCGCTTCGACGACGGCGGCACGATGCGCTGCGAGCACGCGACGGCCCTGGTGAAGGGTCGCACGGTGCGCGCGGTCATCGGCGATATCGTGGAAGTCTCCGCGCCCGACGGCCACGACAAGGGCGTCATCGAGGCCATCCTTCCCCGCACGCGCGCCTTCGTGCGCAAGGACCCGACCGAGCGCGCGGTGCCGCAGGTGCTGGCCGCGAACTTCGACCGCGTGATCGTGGCGCAGCCGCTTGCCGAGGTGAACATGCGCCGCCTGGAGCGCGAGCTGGTGCTGGCGTTCGAAACGGGCGCGGCGGTGACCGTGGTGCTGACGAAGGCCGATCTGGCGCAAGATGAGAACCAGGTGGCGGAAGTGGCCGCCCGCGTGCGCGCGCTCGTGGGGCCCGACGTGGACACCGTGGTCGTGTCGGACGGCGACGCACCAAGCGTCGAGGCCGTGCGCGCGCTCATGCCCGCCGGCACCGCGACGGTGCTGATAGGCAAGTCGGGCGTGGGCAAGTCGAGCCTGGTCAACATGCTCGTTGGCGAACAGGTGCAGGAAACGGGCAGCGTGCGCGCCGGCGACGGCAAGGGCCGCCACACCACGGTCAGCCGCGAAATGGTCGCTCTGCCGGGCGGCGGGTACGTGGTGGACATGCCGGGCGTGCGCGGCTTGGGGCTGTGGGACGCCGATTCGGGCATCGGGGCCGCGTTCTCCGACATCGAGGAGCTTTCCGGGCGCTGCCGCTTCCGCGACTGCAAGCACGAAAACGAACCGGGCTGCGCCGTGCGCGCGGCCTTGGAGTCGGGGGAACTATCGCCGGAGCGTTTCGCCAGCTACCAGGCCCTAAAGCAGGAAACCGCCACGGTGCGCGAGCGCCGCGAGCAGGCGCGCCGCATGCGCGGGGAAAAGGCCAGCGACAAAAAGGCCCCGGGTGGGCGCAGCGCCGGAAAAGGCGGCAGATCGGGCAGGGGCGGCAAGCCTGCCAAGAGCCGCGGCCGCAAGCGTTCCTCTTAGCCGGGATCTCTGCCGTTTGTGCGCTTTGCGGCCCCGCTTTAGCTGCAAGGGTTTTAGTGCACGTGCTAAAAACGGTACAATACAGCTGACTGAAACGAGGGCGAGCGCCCTCCGCACGCGCTCTCGCGCCGAGGGCGTAAACATACTTGAACCGAAGGACGTGCATGAATCCGGTAATCATCATTCCGACATTCGTCTCATCGCGCCGCCGTAAGGATTCCGGCGGCGTGCTTGCCACCTACGACCACACTACCCCCATCGATTCTCCCGGCGAGCTGCCGCGCCTGCTGACGTCGCTGCAGAAGGTGCGCGGCATCGGGCAGATCGTGGTGCTGGTGGCCTCCGAGTCCTCGATCGAGGGCAGGGCGGCCGAAAAGGTGCAGGACATCGCCTCGCGCTTCCCGTCGCTGAACATCGCGGTCATCGGCGGGGCGGAGCTTTCCCTGGTCCGTCAGCGCATGGAGCAGCTGGGCCTGGGCAAGCTCACGAAGGAGATCGGGCTTTCCGGGTACGGCGCCATTCGCAACTTCGGCCTGGTCATCGCCGACGTCATGGGGTTCGACTCCGTGGTGTTCCTGGACGACGACGAGGTCATCGACGATGCCGAGTTTTTGCAGAAGGCCGTGTACGGCCTGGGCAAGCTCACGCGCAAAGGCGTGCCCATCCTGGCGAAGACCGGCTTCTACTTCAATTCCGAGGGCTCGTTTTTGTCCAAGAGCCAAGACAAGTGGTACAACCACTTCTGGCAGCAGGGCAAGGCCTTTAACAAGTGGATCACCAAGGCGGTGCGCGGGCCGCGCCTGTCGCGCAGCAACCACGTGTGCGGCGGTTGTCTGGCCCTGCACCGCGAGGCGTTTCGCCGCCTGTCCTTCGACCCGTGGATCGCGCGCGGCGAGGATCTGGACTACATGCTGAACCTGCGCATGTACGGCAGCGACATCTGGTTCGACAACCAATGGAGCCTGCGCCACCTGCCGCCCGAGACGACGAGCGAGGGCACGCGCTTCCGCCAGGACATCTATCGCTGGCTCTACGAGTACCGCAAGATGGAATACAGCCGCACGCAGATCGACCTGATGCAGGTCAAGCCGCAGTCGCTCGAGCCCTACCCGGGACCGTTTCTGCAGCCCGGCATCACCAAGCGCATCCGCATCACCGCCATTTTGCGCAGCTTCGCGCGCCGGGACAAGCGCGCCTACCGTCGTGCGGCGAAGGCCGCGCGCGCCGAGGCGGTGCTGTACGCGCAGCGCAACTGCTCGAAGTACTTCGAGTTCCAGTTCGTGTGGCCGGAACTGATGGCCCGCATGGAGAACGATCAGATCATGCGCACCGCGCTCGTGCAGTCCGTTGCTCGCCGCCAGGCCGAGGTGAACCCGAACGCGACGGCCATCCCCTATGCGGTCGACGCGCAGGGGGTCGACCCCGGCGTCACGAGCGAGATTCGCTTGAACATCGCGGAATAGAGGCTGGCGAACCCTATGGATATCTTCGCGCAATTCGTCGCGCCGGCGGCGGCAGGCATCTTCGTCGGCGTCATGTCCGGCCTGCTCGGCGTGGGCGGCGGCACCATCATGGTGCCCATTTTCCGCCTGGCGTTCGGCATGAGCCCCATCGCCAGCACGGCCACCAGCCTGTTCGCCATCATCCCGACGTCCATTTCCGGCGTCGCGTCGCACATGCATGCGAAGACCTGCATCCCCAAGCTTGGCGTGGCCCTCGGCGTAGGCGGGGCGATCACCTCGCCTTTAGGCGTGTGGCTTGCGAGCGTCTCTCCCGATTGGATGATCGTCCTGATGGCCGCGCTCGTCATCGGCTTCAGCGCATACAAGATGTTCAAGAAGGCCGTGAAGGCGCCGCGCGCGCCGCGTTCCGGATCGGGCAAGGCGGCCGCCGGCGTTCCCGAGCGGCCGGCCCTGACGCGCACGCAGTACCTGAAGGGCGCGGGCATCGGCCTTGTCGCCGGCTTGGCGTCGGGCTACGTCGGCGTCGGCGGCGGGTTCATCATGGTGCCGATGATGCTCGCGTTTTTGAGCATCCCCATGACGCTGGCTTCGGGCACGTCGCTCATCGCCATCATGATCTTGGCCATCCCCGGCGTCATCGAGCAGGGCATCCTCGGCAACATCAACTACATGGCCGGCATCGCCGTGGTGGTGGGGACCATTCCCGGCGCCGTGCTGGGCGCCCGTCTCATCCGCGTCATCCCCGAGCGGCAGCTGCGTTTTCTGTTCGGTTGCTTCTTGCTGGTGGCGGCCGTTATGCTCATGCTCAACGAGTTCGGTATACTGGGGTAAGCCGCTCAACATTTTCGCGCTCGTCGAAGGTGGCGAGCCCGGTGGCCGCGCCTTCGCGCGCGGCTTTTCCGCACCCATTTCGCCGGCATTCGCGTGCTGGCAGTGCAAGGAGGAACGATGGGAAGGGATATCGCTCAGGAAGAGAGCCGCTTGCGCCTTCCGCGCAATTTCATCGTGGAGATGCTGCTGTCGGTGGTGATGGCGCTTTCGGGCCTGGTGCTCATCTGGAACCTGGTCACGCCGCAGGCGAGCATCGGCGAGCTGTTCCTGGCCGGAATCGTGTTCACGCTGTCCATCGTCGCGCTCATCCGCCTGCTCATGGATCCCGATTCCGTGCGCGCGCGCCAGTCGAACGCCGTTTTGCAGCTGGCGAGCCAAACGCTTGCGGCCATGGGCGAGGGGCTCGACTGCACCTCGGCGCAGCGCATCTGCAGCCTGCTTCTGCCTTCGACTGCCGCCATCGCCGTGGCCATCACCGACAAAGACCGCATCTTGGGCTATGCCGGGCATGACGAATCCGATAACCTTTCCGGCAGCCCCATCCGCACGAACGCGACCTACGCCACCCTGGCCGACGGCAAGACGCGCGTGCTGTTCACCCCCGAGGAGATCGGCTTTCCCGACGGCGCGCACGGCATCCGCGCCGCCATCATCGTGCCGCTGACCATCGGCAAAGAGGTCGAGGGCACGTTGAAGTTCTACTATCGCCGCGCCAACCACATCAGCGAGACGCAGAAGTCCATCGCCGTCGGGTTTGGGCAGGTCCTTTCGACGCAGCTCGCCGCCGCGGCTATGGAGGAGAAGGCGGCGCTGGCCACGAAGATGGAGCTCAAGATGCTCCAAAGCCAGATCAACCCGCATTTCCTGTTCAACACCATCAACACCATCGCGTCGCTGACGCGCACCGACCCCGTGCAGGCGCGCACGCTTTTGCGCGAGTTCGCGAAGTTCTACCGCAGCACGCTCGAGGACTCGGCCGACCTGATCGTCTTCCAGCGCGAGGTCGAGCAGACGCAGCGCTACTTCATGTTCGAGCTGGCGCGCTTCGGCGAGGAGCGGCTCGAGCTCGTGTGCGACGTGGATCCCGACGTGGCCGACCTGATGACGCCGCCGTTCATCATGCAGCCGCTCGTCGAAAACGCCGTGCGCCACGCCCTGCCCTCGGAAGGCAAGCTGACCATCCACGTTTGCGGGCGGCGCTCGGGCGACGACGTGGTGCTTTCCGTGTCCGATGACGGCAACGGCATGACCGAGGAGGCGCGGCAGAATATCCTGCATCCCGATTCGTCGGAGGGCATGGGAATCGCCGTGGGCAACGTGCACGACCGCATCTGCGGCTACTACGGGCAGGGTTCGCGCATGGAAGTGGAAAGCGAGCTGGGCCGGGGCACCACGGTGCGCCTGGTGCTGGCCGGCGCCGCGCTGCGCGGGCACGAATAGCGGTCGGGAAAACGGCGGCCGGAAGGCGGCCGAAGGGCGCCGACCGAGAAGCAGCGACCACGCAACGGTGAACAGGGAAATGAAAACGGCCTCGCATCCAGGTAGATGCGAGGCCGTTTGCTTTGAAGGTGGTGCCCGAGGCGAGAGTCGAACTCGCACGTCGTGAGACAACGGTTTTTGAGACCGCCGCGTCTGCCATTCCGCCACTCGGGCACGTAGCTTTAGCATTATATCGAAACACCCACCGCCGCACAACAAAAAACGGGTGTGCGGTGTGGAATATCAAAGCACGGTCGGTCTTAAAGTAGGCCGGAAAGCTCGTGCAATTGAAACGCTTGCGGGTTCACACTTCCGCCGCTTGCCGTATAATGTGGCTTATCGCAACTCATTTCATCGCCGTAAGGAAGCAAGGAGGCCCCATGCTGAAAGCCATGATCGTCGACGACGAGGCCCCTGCGCGCTCCGAACTGAAATTCCTGCTGGATGAGCTCGGCCAAACGGAAGTGGTGGCCGAAGCGGCCAGCGTGCGCGAAGCCGTCGAGAAGCTGAAGGAATACCCCTGCGACGTCATGTTCCTCGATGTGAACATGCCCGAGGCAACCGGGTTGCAGCTGGCGGACGCTTTGCAGCATTTGAAGTTCCCGCCTGCAGTGGTGTTCGTGACCGCCTACAGCGAGTTCGCGCTCGACGCCTTCAAGGTCAACGCCATCGATTATCTGGTGAAACCCGTCGAGTCCGACCGCCTGTCTCAGGCCATCGCCCGCGTGCGCGAGCACGTGCAGCTGCATGCGCAGGCGCAGAAGTCCGAGCGCATCCCGGTGGAGAAGGCCGGCAAGAAGATACTCATCGGCATCGACAAGATCCGCTTCGTCATGGCGCGCGACGACTACGCTTATCTGCAGACGGACACCGACCGCTACTTCAGCTCCGTCAGCCTGGCTCAGCTGGAAAAGCGCCTGGACGGGCACGGGTTCTTCCGCGTGCATCGCGGCTATTTGGTGAACCTTTCCATGGTCGAGGAGATCGAGCCGGTTGCGGGCGGCACGCTTTTGCTCACGCTTAACGGCGTGGACGAGAAGATCCCCGTCAGCCGTCGTCGCGTTTCCACGCTGAAGAAGGCTCTGGGCCTGTAGGCGGGACGCAGGATAGCGCCGCGAAACGAAAACGAACACGAGCAGGAGGCCGGCCGCGCGCTGGCCTCTTTTCTTGCGGTCCTGCTTGCCTCTTTCGCGGCGATGCAGCTGTTCGCGGCGTGGCCGGGCTGTTTGGCGGGTGCGGCGTTCGGCGGTCTTCCGTCGGACGACGGCGCTCGTCTTTTCGAGGAGGTCGTCCAAGAATTCGCCTTGGCGGCGGTTGCGCTTTGCGGGGTGACGTTCGCCGCGCCGGATGCGCTTTGCGCGCGCGGCCGCCGGTGGGATCGGGGGCCGTTGTGCGGAAGCGGCGGCGAGCAGGCGAGGTCGCTTTCCGTCTTCGCCTTCTTGGCTGGAATGCTGGCGGTGGGGCTGGTTGGCGGGTTGCTGTCGGTGGGCTTGCAGGAGAGCTTGTCGGCAGGTGGGCCCTTTTCCCGATTCACGTTTTGCCCGGATGCGGTGGCACATGAGATGCGGGCGGTTCTTGCAGGCGGGTTTGAGTCGGCGCTTTACGGTGCGGCTTTCGTGCTGCTTTGCCTGCTGGTGGGCGTCTACGAAGAGGCGTTTGCGCGTGTGCTGGGGATGCGCGCTTTCGGCGAGCTGTTCCGCGCTCGTGGGCTTTCTGGGTGCGCGGCGTTGCGCGCCGCGGTTGCGGCGACGTCGCTTATGTTCGCATCGCTGCACGTCGGAGAGCCTGCTGCGGGGGCGGGCGCCGTCGGGTGGATGCAGATTGCCTTGCGCTTCGCGCAAACGTTTCTGTTCGGGGTTTGCATGGCGGCGTTGCTGCTGCGCGTCGGCAGGCTGTGGCTCTGCGCGCTGGTGCATGCGGGCTTCGACCTTTTGTATCTGGGTCCGAGCATGAACATGGACCCAACCTATGGGACGGGGCTCGCTTCTGAAAGCGTCCTGCTCGTCACCACGACGGCGCTGCTGAGCATTCTCGCTGCCTATGCCTGGCGCCGCCTGCCAAAACAGTGAGCGCCTTGCAGCGCACGATGAATGGTCGTTTTCGGTCGACCCGAAGTTTTGGCAGATGGGATAACCTTTCCGTTAGAAATTCGTGGGGTCGAGCGAAAGCTCGG
>CAVGWX010000082.1:0-9718 GCA_963633085.1 Prevotella sp. CAG:279 | reverse complement strand
TGCGAGCAGCAGCGGCGCACGAACCTGGATATCCGCATCGTGTGCGAGGGAGAGGCCGACCCTTACGCCGACGAAGAGGGCGACGGCTGCGAGGAGGCTTGCGGCCCGCGCAGCTTCTTCGCCTTGAACGAAGTGGCCGTGACGCGCGGCGCAAACGGGCGCATCATCGGGTTCGACCTGGGCGTGTCGGGATCGACGTTGGCGAACATGCGCGCCGACGGCCTGGTGGTGGCAAGCGCGACCGGGTCGACCGCCTATGCGCTGTCCGCCGGCGGACCGCTGGTGGCGCCCGGGTTCTCCGGCTTGGTGGCGGTGCCCATCGCCCCGCACACGCTGCATTCCCGCGCCATCGTCACGGGCCCTTCCGACGTGGTGGAGATGGACCTTTCGGAAAACGCCTCGGGACGCGACGCCACGCTGTTCGTCGACGGCGAGCTCGTCGAGCTTGAGCGCCCCATCAAGCACCTGTACGTGAAGCGCGGCGGCGACACCGTCCTGCTGCGCTACAAGGACGAAGGGTTCTATCAGCACGCGGCAAAGGTGTTCTTCTAGGCCTTAGAAAGCTCTGCGGCCCCGCGTCTTGCGCAATCGGACGTGAGCCTCTTCGGTCAAACCGATGCGCTGGCGACACCCCTTAAACGCAGGGAAGCCCCGCCACGAACGTGACGGGGCTTCCCTTTCAGACCGGATAAAAGCCTGCCGTTATTCGGCAGCCTTCTCCTCGACCAGAGCGTCGACGGCGGCCTCATCGGCAGCGGTCGCCTCGGGCTCGGTGGCCTCAGCAGCGGCAGCGGCCTCGGCGGCAGCGGCCTTCTCGGCCTCGGCGGCAGCCTTCTTGGCGTACTCCTCGGCACGCTTGGCCTTGGCAGCGGCCTTGGCCTCGCGCTCGGCCTTGCGAGCGGCCTCGGCCTCGGCGGCCTTCGCGGCGCGATCGGCCTTGCGGGCAGCCTCGCGAGCAGCCACCTGCTCCTTGGCGGAACCGAACTTGTCGGCGAAGCGCTGCACGCGTCCGCCGGTGTCGACGAAGCGCTGCTGGCCCGTGTAGAACGGATGGCAGACGTTGCAGATGTCGATCTTCAGCTCGGGCTTGGTGGAACGCGTCTGGAACGTGTTGCCGCAGCTGCACTTGACGGTGCAGTCGACGTACTCCGGGTGGATTCCCTGTTTCATGTCTGGTTTCTCCTTTTGACCATGCCTTGGTTTCCGACCAAGGCGGAAGACAAGCCTTTGCATAATAGCACGAAACCCGCCGTGCGCCAAAAAGCGCATGGCGGGTTCACGTTTTCTTCGCGAATGACCCAGCTTACCCAGCCGACCCAGCTGGTCGGCTGACGAAAGACGGCCTTGTCGCGAGCCTACGCCTTCGCCGGCTGCTCCTGCTCCACCACCTTGGCGTGCTCGAGCAGCCAACGGTTGGCCTTCAGGCGCTCGGCAGTCTCGCGCAGCACGAAGCCCTGCCCGTTGCCCTCCATCTGCCGGCGAACCGATTCAGGATCGGCGGGGTTCATCGCGCGGCACGATGCCAGGATGTCCTCGTCGGTCAGCTCCATGTTCTCGTGGCGGAACACCGCATCGAGCGCGTAGCCGGCCACGAGCATCTGGCGAGCCTGCACCATGAGCATCATGCCGAACTGCTGCTCGCCGCCCTGAGCCTGCACGAATTGATCGAAGGAGACGCCCTGCTGGGCCAACGACATCTTGATATTGGTCAGAAGCGTATCGCGCATGGCCTCGTAGACCTCGTCATCGATGCGGCCCTTGAAGCGGCGCCCAAGCTCTTCGGCCGCCATGGACAGCTTCATCTCGTTGTACTCGTCGGTCGCCTTCGCCCGCAGACGCTCGGCGATGCTGCCGCGCAATGCCGCCGCATCGCGCATCATCGGCATGTTCTTCGCGACGAACTTATCGTCGACCTCCGGGATGACCTTATGCTGCAGCTCCTTGACGGTGACGGTGCACTTGAAGGGATCCTTGTCGTCTTCCGGCATGTTCGGGACGGTGAATTCGAATTCCTTCACGTCGCCCTCGGTCATGCCGACGAGGTTGCGCTCGAACTCCTCGGGCATCAGCTGCATGCCCATGATGTAGGTGCGCCCGTCGGTGCACAGGTTGTCCAGGCGCTTGCCCGCCTGGCTCGCCTCGATCGCGATGAGCGCCGCGTCGTGATCGCCGATGGGGTGCGGCTCGTCGCGCTCGAAGGTGGCGAAGCTTTCCGCAAGGTTGTTCAGCTCGGCATCGACCGCGCGCTCATCGAAGGAAAACGGCTCGACGGTGATGGTGACCGGCTCGTACGTGTCGAGCTCGTAAGCGGGCTTGGGAACCACCTGCAGGGAAAACTCGAACGTATGGCCGCGCTTGATGGGCTCGCCGAATTGGGCTTTGGGCGGATACGCCGGGCACAGGTTGCGCTTGTCCACCGCGAACGGGACCAGGTAATCGACGGCCATCTGCTGGCACACCGTGTCGAGGTCCTTGACGCCGAGAGCCTCTTGAGCTGCCGCTTCAGGTGCCTGACCGGGCTTGACCTGAATGCCCATCTTCGCGCAGAACGAATAGCGCGCCACGTTGAGCGCCTGGGCGACCTCCGCCGTCGCGGCGATGGCGTCAAGCTGGATGCGGCCATCCTCGAGCTTCTTCTCGGATACCTTCATATGATGATTCCCCTTTACAGCTTATGACAGCGCTGCCTTGATGCAGCTAGCGGCTATTGTAACGCAAGCCGCCCCGGGCATCGCGGATGCGCGCGCTACTCGTTGGATTTCAGGCTTTCCACCATGTCGATGCGACGCAGCTTCCCGCGCATCGCCAGCGTCACCACCACCGAGAACAGCATGGTCAGCAAAAAAGCGATGGCGAAGCTGGGCGCATGGATGTCGCGCCCGAACATCACCTGGTCGACCTCGGCCGTGGTGATGACGTAGCCTTCCATGACCACGCCGAGCGCCAAGCCGATGACCGCGCCGATGACGGCCAGCAGCAGGGTTTCGCGGTAAATGTAGGCGTTCACCTCATGCGGCGTGAAGCCGAGCACCTTGAGCGTCGCGATCTCGCGCAGCCGCTCGGTGATGTTGATGTTCGTCAGGTTGTACAGCACCACGAACGCGAGCAGCGCCGCCGCCACGACCAGAACCACCACCACGCTGTCGACGCTTTTCAGCATGGTGCGGTAGTTGCCGATGGTCTCGTCGTTGAACGTGCAGGTCTTCACCCCGGCCATTCCCCGCACATCACTCGAGAAGGCATCGCGCGCCTCGGCGTCGTCCGAGAGGTTCGCGTACAGCGTCGAGAAGACCGCATCCTCGCCCATCACCTGCTTGTACAGCGCAGGCGTCATGATGATGGCCTGGCCGACGTAGTTCTCCATGATGCCGGACACCCGCACGCTTCGCGCCTGCCCGGTCACGTTGCCCACGGCATCCTCGTCGAAGACGTCCACCTCATCGCCCACCGACAGCGACAGCTGCCGCGCGAGCTTCTCGCTCACGAGCACGCCACCATCGTCGAGCGTAAGCTGTGCTCCCCCGACGCGTTCGCGCATGACGTTGAAATTGCCGAAATCGCTTGGGTCGGAGGGCACCGTCACATCCACCCGGTGTTCCGCCGATCCATCCTGGCTGCGCACGATCTTGTTCTCCACGCGCACCCACATGGACTCGCTCTGCGAATCCCGGTCGGCGCGGTCCTCGACGGCGCTCTTTTCCTGCGCGGTCGCCTCGTCGTCGAGGCGCACGATGGTGTTGAAGCGGTACAGATCGCCGTACTGCTTGTCGATGATGTCGTTGATGGCGTTCTGCAGGCCCAGGCCCGTCAGCAGAAGCGCCGTGCATCCCGCGATGCCGATCACCGCCATGAAGAAGCGCCGCTTGTAGCGGAACAGGTTGCGCGCCGTCACCTTCCAGCTAAACGACAGGCGCCGCCACAGCGGACGGATGCGCTCCAGCAAGATGCGCTTGCCGGCCTTCGGCGCGCGCGGCAGCATCAGCGCCGCGGGGCGCTCCCGCAAGGTGGCGGCCATGGCGAACCCGGTGGCGAGCACGGTGATGCCCACGCCAAGGCCCGCCGAGAGCACCGCGAGCGCCGGGTCTATCGGCGTGGGGCAGCAGGGCACGGCGTACATGATGGAGTACGCCTTCATGATGAACCAGGGAAGGAACTGAGACAGCGACGCGATGCCCACCACGGCGCCTGCGCCGCTCGCGACCACCGCATACACCACGTACTTCGAGGTGATGCGCGCCGCTGAATAGCCGAGCGCCTTGTAGGTGCCGATCAGCACGCGCTCCTCTTCCACCATGCGCGTCATGGTGGTCAGCGATACCAACGCCGCGACCAGGAAGAACAGCAGGGGGAACACCTGGGCTATCTGGTCGATGCGCCCGGCGTCCGACCGGAAGCTTTCCGCGCCGGCGTTCTTCGTCCGGTCGAGCACGTAGACGTCGATGTCCTTATCGGCAATGGCGTCGATGTCGGCCTGCGCATCGTCGATCTGCTGCTGCGCATCGGCAAACCCCTCAAGGGCTTCCGTGCGCTGCTCGTCGAGCTGCTGCTGGCCCTCCTGCTGCTGAGTTTTGCCGCTTTCGTACTGCGCCTTGCTCGATTCGTACTGCGCTTGCCCGCTGGCAAGCTGGCTCTTCCCACTGGCAAGCTCTTGCGCGGCCGCATCGAGGCGCGCGCGGGCGCTATCGAGCTCGTCCTGCGCGGCGGCAAGCTGGGCTTGCGCCTGCGTGCGCTGCTCATCCAGCTGTGCGCGGCCGGCACTGAGCTGCTCGGGCACGCCGGCGGTCTGCTCGTCTATCTGCGCGATGGCGGCTTCAAGTTGAGCCACGGCATCGGAAAGCGATGCGGCCCGGGCTTGTTCCAGCTGAAGCTCAAGCTGGCTTCGCTGGCTCATTGCGGCGTCGTAGGTTGCCTGCGTTTCGTCGATCTTCGCTTGCTCCTGCGCGATGGCGCCTTCTGCTTCCTCGCGCTTTTCCGCCAGCGCTTCCGCACCAGACGCATACTGCGCCTCGCCATCGGAAAGTTCCTGCTCCCCGGATGCTATCTGCGCGCGGCTCGATGCCAGCTGCGCTGCGGCGCTGGAAAGCTGCGAGGCCGCCGAGTCGAGCTGGCCCTTCGCATCGTCGAGCGCATCCTGCGCCTCGGATAGCTCCCGATCGGCGCTTTCCTTCTGGTCAGCTAACTCGGCCTTCTTCACGTCCAGCTCGCTTTGCGCATCTTCGCGCAGCCCTTCCAGACGCGAGGTCGCGATGTCGCCGGATATGGCTTCAAGGCGCCCCGCCACCTCATCGACGCGCTCTTGGTACGCCTCCGACGGCCAGGTCTCCCCCGCCGCGCCGTCGACGGAAACGAATGCCTCGGTTATGGGAAAGTATTCAGCGAAGGCCCCATCAGGCACATACATGAACGCCGCAAGCTGGCCCGACCCCAGCGTCGTCGTCCCCGGGCTGGTGGAGCACGTGTAATATGACGAGCGCACGAAACCGGCGACGCGATACTCCTTCACGCTGAAGGCGTCGTCAAGCTCCTGCGTGCCTTCGACCACGCGAACCGTGTCGCCCACGGTAACGTCGGTAAGCCAAACGGTGTCGATTGAGAGCAGGCATTCGTCGGCGGCGGTGGGCCAGGACCCTTCTTCGAGGATAAGGCGATTGAGGTAGTCCGGGTCGTCGGAAGCGACGTTCACCCCGTCTGCGCAGCTGCTTGCCCGGGCGGCTTCGACGTCAAGCGAATGCACCCGCGTAGTGTACTGCTGGCCGTCGATATCGGCGATGACGTCGGCCTCGCGCGCCGGCATCACGCCCGCAACGCCGTCGGTCGCGCGAATGAGGTCGACCTCGTCGTCGGAAAGCCCCAAGGTGGACACGACGCGCAGGTCGCAAAGAGCCGTGCCGTCGTAGTACTCATCGCCCGCCAGGCGCATGTCGGGCCCCGTCATGCGCAGCCCGGCGTAGAAGCCGCACCCGAGCGCCGCCATCACCGCGATGGCCAAAAACCGACCCCACGAATGGCTGATGGAACGAATGACGTCTTTCGTGAACGCGCTGGCCATGCGCTACCACTCCACCGTTTCGGCCGATACCGGGTGGGCATTGACCGACATGGAAGCCACGCGGCCCTCGCGGACATGGATCACGCGATCCGCGATGTCGCAAAACGCGGAATTATGCGTGATGAGCACCACGGTTTTCCCCGTTGAGCGGCAGGTGTTCTGCAGAAGAGACAAAATGGCCTTGCCGGTCTTGTAATCGAGGGCGCCGGTCGGCTCGTCGCACAGAAGCAGCTTCGGGTTTTTCGCCAGCGCGCGGGCGATCGCCACGCGCTGCTGCTCGCCGCCGGAAAGCTGGGCCGGGAAATTGTCCAGGCGATGGGAAAGCCCCACCTCGCAAAGCACCTCCGCAGCGTCGAGCGGATCGGGGCAGATCTGGCTTGCAAGCTCGACGTTTTCCAGCGCAGTGAGGTTCTGCACCAGGTTGTAGAACTGGAACACGAACCCGATGTCCACCCGACGGTAGCGCGTGAGCTGCTTCTCGTTGAAGGCGCTGATTTCCCGACCATCCAACAATATGGTCCCCGACGTGCAAGAATCCATGCCGCCGAGCATGTTCAAAAGCGTGGTCTTGCCGGCGCCCGAGGGACCGACGACCACGACGAACTCGCCGCGCTCGCAGCAAAACGTCATCCCATCCGCGGCGGCGACCTCGACTTCGCCCATCGTATACACCTTGCGAACATCGTTGAATTCGACGAATGCCAAGGAAATCACCCGACCTTTTCGCGAGCACAGGAGCCGCACCTGACAGCGCAGCTATTTATTCTGCTGCGATTATAACGAAAGCGCCCCGGATGAATCCGGGGCGCTTTCAAAGGTTAACCCTAATCGTTGCCAAACGGCAACCAATGCGTCGGCTTAGCCGAACAGCTCGATGGTCTCGCCTTCCTTCAACGTGACCATGGCCTTCTTCCAGGTGCGGGTACGGCCCTGGGAGTAACGGACGCGCTTGGGCTTCGACTTGACGTTGAGGGTGTTCACCTTAACGACATGCACGTCGAAGATAGCCTCGATGGCCTGGCGCACCTCGATCTTGTTGGAGTCCTTGGCCACCTCGAAGGTGTACACGTTGTTCTCCATCTGGTCGTAGCTGTGCTCCGTCACGATAGGACGGATGATGACCTCGCGGGGATCCTTCATTATGCGAGCACCTCCTCGATGCGCTTGAGGGCCTCGGACGTGAACACCAGCTGCTTGTTGTCGAGCAGCTCGTAGGTGTTCGCCTCGGCGACGGGAAGGACATTGACCTTCTTGATGTTGCGGAAGGACAGGAACGTGTTCACGTCATCGTTGCCGATGACGATGGTGGTGCGCTGACCCTCGAAGCCCATGGCCTTCAAAAACGCGACGGCGTCCTTGGTGCGGGGCTTTTCGAAGTTGAACGCATCGACCACGGTGAACTGGCCGTCGGCCAGCTTCGCGGAAAGGGCGGAACGCATAGCCAGCTTGACTTCCTTGTTGTTCACGCGGAAGGCGTAGCTGCGCGGATGCGGGCCGAACACGACGCCGCCGCCGGTCCACTGAGGGGAGCGGATGGAGCCCTGGCGGGCACGGCCGGTGCCCTTCTGACGCCAAGGCTTCTTGCCGCCGCCGCGGACCTTGCCGCGGGTGAGCGTGTTGCTGGTGCCGGCACGCCAAGACGCACGCTGAGCGCGCACAACCTGGTGCATGACGGGCACGTTCGGCTCGATGCCGAACACGGAAGCGGTCAGGTCGGCGTCGCCGGCCTTCTTTCCGCTTGCGTCCTTGATCTCGATAGTCGTCATGGTAGTAGAAACTCCTTAAAGTATGTCCAGGTTAGGCCATGCGAACGCGCACGATGCCGTTCTTGGCACCGGGGACGGCGCCCTTGACGATGATGAGGTTCTGCTCCTCGTCGACGCGCATGACGGTCAGGTTCTTCACGGTAACCGTGTCGCAACCCATATGACCCGGCAGGCGCAGGCCCTTCAGCACGCGGGAAGGCGTGGCGCACATGCCCACCGAACCCGGGGCGCGATGGAAGTGGGCACCGTGTCCGCCAGGACCGCCGGCGAAGCCGTAGCGCTTCATGACGCCGGCGAAGCCCTTACCCTTGGAGGTGCCGGTCACGTCGACGGACTTGACCTCGGCGAAAGCCGCCACGGTCTGCTCGTCGCCGACCTTGTACTCGGACGCGTCCTCGACGCGAACCTCGCGCAGGTAGCGGGTCGCGGACGTGCCCTGCTTGGCGAAGTGACCCGCCATGGGCTTGTTCACGCGGCGCTCCTTGATGTAGCCGAAGCCCATCTGAACGGCCTCGTAGCCGTCGGTGGCCTTGGTCTTGACCTGGCACACCTTGTTCGGCTCAGCCTGGATCACGGTCACCGGGACGAGCTTGTCGTCTTCGGTGAAGATCTGGGTCATGCCGATTTTCTTACCGTAGATAGCGTTAATCATGCTAGTTGACACCCCTTACAGCTTGATCTCGATGTCGACGCCGGCAGGGAGATCGAGACGCATCAGGGAATCCACCGTGTTCGGGGTGGGTTCGAGGATGTCGATCAGACGCTTGTGGGTGCGCATCTCGAACTGCTCGCGCGAGTCCTTGTTCACATGGGGGCCCTTGACGACGGTGAACAGGTTGCGCTCCGTCGGCAGCGGAATAGGACCGGAAACCTTTGCACCCGTCTTCTGGGCGGTGTCGACGATGAGTTTCGTGGACTGGTCCACGATCTCATGATCGTATCCCTTGAGGCGGATGCGAATCTTCTGATTAGCCACTTTCATTTCCTCCGTTAGCTATCGACAGACACCGCGATTACGCGTTGCCGCCGGCCTTGCTGATAATCTCTTCCGAAACGCTCTTCGGAACGGGCTGGTACGAGTCGAACTGCATCGTGTAGGTAGCGCGACCCTGCGTACCGCTGCGAAGATCGGTTGCGTAGCCGAACATCATGCCCAGCGGAACCTTCGCGGAGATGGCGACGGCACCGTTGCGCGTCTCCTGGCCCTGGATCATGCCGCGGCGGGACGGGATGTCGCCCATGACGAAGCCCGTGTACTCCTCGGGGGTTTCGACCTCGACGGCCATGACAGGCTCGAGGATGACCGGATCGGACTTGCGCAGCGCGTCCTTGATGGCCATGGAACCGGCCACCTTGAAGGCAGCCTCGGAGGAGTCGACGTCGTGATAAGAACCGTCGATCAGCTCGACGCGCACATCCTCGACCGGGTAGCCGGCCAGAACGCCCGTGTTGAGCGCCTCCTGGATGCCCTTGTCGATGGACGGGATGTACTCCTTGGGCACGACGCCGCCGACGATCTTGTTCTCGAACTCGTAGCCCTTGCCGGCCTCCTGCGGGTACATGTTGATGACCGCATGGCCGTACTGGCCGCGACCGCCGGACTGGCGAACGAACTTGCCTTCGGCGCTCATGACCTCGTGGCCCGGACGCTCGCGGTAAGCAACCTGCGGCTTGCCGACGTTCGCCTCGACCTTGAACTCACGCATCAGGCGGTCGACGATGATCTCGAGGTGCAGCTCGCCCATACCGGCGATGATGGTCTGGCCGGTCTCGTGGTTGGTGGACACGCGGAACGTCGGGTCCTCCTCGGCGAGCTTCTGCAGGGCGATCTCCATCTTGGTCTGGTCGGCCTTGGTCTTCGGCTCGACGGCGATGTCGATAACCGGGTCGGCGAATTCCATGG
>CAVGWX010000081.1:0-9739 GCA_963633085.1 Prevotella sp. CAG:279 | reverse complement strand
GCTATGACGAGGACGGCGCCCGCTACCTGAGGCCTTACGAGGAGATCCCCCGCGAGCGCGTGGCGACGATCCTGATGAACGCTTTCGAGAGCGAGGTTTTGCAGTAAGCTTCCGCGCCCCGGTCGGCAGGTTTCCCGTCGACCGGGGCGCCGGGTATCCGATGGCTGGCGGCTGGCAGGAGCAGGGGTGGCGGTTCTGCTTAGGCCGCCTTTTCCGCTTCCAGCAGCTCGCGGGCGTGCGCGATGGCGTCGTCGATGTTGGGGCGGAAGTGCTCCTCGCCGACCATGTCCACGAAGCCGGCGCGGCGCATCGTCTTCATGGGCTGCTCGTTCGCGTGGCTGAAGATGAGGCGCACGCCGTGCTCGGTGCAGTAATCGTAGAGGTTTTCCAGCGCGTTCATGCCGGTCGCGTCGAGCGAGGGAACGCCGCGCATGCGGATGATCAGGTACTTCGTGAAGTCCTTGACCGAGATGTCGGAAATGCGGTCGGTCATGCCGAAGAACATCGGGCCGTTGATCTCGTAGACGCGCACGCTCTTCGGCAGCTCGCGCAGGTGCGTGACCTCGGAGTCCTTGTCGCAGTAGTAGGTCCAGCCCTTGACCTCGGTTTCCTCGCTCACCATCTTCATGAACAGCACCACCGTGATGAGCATGCCCACGGCGATGGCGGTGACCAGGTCGAACACCACGGTCAGGCCGAACGTGAGCACGAGGCACGCCACGGCGCCCTTCGAGGCGGTGGTGCACAGGTGCGCGAAGTTGCGCCAGCCGCTCATGTTGTAGGCCACCTGCAGAAGGATGGCCGCGATGGTGGGCATGGGGATGAGCGCGGCATAGGGCATCAAGAAGACGAGTACCACCAGAAGCACCACGGCATGCACCATGCCGGCCACGGGCGTGCGGCCGCCGCTTTTCACGTTGGCTGCCGTGCGCGCGATGGCGCCGGTGGCGGGGATGCCGCCGAACAGCACCGACCCCATGTTGCCCACGCCCTGCGCCACCAGCTCCATGTTGCAGCGGTGGTGGCTGGAGATCATGGAGTCGGCGACCACGCACGAAAGCAGCGATTCGATGGCCGCCAGGATGGCGATGGTGATGCCGTTGGCCAGCTCGTTGCGGAACAGGTCCAGGTCAAGCTGCGGAATGTGCAGCGTCGGCAGCCCGGCTTGGATGGTGTAGAGGTCGCCGATGGTGTTCACGTCCATGTTGAAGGCGGGCACGATGATCATGCCGACGATGACGGCGATGAGCGACCCGGGGATGTTCTTCGACACCTTCGGCCACACGATGAGAATGGCCAGGCAGATTGCGCCGACCAGCAGCGCCTGCCAGTTGAACGTGCCTATGTTGGTTGCGATGGCGGAAAGCTTGTCGGTGGTGTCAATAGTGGTGGTACCGGCGGGGTAGGTAAGGCCGAGGAAGTCTTTGACCTGGCCTATCACGATGGTGACGGCGATGCCGGCGGTGAAGCCCGTGGTGATGGTGTAGGGCACGAAGCGGATGAGGGTGCCCAGCTTCAGAAGGCCCATGAGCACCAGCAGGATGCCTGCGATGATGGTGGCCGCCACCAGCCCGTCGAGGCCGTCGGTGGCCACGATGCCGGCCACAATGGTGGCGAAGGCGGCGGTGGGGCCGGAGATCTGAACGCGGCTGCCGCCTAGAAACGCGATGAGGAACCCGGCGACGATGGCGGTGTAGAGGCCCTGCTCGGGACCGACGCCCGAGGCGATGGCCAGCGCGATGGACAGCGGCAGCGCCACGACGGCGACCACGATGCCCGACACGATGTCGCGGGGGATCTGCCGGCGAAGCTCTTCGCGGCTGGAGTGCTTGATGATGCTGAACAGGATCGGCTTGATTTTGTCGTTCTGCATGGTTCCGTTTCTTTGTCTGCGCGTCGGTCTGTGGTTTTGAGTTTGCGAGGCGGGGCAGGGTGGCAAAGACAACAGCGCTTCGCGAGGCAGGGCTGCCCCGGGAAGCGATGCGGTATGTCTGATTGCGCGACTCCCCTTGTCGCAAGGGATGTTCATAGTAACGCTTTGGAAACGTTTAGGGGTTGGCACCACAAAAACGCCAGGGTGGGCGGGGTGGCACGGGCGCTGGGCTGCGGACGCCGTCGGCTGCTGGCTGGGCGGCGGTGAGCTGGCTGATTGACTCTGCTTGAAGGGGCGGACGCGATTACAGCACCCAGAAACCGAGCCAGCCGAGCGCGATTCCCAAGACTGCTCCGGTGATGACGTCGCGGGGAAAATGCACGCCGCCTATGACGCGCAGCGCCGCCAGGACGCAACCGAGCGCAAGCACCGCAGGTCCTGCCCAGGGAAGCGGGCAGCAGGCGTAAAACGTCATGCCGATGATGAAGATGCTGAACGCGTGGCGGCTGGGGAACGAATTGCCGCGCGTGTCCTTGGGGATGACCGGCGGCGTGTTGAACATCGTGTAGGGGCGCGGCGCGTCGATCGCGCGCCGAATGATGCTCACGAGCGCAAACGAGATGCCGGGGATTGCGAGCGCGTAGATGAGCGCCGCCGGACCGGCGATGGGCGTGGCCGCCGAGGCGTTGGCGAGGCCGAAGATTCCGACCGCTTGCGTCAAGCTTTGCCCGGTCGAGGCGGCGCCGCCGGCGCTGGCGGTTGCGGCGGGCACGGCGAACGTGCTCCAGTCGCCGTCAATGATGGCGGCGGGCCAGCCTTCCGAGATGAACAGCCAAACGACAAGGCACGGGTAAGCGAGGTAAATGGCATAGGTGATCAGCGCGTTCGCCAGCACCACGCCGTGCTCGAGGGCCGGACGTGAATGCAGCGCGCTGACCATGCGGATGTAGGTGCTTTCCTTCATGGAGTCATTGTATCCCGCAAGGTGCGGGGCGCGCGGCGCAAGTTCGCGGTTTCGGGCACATGCGAGGGTTTGGCGGGGAACTGGTGCGTGGCGAACGCGGCGAGCCCGGCGAGCCCGGCGGCGCGGCGACGGGCTCGCCGGGGCGCGACGAGCCTCGCTGGAAAGAAACGAACCCCGCCGAGGTCGACTCGGCGGGGTTCGCGAAGAGGAGAGGCTGATGGGGTTGGCCGTATCGCCGGCCTGGGCGTTCCCTACTTGATGGCTTCGAAACCGGCGGCGAGGTCGGCCAGGATGTCGTCGATGTTCTCGGTGCCGATGGACAGGCGCACGGTGGTCGGCTTGATGCCGGCGGCCAGCAGCTCTTCCTCGGTCAGCTGGGAGTGCGTGGTGGAAGCCGGGTGGATGACCAGCGACTTCACGTCGGCCACGTTCGCCAGCAGGCTGAACAGGTCAAGCGACTCGGTGAACTTGCGGGCGTCGTCGGCCGTGCCCTTCACGTCGAAGGTGAAGATGGAGCCGGCGCCGTTGGGGTAGTACTCGTCGTAGAGCTCCTTGGCGCGGCCGGTGGCCAGCGCGGGGTGGTTCACCGACTCGACCTGCGGATGGTTGTTCAGGAACTCGACGACCTTGAGCGCGTTTTCCACGTGACGGTCGACGCGCAGCGACAGCGTCTCCAGGCCGAGCAGCAAAAGCCAGGCGTTGAAGGCGGAAAGCGTGGCGCCCTGGTCGCGCAGCAGGGTGGCGCGGGCCTTCGTGATGTAGGCGGCGGCGCCGGCGGCCTCGGTGAACACGACGCCGTGGTAGTTCGGGTTGGGCTTGGCCACGCCCGGGAACTTGTCGGCGTTGGCAGCCCAGTCGAACTTGCCCGCGTCGGTGATCACGCCGCCCATGGCCGTGCCGTGGCCGCCGATGAACTTGGTGGCGGAGTGTACCACCACATCGGCGCCGTGCTCGATCGGGCGCAGCAGGTAGGGGGTGGAGAAGGTGGCGTCGACGATCAGCGGGATGTTGTGGCGGTGCGCGATGTCGGCCCAGGCCTCAAGGTCGAGCACGTCGGAGTTGGGGTTGCCGAGCGTTTCGGCGTAGAGCAGCTTGGTGTTGTCCTGGATGGCCGCTTCGACGCCCGCAAGGTCGGTGGGGTTGACGAACGTGGTGGAAAGGCCCTGCTCAACCAGCGTGTGCTCGAACAGGTTGAACGTGCCGCCGTAGAGGTTGGTGGAGGAGACGATGTGGTCGCCGGCCGTGGCGATGTTCTGCACGGCGATGGTGATGGCGGCAGAACCGGTGGCAACGCCGAGGGACCCGACGCCGCCCTCAAGCGCGGCGACGCGCTCCTCGAAGACGCTGACCGTGGGGTTGGTCAGGCGGGAGTAGATGTTGCCGGGCTCGGTCAGGCCGAAGCGGCCGGCGGCGGTGGCGGCGTCCTTGAACACGTAGGACGAGGTGAGGTAGATCGGCACCGCGCGGGAATCGGTTGCCGGGTCGGGCTGCTCCTGGCCGGCGTGCACCTGCAGGGTTTCGAATGCATACTTCTGATCGGACATTTGTTATCTCCTTTAACGAACGCTCAGATAGCTTCTTTGCGTATGACGTATGTGACAGTTGCTAGTTATACGGGGTGCGGGCGGCTTGGTCAATAGATTTAGCGATAATCCCATCATGCAAACTAGCGATAACCAGTTACCGAACGGTTGGGCGGCGAAAGGCGGTGCGTACCGGGAAGGCTCAAGTTTGCCCGCGAATTCGACTACGAAGAAGTGCAACAGCTTGTTGCGCGAATTCCCTGGGGCATATTGTCCATCGCATGTTCGATGAGAAACAGCGGATGGTATGGCGGGGGCTGTTGACGCTGATGGCAAACGCGTGCGGACTGGTACAATAGCGCGCGGTAGTTTTCGAGAGAAGGCGGGGAATGGCATGACGCAAGCAGCTCAAGGGTCGGCGAATTCGCAGCCCGCGATGATGGATGCCGCCTGCGGCGCCGTCGGTCTGGGCGTCGACATCGTCGAGATAGAGCGGATGCGTAAGATCCTCAAGCGCAGCTCGGCTTTTTCCCGCAAGGTGTTCAGCGACGAGGAGCGCCGCTACTGCGATGCCACGTCTCAGCCCGAGATTCATTACGCGACGCGCTTCGCCGCGAAGGAGGCCGTTCTCAAGGCGCTCGGGACGGGGTTTTCCGAAGGCATCGGCGTGCGCGATGTGGAAGTGCGCCGGACTTCGAAGGGCCGCCCCTATGCGGTGCTGACCGGCCGTGCGCGCGAGGTTGCGCAGGAGCTTGGCGTGCGCGAGCTGCCGCTTTCGCTTTCGTTCACGCATACCGATGCCGTGGCCTGCGCCATGGCCATCACGGAAAGCTCCGTTCGCGTGCAACAGGAACGGCGCGACCCTATGGAGGAGCTTGCGCGGCAGTTCAAGGAGGCGCGCGCGATGCTCGACGATTTGGGTTCCGCCGCCGGCGCGCCAGGGGCGCCCCAGGTGCCGAGTGCGCATGCGGCCATGGATTTGGTGCGCGCGCAGGGCGCGAACGCTTCCGACGGGGAAGGGGAAGGCGCCTAACGGGAAGGGGCGGCTGGCGAAGGGTTCTGGCGCAAGTTGCCTCGCGTGCTTGCTTGCGATCTGCCACCTCGGTTCGCCCGCTGCGCTCGCCCCGCCCGCGAGCTGCGGCATTCGCCCGCAGGTTGTTCGACCCGCAAGCTGTCTGCCCGCAAGCTGTTCGCCCCGTCTCGTTCGATGACCTTAACGTTCATCTTACAAAGTTGCGCTACACTGGGGCGCAACTTGGGAGGTTGGTCGAATGCAACGAACGCGGAAATACACCTTGGCCCAGTTGGCGGATTTGCTGCCGCATCCTGATGAGCAGGCGAACAAGTACTCGCGCGGGAAGGTGACGCTGGTTGCCGGATGCGCGGATTACCCTGGCGCGGCCTGTTTGGCGGCGCGCGCATCGCAGCGCATGGGCGCCGGTTATTCCGAGGTTGCGTGCGCAGCCGAATCGGTCGCCGCCGTGCGCAGCGCAAGCCCGTCGCTCGTGGTGCGCAGCTGGGATGAGCTGGCCGAATGGTCGCGGCTCGACCCCGACGAGCGCGCGCTCGGCATCTTGCGCGCCGACGACCATCCCACGGCTGCCATACTTCCCACGCAGCAGGCCATTTTGGCGGCACGTCCGCAGCGAAGTGCCCCGCGACCTGCTGTTTTGGGTCCTGTCCGGCCGAAGAACCCGGCTGCGTTCTTGGTTGGGTCGGGCTTGGACGCGTCCGATTCGCTTTCCGCGAAGCTCACCTGCGCCGTGCTCGCGGCCGTTCGCGCCCCCGTGCTGGTGGACGGCGGCGGCCTCGATGCGCTCACCTCGCCCGAGGGCCGGCTGGTGCTGCGGCGTCGTTTCGTCGAGGGGCTTCCCACCGTCATCACCCCGCACGCGGGCGAGGCCGCGCGCCTTGCCGCCTCGCTCGAGCTGCCCTGTGACGACCCGGCGCGCCTTTCCGAGCTGCTTTCGCTTGCCTACGGCGTGGTCGTTGCGCTCAAAGGCCCCGTCACGTACGTGTCGGACGGCAACGGCGTGCTGCGCATGGCCGACGGAACGCCCGCGCTGGCGAAGGCGGGAACGGGCGACGTGCTGGCCGGCATGACGGCGGCCCTGCTCGCGCAGGGCCTGGATGCCGTCGACGCCTGCATGCTGGCGTGCTCGCTGCACGCGCGCGCGGCCCGGGCGGCGGCGCGCAAGCTCACCGACATCTGCGTGGTCGCCGAGGACGTCATCGAAGCGATCCCCGAAGCGATCCGCGAACTCCAAAAGGCGAAGTAGCGAGGGGGAGGGGCTTGCCAGCGGTCGAAACGCTGGCCGGCGGTGACGCGAAGAAGAACCCGGCAAGGGCGCCAAGGGAGCAGCCGAAGCGTTGCCCGCCGGTGGCTGGGTTTGCCGTCGGCCGTATGGCGAAATCCTGGTCTGGCCGAATCCTCGGCTTGGCGCAGGTGAGCTTCTCGAGGCGGCTCGTGGCACCGACCTTCGGCACGCGATCGACCTTCTTTGGCACGAAGCAGCTGGGCCGGTCGCTGGGTCGTTCTCCGATGGCAAGTTTTTCGACTTTCCGAACCTTCGTGCAGCGAAAACCTGCTGCGATGGGCAAGAAACTCGCGTTCCTGTATCGTTGTACACGATTTGCGCTACAGGAACTCGAGTTTCTTGCCATTTGACCCCCATTTGCCTGCACAGACATTCGGAAACTCGCAAAACTTGCCACAGGAACCCCGTTCGCCTGCACGACGCTACAGGAGCGCCGATTTCTCGCCACCGGCAAGTAAGGTCGAGTGCAAAAAAAGATACTCACATTGCGGTTATATTTGCGCACTCCAGTTTTGATTTATGGTTCCTTTTCGTGCCATACTAGAGCGTTGTTATCAGTCGCGCGAAGAAGCATCCGGCAATGGGACTAAGGGAACAGGCTGGCAGATTGCGACAACAGCGTTGTCGCAATTTTTGGATAGGTCTGTAGGGCTGAGCACAACGATGCAGACCCGATCGAGTTGATCCTTTCTCAAGACTTGTGGTTAGGCGCCTGGCGAGGTCGGAAATCACTTTCCCGCTATAGTTGGCCCGTTCGGCATTGGTCAATTTTTTCGGCTACACGCTTTCCTGGGATTCAGTTCGCTGTTCAATCGCATGTTCGACGCCCTTGTCACAACTCAGGGCGCTTTTGCTCTATGTGATAATGTACGCAATAAATCCTAGCCTTCAGGAGGCCGTTATGGGCTTGCTTAATCTACTCAAGAAGCAGCTATCGCCATCGAAGTCGAATATCGAGGTTTCTGCCTCATACCCTTCTCTTGAAGAGCAGATCGTCCCCATCGAAACGCGAGTCAAAAGCATGAAGCCAATTGTCGAAGGGCTTTACGTGCATGAAGTGCTCGTTCTGTCGTATGCGGAAACGTTCACCCCGTCGCAGCGTGAGTTTCAACAGTTCTGGTGGTGGCGTTATGGGATCAAGGGCCTCCGGGGGTTGGTTGACTCGCTGCAGGAACGCGGCTTCATTGCCGTAGGTGGCCCCGAATCTGCGGTAAGGGCATCTAAGGTGCCCGAGCTCAGGGAATTTCTGAAAGCTCAAGGGCTCAAGGTAAGCGGGAAGAAAGAAGAGCTTATAGAGCGAGTCTTCTCCGAGGCCGATCCTGCCTCCATCGAAAACTTTTTTCGGGAAACCACCTATGTGCTCACTTCGAAAGGTAAAGCCGTGCTCGAGGCTAATCAGGCTGTTATCGAGGCGCATAAGGACCCCCTTATGAGTATCTGGGATGTTTCGGAATGCGACCTGAACAGGCCGCCGAAATCAAATGACGAACGCTGGGGTGAGATGAACGCTGCATACATAGGCTTTGCCGCTTCTGGAGATTTCGGCCAGGCACGAAACGTGCGTCTTAAAATGGTGAAGCTGCTTGAAAGCGAAGGCCGTTATTTGGATGCGCTGGATAACCTGTGCGGCGTGATGTCTCACGATCTTTCTGGGGCCGGCAACAGCTATAACCTTCGGCTGTTTGTGCAGTACGCCCCGCCCCTGTTTTCCTACGAAAGCTCCTTGGCGACAATTCCGCCTGGTATCATTAAATTGGCGAGGAGGTACCAGAAGGCATCTGGCCTCGATGATCAGAAATTCCGAAGCCGATTACTCACCGGTTTTCAAAGATTCGCGGACGGTGTTCCTATCAGGCTATTCACCCCCGAGGAGAGCCTTGCCATTTTTGAAATGGAATGCGAAGGCAACAAAGCGGGCCTGGTGAAAATCTACGATAAGGCGGGAGAGCGCTTCTTCGAAACCTACGTTAAAGCGAAATAGCGAAAGGAAAAGGCTTGCTGGCCGGCTTGAGCAAGTGTGACGTGTAGACGATGAGCTATTGCTGCGAGAGTTGATAGCTCGCACCTAATTCCAGGATGGAGTGTTAAATCAGAAGTTAGGCTAACGGTTGTGGGCGTTTCCCTTGCAATAAAAATTCGTAGCTAGCGGGAGTCCGTATTCGAGAGCGTCGAAGTGCATCACGCAGTTTAATTTGCGAGCTTTGGGGGGTCGGTTCCGGAAATTAACGCATGCCCTTGCTTGGCTTCGCCGGGGTGTTTGAGTCATGCCTCAAACCCACGAAATCTGTCCCAGCAGTCAACGAACACGTGAATTTCTGTTCCTGAGGTTTACCTCCTCCGTGCGTATTTCGTGCCCGGTTATTTGCTGGTGTTAGCCTGCGTTAATCGATAGCCCGCGTGCTTGCGCAGCGCCCGCTGCGCATGGTATAAAGTCTTTGGTGGTCGTATTGGCTACCTCCAAGTGCCGGGGGCTTATCCCCCGGCTATGCTTTTATATAGGGGCTGCATTTGGCGAAGGACCTGAGCATATTCGTTGACGAAAGCGGCGGACGCGGCGGCCGGTCCCGCTATTGCCTCTTGACGCTCGTCATCCACGACCAGTCCGAAAACATCGCAGAGAAGGTCGCGCGCTACGAGGAGTCCCTCCTCAGGGCCGATCTCCCCAATATCCCGTTCCATTCAGAGCCGCTGCTCAACGGTCACGGGGACTACGAGAACATGGGCATCGAGCAGAGGAAGAAGCTCCTCAACTCCTTCGGCATCATGGTGCAGCGCCTCCCTATCTCCTACGTCACGTTCGTCTACAGGCGCAGCGAGTACAGAGACCCGGCGAAGCTCTCGGCCAGGATGAAGCGCGACATCTCGAGCGTTCTGTTCGACCGCTTGGAGTTCTTCCAGGCGTTCGACGAGGTCAAGGTCTACTACGACAACGGTCAGGACATCGTCAAGCAGGCCCTCGACAAGTCGATAGGCTTTGTGCTGTCAAAGGGCGTCGTGGATCGCCGCAAGACCTCGATGACGGACTACCGCCTGGAGCAGGTTGCCGACTACCTCTGCACCA
>CAVGWX010000080.1:0-9875 GCA_963633085.1 Prevotella sp. CAG:279 | reverse complement strand
TTGACTTCGCCTCTGCGAAAGGAGACTGCTATGAAGTTCCGCAACATCATGGTTCCCTACGACGGATCCGACCACGCGAAGAACGCCCTGAACTATGCGATCGGCCTTGCTGTCGAAAGCGCCGACACGAAGGTCTCGGTCGTGCACGCTGTGCCTTCCGGCTACATGGGTTCCGATTTCATCGGCACCGAAGGCGCGCTCGACGGCGTCCCGTACGGCATGATGGACTACGAGGAGTACCAAACCGTCGTCAAGCGCGTGCTCGACGAGGCGGTTTCCCGCGTGAAGGAATCCCTGGGCGACTCCATCTCCGAGCTGGGCGACCGCGTGGTCGTCGAGGCTATCGCCGGTGCGTCTGCGGCCGAGGCGCTGTCCCGCTACGCCGAGGAGAACGACTGCGACCTCATCGTCATGGGCCGTCGCGGCCTGGGCGCCATCCGCGGCATGCTCGGCTCGGTCAGCTTCGGCGTGCTCCGTTCCACCGAGGTGCCGGTGCTCACGGTGAAATAGCTTTGCGCCTTTCGCATGCGCGCATGCGCGTGCGGTAGAATCGGCGGGAGCTTCCCCTTCCCTCGCTTAGGCGTTCGGCCTGCGCGGGCGGCGGGCGGGCTCCCGCTTTTTTGTTTGCGTTGAAGATCGGAGCGACGTGTCCCTTCCTCATTTCTTTCTGACCGACCAGGTGATCGCCGACGAGCCCGATCAGGTGTTTGCGCTGGCGCTCGACCGCGACGACGCGAAGCATGCGCGCGTGCTTCGCCTGGCCGCCGGCGAGCACCTTGCCGCCATCGACGCCGCGGGGTACTACTTCGAATGCGAGATCGTCGCCTTCGACGAGGTGCTTCCGCTGGTAAAGGTGGCGCAGCGCCTGGACGCGCCGCAGGCGTTCCCGCAGGTGTGCCTCGTGCAGGGCCTGGCCAAGGGCGACAAGATGGAAACGGTCATCCGGCACGCGACCGAGCTGGGGGTTTCCCGCTTCATCCCCTTCGCCGCCGCCCGCAGCATCATGAAGGTCGACGCGCGCAAGGCGGGCGCGAAGGTTGCCCGCTGGCAGGCCATCGCGAAGAGCGCCGCCATGCAGTCGGGCCAGACGCGCCTGCCGCAGGTTGCGGCCCCGATGGGCCTGAAGGGGCTTGCCCGCGAGCTGCGCGATTTCGATGCGGTGCTCATCTGCTGGGAGGAGGCGCCGGGGACGTGCTTGATCTCTGAGGCGCTGGATTGCGTGGCTGAGCGCGCGGGCGCGGGCGACGGAACGGGCGGCGCGACCGCCGGGGGCTCCTCAGGCGAGGCCGCTGCTCCCGCGCCGCGCGTCGCCGTGGTGGTGGGGCCGGAGGGCGGCCTGGCCTCGCAGGAGGTCGACGTGCTGCTGGCCGCGAACGACCATGCGCGCCTGGTGACGCTGGGAAGCTCCATCCTTCGCACGGAAACCGCCGGCGTGGTGGCCCCGGCGCTGGTGCTCTACGAATTGGGCCAGATGGGCGGGAAGGTGCGCCGGTGAACTTCAGCATCGTGAATTTGGGCTGCAAGGTCAACCGCGTGGAATCCGACGCGTTCGCGGCCGGGCTTTTGGCGCGCGGCTGCGCGGAGACGGACGGTGCGGCCGACGTGGTGGTGGTGAACACCTGCACCGTCACCGGCGAGGCCGAGAAGAAGACGCGCAAGGCCGTGCGCCGCGCTTTGCGCGACAACCCCGCCGCGCAGGTGGTGGTCACCGGATGCGCGGCCGCCATTGACGCCGACACCTATCGCGCCATGGACCCGGCGCGCGTGCATCTGGCCGGCAAGCTGGAGGTTGACCAGCTGCTCGACGAGCTGGTGGGCCCGCTCGGCCATGGTGTGGCTCCCTTGGCGGTGGGGGAGGGCTTCCATACGCGCGTGGGCGTGAAGGTGCAGGACGGCTGCAACAACGCCTGCACGTACTGCATCGTGCACGTCGCCCGCGGCCGCGCGACGAGCCGAAACGCCGACGAGGTGCGCGCCGAATGCGTCGATCTCGCCCGCGCCGGCGTGCGCGAGATCGTGCTCACGGGCATCAATCTGGGGTCGTACCGCTGGGCGGCGCCGGGCGATGCCGCGGCCGCTCCCGCGCCTGCGTTCTCGGAAGAAGGCTCGCCCGCGCCCGGCCCCGCTTCGCGCCCCGACCCGCTTCGCCTGCCCGACCTTCTGCGCGACCTGCTCGCCGCCACCGCCGACATCCACGGCCCGGAAGAGCTGCCGTGCCGCTTCCGCATCTCCAGCATCGAGCCGCGCGACGTGAGCGACGACCTCATCGCCGTGATGGCCGACGCCGACGGGCGCATCTGCCGGCATCTGCACCTGCCGCTGCAGTCGGGAAGCACGAAGGTGCTGCGCGAGATGCACCGCCCCTACACGGCCGAGCACTTTTCCGCCCTGGTGGGAAAGCTGTACGCCGCGATGCCGCAGCTGGCGCTTTCCACCGATATCATCTGCGGTTTCCCGGGCGAGACCGACGAGGACTTCGCCGAGACGCTCGCCCTTGCGCGCGCGTGCCGCTTCACGAAGATCCACGTGTTCCCGTACTCGCCCCGCGGCGGCACGCCTGCCGCCGCGCGCGACGACCAGGTGGCGCCCGAGGTGCGCGCCGCTCGCGCGGCCCAGCTGCGCGAGCTGGCGGCCCAGCTGCGCGAGGCCGATTTCGCGCGGCGCCGCGGCACGGTCGAGCTGGCGCTTGTGGAGGAAAGCGGCGTGGCCATGACGGAAAGCTACTACGAGCTTCCCTCCGCCCCGCCGCCCGCCGCCCCGCTGCCCGTGGCGCCCTCGGCGGCATCGCCCGCTCCCAACTCCACTGCGCAGCCCGCCCCCGCAGGCCCGCAAGCCGCCCCCGCCTCGGGCCGGCCCGCCGCCCCCGAAGCTCCCGCTCCCACCTGGTCAGGCGCGAAACCTGGCAGCCTGGTGGAGGTTCTCCTGTAGGCGCGCCCGCGCTCAGGCGCGTGCTATACTTTGCCGCATGACAGATTCCACGCACATCACCTTGACGGCGCCGCAGTCCGTGAACATGGCGCTCGTGGTGGGGCCGGGCGATTGCCTGCTCCATCAAATCGAAGAAACCTTCGCCGCGCGCATCACCGTGCGCGGCGATTCCATCGTTTTGGAGGGCGACCCCATCGAGGTGCAGTCGCTCACGGCCCTGTTCACCGAACTGATCAAGCACGTCGAAGCGGGCGACGTGCCCGATTCGGCCTTCCTCACGCGCGCCATCGACCTGCTGCGCACCGCGGAATTTTCCCCGACGACGCTGCGCGAGGACATCCTGCTCACGTACCGCGGCCGGGCCATCCGCCCGAAAACCGCCGGTCAGAAGCGCTACGTGGACGCCATCCGCGCCAACACCGTCACGTTCGGCATCGGCCCTGCCGGCACGGGCAAAACCTACCTCGCCATGGCCATGGCCGTGGCCGCGCTCAAGCGCAAGGAGGTCGGCCGCATCATCTTGACGCGCCCGGTGGTCGAGGCGGGGGAGAGCCTCGGGTTTCTGCCCGGCTCGCTCACCGAAAAGGTCGACCCCTACATCCGCCCGCTCTACGACGCGCTGTTCGACATGACGGACATGGAGCGCGCGCAGCAGCTCATCGAAAGCAACGTCATCGAGATCGCGCCGTTGGCGTTCATGCGCGGGCGCACGCTCAACGACAGCTTCATCATCCTGGACGAGGCGCAGAACACCACGCCCGAGCAGATGAAGATGTTCCTGACGCGCCTGGGCTTCGGGTCGAAGATGGTCATCACTGGCGACATCACGCAGCTCGACCTGCCGCACGGCGTGTCCGGCCTCAAGGGCGTGCAGGACATTTTAGACGGCGTGGACGGAATCGAATTCTGCCGGTTTTCGGGGAAGGACGTCGTGCGCCATTCCCTGGTGGCGGCCATCGTGGCCGCATACGACAAGGCGGCAAAGCCAACAAGGAGAAAGGACGCAGATGGACGTCCAGATTAACTACGACTATCGCGAGGCCGACCTGAAGGGCCTGCCGCTTGAGGAGCTGGCCCTGTTCACCCTGCGCCATCGCGAAAAGCCCGAGAACACCGAGGTGTCGCTTTCCTTCGTCACCGACGAGGAGATCGCGCGCCTGAACGAAAGCTATCGCGGCAAGGTCGGCCCCACCGACGTGCTCTCCTTCGAATGCGACGGCGTGGACGACGAGCTTTCCGAGGCTGTGTGGGAAGGCGAGGAGGTGGTGTACGAGCTGGGCGACGTCGTCATCGCGCCCGACGTGGCCGAGCGGCAGACCCACGAGTTCGGCACCACGTTCGAGCAGGAGGTGAGCCTGCTGTTCGTTCACGGGCTGCTGCATCTGTGCGGCTACGACCACATCGTCGAGGAGGACGCCAAGGTGATGGAGGCCCTCGAGGACGAGATCCTGGCCGCCTGGGCGAAGCGGTAGGCGCGCATGACTCAGCCGGGAAAAGAGTCGTTCGTTCGCAGCGCGAACACGAAAGACGCGGGTCAACGCTACTCGATCATCGCCGCATTCCGCAACGCGGGGCGGGGGCTGGCCGAGGCCGTGCGCACCGAGCGCAACGTGCGCATCGACGCCGCCGCCGCGGTGCTCGTGGTGGTGCTGGGGTTCGCCTTTCGCATCGACGCGCCGTCGTGGCTCGCCATCGTCATCTGCATCGGCATGATGTTCGCGCTCGAAACGGTGAACACGGCCATCGAGGCGGTGGTCGACCTGGCGTCGCCCGGCTACCACGAGCTTGCCCGCAAGGCGAAGGACTGCGCCGCTGGCGCGGCCCTGGCCGGAGCTTTGGCCAGCGTCGTGGTGGGCCTTGTCGTATTCGTCCCGCGCGTGCTGGCGCTCATCGCTTAACCCTGCAATCGTTTTCTCGAAAAGGAACCCCTCATGGATCTTGATGCATACTTCGGGCACGCCGCCCCGCCTTCGGGCGAAGGCTTCCGCTCCGGCTTCGTCACGCTCGTCGGGCGCCCGAACGCCGGCAAATCCACCCTGCTCAACACCATCATGGGCAAGAAGATCGCCATCACCTCCAACACCGCGCAGACCACGCGCCACCGCTTCCGCGCCGTGTACACGCGCGACGACTTCCAGATGATCATCGTGGACACGCCCGGCCTGCACAAACCGCACGACGCCCTGGGCGAGGAGCTCAACACCTCGGCCTTAAAGGCGCTCGAGGACGTTGATGTCATCGCCATGCTCATCGACGCGAGCAAGCCGGTGGGCCGCGGCGACGAATGGGTGGCTTCTCAGCTTGCCGGCCCGCACGCCAAGCACGCGAAGAAGATCTGCGTGCTCTCGAAGGCCGACCTCGTGACGAAAGACCAGCTCCATGCGCAGGCTGAGGCGGCCATGGCCCTGCATACCTGGGACGCCATGGTGGGGCTTTCCTCGGAAAGCGGCTACAACGTGGACGCCTTCATCGAGGAAGTGGAGGGCTTTCTGCCCGAGGGGCCGGCGTGGTTCCCCGCCGACATGGAGACCGACCAGCCCATCGAGGTCATCGTGGCCGAGTTCATCCGCGAGAAGATCCTGCGCACGTTCCGCGACGAGGTGCCGCATTCCATCGGCGTGACCGTCGAGGACATGTCGTTCGACAAGAAGAAGAACCTGAACAGCATCATGGCGCGCATCTACGTGGAGCGCGACAGCCAGAAGGGCATCATCATCGGCAAGGGCGGCGCCTCCATCAAGCGCATCGGCCAGGAGTCGCGCCGCGACTTGGAGCAGCTGCTCGGCACGCGCGTGTTTTTGGACCTCATGGTGAAGGTGAAGAAGAACTGGCGCCGCGACGCCACGCAGATCCGCCGCTTCGGGTATGGAGAGGGGCTGTAGCTGCGGTAACGGCGGTTTGATGGTTTCTTGCGCCGTCCCTGATGGCCGGCCGCTTTCGGCTACAATCTACGCGAAGAAAACGCCTCAGCTCGAAAAGGTCCGACGCTTATGATCTGTCCCCATTGCCATACGGAAAACCGCCCCGGTGCGAAGTTCTGCAACGAATGCGGCCGCAAGCTCGACCCTGCGCCCGTGCAGGAAAGTGAAGCCGAGGATGCCGCCTGCGCGCCGGCCGAAGAGGTCGTCGAGGCGGCGGATCCGACCGAGGTGATGGATCCGGTCGAGCTGGAAGAGCCGGCTGAAGACGCGGCTGCCGACGATGCTGACGAAGCGGCCGACGAAGACGCGGCTGCCGACGATGCGGCCGACGAAGATGCGGGCAAGACGGCTGATGACGCCGAAGCCGAAGCCGAAGCCGATGACGATTCCTCTGACGACGGTAAAACCGCTGATGGCGCTGCAACCGCCGATGATTCCGCCGATGAGGGCGAAGCCGCCGACGATGCCGCAGTCGCCGAGGACGGCTCTTCGCAAGATACCGACGATCCGTCCGAACCCCTGGCGCACACGGCCGCGATGCCGCGCATCAACATCGTCGCCGCCGACCGCGCGCCCGCCCGCCCGCAGGCCGACCTTTCCGGTTTCGACGAATACCTGGTCAACCCCGGTTACGTGCCCGCGCCTTCGGCGTGGCGCGCCGGCGACACCATGCAGATGCCCGCGCTCAAAGACGTCGAGGGCCCCAAGCAAAAGGAGTTCAAGGCCCCGACCGACCCGGAAAAGCGCTCGCGCAAAGGCGTTAAGGGCAAGGGCGGCAAGATCGCCGCGGCGGTGATCGCGGTGCTCGTCGTCGCTGCCGGCATCGCCGCGGGCGTGACGTACCAGATGGAGATGTGGGGCGGCAAGGTCGTCCCGAACGTGGTGGGCATGACGCAGGCCGACGCCACCTTCGTGCTCGAGAACAAAGGTTTCACCGTGCGCACCACCTCGGTTGCCTCCGACGACACCGAAGGCATGGTGCTGCTGATGGACCCGGGCGCCAACGCGCGCCAGGAAGAGGGCTCCGAGGTGGTCATCCACGTGTCCACGTCGCGCCTGGTCCCTGACGTGGTGGGCAAGTCGCAGGACGAGGCCGAGCGGCTCTTCGACGACAACGGCTTCGAAAACGTTACCTACGTGCAGGAAAACTCCGACGAGAACGCGGGAAGCGTGCTGGCGGTCAGCCCGGAAGCGGGCGAGAAGGCCAAGGCGAAGAGCGCCATCACGGTGACGGTCGCCAAGCCCTACACCGTTCCCGACGTCACCGGGATGACGCCGAGCCAGGCCGCCGCCGCCATCGAGGAGGCGGGCCTGACCTCGAGCACCGTCACCGTGTACAGCGAAACGATTCCCGAGGGGTATATGATCGGCATCGACCCGGCCTCGGGGTCGGAGGTGTCCTCGAGCACGGTGGTGACCATCAACGTGGCGAAATCGCGCGGCACCGAGCTGGTCGCGGCGGCGCGCAGCTACCTTGCCAGCGGCTCGCTCAAGGCCTCCGACGGCTCCACGTTCACCGTTTCCTCGGTGAACAGCTGTACCTACCAGGGCAACGACGAGGTAGCCTTCACGGCCACGGGCGTCGCCTCCACCTCGGTGACGGTGCTCGGGCAGACCATCAGCGTCTCCGGCGACTCCAAGCAGGTCTCCGGGACCATCGGCTTCGACGCGTACAACAACGTCACCTCCATCTCGTTCTCGTAAGGGCGCTTTCGTGGCGCGACCGACGTACCATGCGCGGGTGCTGGTCATTCGCAAGACGAAGCTGGGGGAGACCGACCTGATCCTCACCATGCTGGCCGAGGACGGCTCTCAGCTGCGCGCCGTGGCCAAGGGCGCGCGCAAGCCCTCGGGCGCCTTCGCGTCGCGGCTGGAGCTGTTCAGCGAGGCCGACGTGCTGCTCGTGCGCGGCAAATCGCTCGATATCGTCAAGGAAGCGCGCCTGGCGTGCTCGAACGCGCAGGTGCGCGAGAGCATCGAGCGCGCAGCGTGCGCGGCCGTGATGGCCGAGCTGCTCGATCGCGTCACGCAGCCCGATCTTCCCAGCCCGAAGCTGTTCCCCTTAACGCATACCGACCTTGCGGCTCTCTCGCACGTCGACGCTGCCCACGCGCCGGCCATCTGCGCCGCTCATCTGCTGAAAACCTTCGCCTTCGCGGGCGTGCGCCCGGTGCTCGGGCACTGCGCGCTGTGCGGCCAGGAGCTGGCGGAGGTGGTCGGTGGCGGCGGGGCAGCGGGTGGTGAGGCTGGCGTCGGTGCCGGCACCGCTGGGGCCGCTGCCGCGCCAAACCGCGCGCCCCTGCCGCCCGCCGCCCGCACCGTCGCGTTTTCCGTCGCCGAGGGCGGGGCGCTGTGCGAGGCCTGCACCACGCCCGACGCCATCCGCGTGCGCGCCGCCACGCTTGCCTGGGCCCGCGCGCTGCTCTCCTCGAAGTTTTGCGACATCGAGGGCATGGAGGTCGACCAGGCGGCCATCTTCGACGTGCTGCGGCTGTGCCAGGCGTGGGGCCAGGTGCACCTGGCCGCGCATCTTCGTTCTCTGACGTTCCTTTTCACCTGCGGATTGTTTTAGCAGGCCCGCTCCCGGCTGTTTTGGTGTGTCATAATTGCTGCACCGAACGAGAGGAGCTTTTCAATGTACACGTATCGCACGCGCGGGGTTTGCTCGCGGGAAATCCATATCGATCTTGACGGCGACAAGGTGTCGGAGGTCGAGTTCATCGGCGGCTGCAACGGCAACCTGAAGGCGATCAGCAAGCTCATCAAGGGCATGACCGTCGACGAGGTCGCCGCCGTTTTGGAGGGCAACACCTGCGGCAACCGCCCCACCTCCTGCGCCGACCAGCTGGTGCGCGGCCTGCGCGAGGCGCAAGCGTCGAAGTAGCATAAGGTTTACAATAACGAAGGCGTCGCGCGGCCGGCTGTGCGACGCCTTCGCGGCCTTCGCGCCGCAACGCATGCGGACGCCGGCAGCAATCGATCAAAGGATACGGGCAATGGCTGATAGGGATGTGCGCGCCGAGCTGGAGCGCTGGATTGGCAACGTGGACGACGCGGAGCTTTCCGCCGAACTGAACGACATGCGTGCGAAGGCCGACGCGGGCGACGATTCCGCCATGGTGGACGCCTTCTTCCAGGACCTTTCCTTCGGCACCGCGGGCTTGCGCGGCGTCATCGGGGCGGGCACGAACCGCATGAACGTCTACACCGTCGGCCGCGCCACGCAGGGCTTCGCCGACTACCTGAACGCGAACTTCGAGGCGCCTTCGGTGGCCATCGCGCGCGACAGCCGCAACAAAGGCGAGCTGTTCGTGAAGACGACCGCCGCCATCCTGGCGGCCAACGGCGTCGCCGTGCACGTGTACCCGCGCATCTCCCCGGTGCCGACGCTTTCGTGGGCCGTGCGCGACCTGGGCTGCTCGGGCGGCATCTGCATGACGGCGAGCCACAACCCCGCGCCCTACAACGGCTACAAGGCCTACGGTCCCGACGGCTGCCAGATCACCTCCGAGGCCGCGGCGGCCATTTCGGCGGCCATCGCCAAGACCGACGCGTTTGCCGGCGTGAAGACCATGGACTTCGACGAGGCCATGGCCGCGGGCACCGTCCGCTGGATCGACGACGCGGTGCTCGAGCGTTACTACGACGCCGTGCTCGCGCAGTCGGTGAACAACCTTTCCGCCGATCAAATCTCCGCCGCGCCGCTGAAGCTCGTGTACACGCCGCTCAACGGCACGGGCCTGGTGCCGGTGACCACCGTGCTTAAGCGCGCGGGCGTCTCCGACGTCACGGTGGTGCCCGAGCAGGAGCAGCCCGACGGCGATTTCCCCACCTGCCCCTACCCGAACCCCGAGATCCGCGAGGCCATGCAGAAGGGCATCGATCTGTGCGAGCAGGTGCATCCCGACCTGCTGCTTGCCACCGACCCCGACGCCGACCGCGTGGGCGTGGCCTGCAAGGACGGCGACGACTACACGCTTCTGACCGGCAACGAGATGGGCGTGCTGCTGCTCGACTACATCTGCC
>CAVGWX010000079.1:0-10175 GCA_963633085.1 Prevotella sp. CAG:279 | reverse complement strand
TGCGGAGGAAGTCCGTGGGAGGCCAGGGCGTCGCGCTCGCGGAGGGCGCTTTTCTTTAGCGCAAGCGTGAAAAGCGCGCTCGAAGGGCCCGCAGGGGGATCGCCCCCTGCGGGCCCTTCGGCGTTTGCAAGGTAATCGTTGCTTGTCGTTGCAAAGGTTGAACGTCACCTATAGAGTTTCGCTTTGCGCCGTGATTCCCATGATATCCCCGGTTCTTTTTCGATGCTTATCGCCTTCACTCATGTATGGCTCCCCGATGCGTTGCCGTGCTGTCTTCTTTCTTTGGTTGCTCACGGGCTATACTAAAGGTATTGGAGATCTGTTTTTTGCGGAAAGGGGCGCATTATGGCTGCTGACAAATTTCTGGTTGCATTTGATGAATCCGATGGTTCTCGTCGGGCATTACAGGTTGCTGCTGAATTGGTTTCCGTAAATGAAAACGCTCATGCGGATATCGTCTATGTGGTCCCGATTCCCTTGCTGGATGACGATCAAATGGAAAGCTTCAAAGATATCCTGGATATGATGGTTTCCGATGGGGAGCAATTGCTAGGTGAAGCGGTTGATTCCATGGGTGAAGGTGTCTCCGAACGCGTCGACTCGCTGCTTCTGACGGGGACGAACCCTGCTAATGAGATTCTGAAGCTGCTCGAGCAGCGTGATTACGACATGGTCGTTATCGGGAACAGAGGCCTTTCGGGTTTGAAAGAATATACCGGTAGCGTCAGCCACAAAGTGCTTGCGGGTTCCAAGGTGCCGGTTCTTATCGTGAAGTAGCAAGGCTGAGTTTCTGACTGGCTGCGCGCCTGCTTTTAGCGGGCGCGCAGCTCCCAGAATGCCACTGCGCTTGCTGCCGCAACGTTTAAGCTATCCACCTGGTGAGCCATGGGGATGCGTACCGTGTAATCGCATTTGGCGATCGTTTGGGTAGAAAGCCCATCTCCTTCGGTTCCCAGCACCACGGCGAGTTTTTCCTCTTGCGCAAGTTGGGGGTAATCCAAGGGAACCGAATCGTCCGAAAGCGCCATTGCAGCTGTTTTGAACCCGAGCTGTTTGAGCAGAGGAATGCCATCGGCGGCCCATGAACCTTCTCCGGTTGCTCCGGATTCTTTTCCGATACGCGCCCACGGAACCTGAAAAACCGTGCCCATTGAGACGCGAACCGCTCTTCGGTACAGCGGGTCGTAGCATGCTTGCGTAACAAGGACAGCGTCCATGCCCAATGCAGCTGCGCTTCGGAAGATAGCGCCTACGTTTGTGTGGTTGGTGATATCTTCGAGGACAGCCACCCTTCGCGCTCCTTCGCAGACTTCTTCCACGCTTTTTGGCCGGGGCCTGCGGAAAGCCCCGAGCGCTCCTCGAGTGAGCTCGAAGCCGGTAAGCTTTTTCAATTGCCCATGGGGGAGAATGAATATCGGCACGTCGATATCGGGGAATCGTCGCGCGGCCTCGTCGATCACGTGTTGCATTCCTGCGAGAAACTTCTCCTCCATAAGGAAGGAGATCGGCTCCATGCCGCCGAGGACCGCCCGATGGATGACCTTTTCCGACTCGGCGATAAACAGGCCTTTTTCCGGTTCAAGCTTGTTGCGAAGCTGTGCCTCGGTGAGCCGTGCGTACGCATCGAGTCTGGGGTCGTCGATGGAGTCGATGGCGATGATCATGGTGCGCACGCTTTCTTATCGGGGTTGCGGAGGTTTTATCATAGCGGATACGGCTTCGGTTCGCAGCCGTGTACCATGGGCAGCAGGGCATCTGCTATTTTCCCGGCATGGTCACGCTGCCGGCTTTGAAGGGAGCGTATATGGAACGTTTTGACTCGGAGGCCATCTGTCGGGCGAACAGCCCGGTTGACCATCCGTCGTTTAACCAATTCGTAGCTACGATTTCGGCTTTGCGCGCACCTGATGGGTGCCCGTGGGATCGCGAGCAAACCCATGCGTCGATCGCTCACAACATGATCGAGGAGGCGTATGAGGCGGTTGACGCCATCGAGTCGAACGATATGGCGCATCTTCGGGAAGAGCTGGGCGATGTCTTGCTGCAGGTGGTGCTTCAGAGCCAGATTGCGGCCGATGCCGGCCTGTTCACCATCGACGACGTTGCTGCCGACGTGAACGAGAAGATGGTTCGCCGCCATCCGCACGTGTTCGGTGATGCTGCTGCAAAAGACGCATCCGAGGTCCTTGATATCTGGGACAAGGCGAAAATGGCGGAGCGGAAGGCGTCGGCCGCTTCCGGCGGCCCTTCCTTGCCGGAAGGCGGCAGGCCTGAGGCCGACGGCGGCGGTTCCGGCGGCAGCGAAACCCTCCCCGGTTTGCTTGATGGCGTCCCGGTCAGCTTTCCGGCGCTCTTGCAAGCGCAGAAAATATCCCGCAAGGCTGCGGCTGCCGGGTTTGAATGGGATACGCTTGCAGATGTATGGGACCAGGTGCGCAGCGAGGTTGCCGAGCTGAACGAGGCGTATGATCGGGCCCCGAAGGCGGCGAACGGCAAAGTCGAGGGCGACGGCGACCTTTTCCTGCATGCGGAAGAAGAGTTGGGAGACGTTTTGTTCAGCCTGACGAACGTTGCTCGACGCATGGGGCTGGATTCAGAAAACGCATTGCGTGCCAGCTGCCGCAAGTTCCGCGATCGGTGGGCTTGGATGGAGCGCGAGGTCGCTGATCAAGGCGGGTGTTTGGAGGGCTTTCTCGCAAAAGCTAGCCCAAAGGAGCGAGAGGAGCTGTGGAAAGCAGCAAAGGCTGCCCTGAAGTGCGGGCAAGCGAGCTAGGGAGGCCTTCATCGGGTTTGTCGAGGATGGCTTGCGCGCCGCCGAAAACGATATCGCCCGAAAGGCCTTTTGCCTCATCGCTGCAGTCGAGTTGTCCGGAAAGGATTTTGCCGGCATAGTAGAGCGTCATGGCAACATAGAAGTCCCACAGCACGATAAGGCGCGTTTTGCTGACGGGTTCCGTGAGACCGAAAAGCTTGTGCAGGATCGGCTTCATTTCGTCGATTTTCGCCTCGACATCATCTTGCTCGATGCCATGATTGGTGAGGAAGGAGATGTAAAACAGCGTGCCCTGCCTGTCGGAAAGGATCTCATCGAAGGCGCGATTCCAAATCTCGCGTCCGGAAAGGCCCCTTAAGGAAAGCTCATCGATGCGATGAAGGTGCGCGCGGTGATATCTGTCGGCGGCGGCCTTGATCGCCCGCTCCATGGTGCCGAATTTGTTGAAGATGGTGCCGCTTGAGATATCGCAGGAACTTGCCACCTTCTTCGATGAGATCCCGCTGAGGCCCGCCTCGGCGCCCATCGCCACGATGGCGTCGAGGATTTTGCTGTCGATGTCCCCGAGATTGCGGTATCCCATAAACGCATGCCCCTTCCTGCATCTTGCTTGCTTATTTGAAGATGATGATAGCGCATCAGGGGAGCCGTTTGGTTGTTTGGGGAGGCGGGCAATCGGCCGTACCTGATGCTTCCGAGGATGGGAATTTGGTTTTCAAGGCCTTGCATGCTTTCGGTAACAGGATGGTTTAACCGCGTGTTGCGCTGGCGTGGCGGCCGTCGCCCTGCGCTATCATATGCCCGGACTAAACGGCGAAGCCAAGCGGGTTGCGCTTGGCGAAATGCGCCATGCGGCACTATGAGACGGCCGCGATAGGCATGGCGATGGTAAGGAGACAGGGTATGAACGCCATGAGCGAGTCTCTTGGTACGGGCAAGCTTTCGGGCCGCACGCTTGATGATGGGGCACGCAGGAGGCTGCCGGTGCCGAACGTGCCCGATCTGACCGCTTTCAACATGAGTGGCGATTTGCGCATGAACGACGAAAGCCTGGCGACGCTGCACCGGGCCGGAATCGAGACGCGCGAGATCATGCAGAAGTACAAAGCCGCTATGCGCGAGATGAAGGTGCGCCTGGAGATCCTCGACCAGGACTTGAACCTGAAGAAGCACCGCAATCCTATTCATCATATCGAATCGCGCATCAAGGCGCCGGCCAGCATTTACGAGAAGATCGGTCGGTACGGCTACGAACCGACCTTGGAAAACATGGAACGCTATATCCTGGATATAGCTGGAATCCGCGTCATCTGCCCGTACATCCAGGATGTATACAGCCTGTTCAGGTTGATCAATCGGCAGGATGACCTGGAGATAGTGAAGGTAAAGGATTACATTGCCTCCCCGAAGCCCAACGGTTATCGAAGCTTGCATGTGGTGGTGCGCATCCCGGTGTTCTTCATGGACAAGAAAGAGACCATTCCGGTCGAAATCCAGCTGCGCACGCTGGCGATGGACTTCTGGGCCAGCTTGGAGCACGACCTGAAGTACAAGGCCGTGAGCGAGGTGGCGGGGTTGGACGCCAGCGCGGAGCTGAAGGACTGCAGCCGCATCATCGAGGAAGTGGAGGCGCGGATGCAGGTGCTGGCGAGCGCTCTGGAACCGGAGGAGTAGCCGGCAGGGGCGCCTGTAGAGGGCTTGGCGAAAGAGGGCTCGATGCGCCCGGATGCTCGACTAAGGGCTTTCGGGCGCATCGTTATTTTGCTCGATAGGCGCTTGACCTGAAGTTGACTCCAGCGTTTATCATTTTTCCAGACCGAGAGGAGCCAACCGTATGATCGAGGATTTTTCAACCACGCCGAAACTGGGATTCGGCTGCATGCGCCTTCCCTTGACGGATGCGAGCGACCAAACCGCCATCGACATCGAGCAGTTCAAGCAGATGGTCGATATGTTCATGGAGGCCGGGTGCACGTATTTCGACACGGCGTTCGTGTATCACAACGGTGCGTCGGAGGTTGCCCTGAGGAAGGCGCTCGTCGAGCGCTACCCGCGAGAGCGCTTCACCATCGCCACGAAATGCCTGGCATGGGCGTTGCCGGATGCCGAGACGGCGAAGGCCTGCTTGGATACGTCGCTTGAGCGTTTGGGGACCGATTACGTCGATTACTACCTTTTGCACAACGTCGGGGGCGACCGCACGAAGAAGTTCGACGATTTCGGTTTGTGGGAATGGGCGCAGGAGATGAAAGCGGCAGGCAAGGTTCGCCACGTGGGCTTCAGCATGCACGACGGCCCCGAAACCTTGGAAGAGCTGCTGCAGGCGCACCCCGAGGTCGATTTCGTGCAGCTGCAGGTCAACTACCTGGATTGGGAGAGCCCGGTGGTGCAGTCCCGCCGCAACCTGGAGGTTGCTCGCGCGCATGGCAAGCCGGTCGTCGTCATGGAGCCGTGCCGCGGCGGGCGCCTGGCCGACATGCCGAAGGCGGTGGCGGCGCCTTTGCTCGCCGCGCGCCCGGACTTGAGCCAGACCTCATGGGCGTATCGGTTCTGCTACAACCAGCCGGGCGTGATGACGGTTCTTTCGGGCATGTCGACTCCCGATCAGGTTCGCCAGAACATCGACGAATGGCGCGAGAGCGGCGGGGCGTTTACCGAAGCGGAGCAGCGGGCTTTGGATGAGGCTCGCGACGTGCTCGCCTCGATGCCGACGGTCCCGTGCACGAATTGCCGCTATTGCGTCAAAGATTGCCCGCAAGGCGTGGCGATACCGGAGATCATGAACCTGCTGAACCTGGAGCTGCAGACCGAGGATCGCGCCTTCGCCAAGCAGCAGTACTCGTGGCAGGCGGTTCCCGGGAAGGCAAGCGACTGCGTCGGGTGCGGGGCCTGCGAGGCGATGTGCCCGCAGAGCATAGACATCATCGATCAGCTGGAAAAGGCTGCCGAGCATTTCGAATAGAACGAAAAAGGCCCCGGATCTGCGGCTTATCGCCGATCTGGGGCCTTTTTCGTGCGCGGTGGGGTTTTCGGGCGCGAAGCCTATGCCAGCTTGCCTTGCAGCTCTTTGGCGGCTGCGGCCTTGTCGAAGTTGCCGCCGGTGCGCTTCGTCAGCTCGCCCATGACGCGCCCCATCTCCTTTTTGGTCGATGCTCCGGTTTCGGACAGCACGGCATCGATGAGTGCGGAAAGTTCGGCCCCTTCGATTTGCTTGGGAAGCAGCTCCTCGAGGATTTTTACCTGCGCAGCGAGCATGTCGGTGCGCTCCTGGTTGTTGTTCGCCTTGATGGAGCCCTCGAGAGTTTCCTTCGTTTGCTTGATGACGCGTTTCGTCATGTCGTCCACGTCTTTTTCGGTGATGTCGCGGCGTTCGTTGACCTCGATGTTCTTTATCTCGCCATGAACTTGGCGCAGGATGGCCAGGCGCGTCTTGTCGTGCGCCTTCATGGCTTGCTTGATCAGTTCCTTCAGCTCGTCGTATTGCATCGTTGCTCCAATCTTGTCGAGGTTCCTGTCCCAGTATACCCCTGCGAGGGTCGTTCCGGTTACGTTTGGCTCACCGGTGCGATCGTATGCGGAAAGCTATGGTATCGTGGCCGCATGAATGAACGAATAAAGGCGCGATCGATGGGGGCCGGATGAACGAGAAGCTTTGCGACCGAAGGGCGCAGGCAGGCGAGGCTTGCCGGGGCTTGCCGGGCGCTGAGGGCGCGCAGGCGGCTGCTCATGCTTGGACGCCGTCGCAGCTAAAGCCCCGAACGCTTAAAGAGGCGCGAGGGCACCGCAACGATGTCGCGGCGACCACGGCGAACGAGCAGAACAAGATGCGATGCGTGCGCGAATACACGCTGGGCGAGGAGATAGCGAATTCGGTGACGCACGGCATCGGCGCGCTGCTGGCGATCGCCGCGATCCCCATCCTTGTCGTTAGCGCGGTGCGCTCGGGCGGCGGCGTGCACCTGTTCGCAGCGCTGGTGTACGCGCTCACCATGCTGCTGGAGTATCTGATGTCGACGCTGTACCACGCCATCGCCGCCGATCGCGCCAAGCGCGTCTTCAAGGTGCTCGACCACAGCTGCATATACCTGTTCATAGCGGGAACATACACGCCGTTTTGCCTGATCACCTTGATAGACTCTGGCGGCATTCCCCTTTGCGTGTTCGTCTGGGCGCTCTCGATCGCCGGCGTTGCCTTCGAAGCGTTCTGGGTTTTCCGGCCCCGGTGGATTTCCGCCGTGCTCTACCTTGCGCTCGGCTGGGCGATCGTGTGGTTCCTCCCGGGGCTGGTGCAGGCCATTCCTTTGGCCGGGTTGTGGCTGCTGCTTGCCGGCGGCCTGTGCTATTCGGTCGGCTGCATCTTCTACGTGCTGAAGAAGATCCCGTACATGCACTCCGTTTTCCACTTATGGGTTGTGGCGGGAAGCGTGCTGCAGTTTCTGGCGGTCGTCCTGTACGTCATGTAAGGTGATAGGTGAATGGGAGCGAGTTGGCCCGGCTGTGCGTGGGCCTAGATGAGCAACGACAAGCTATGGCGGGTAGAAACGAAGACGGCGACGCGGCAAAGGGCATCAAAGGTCTGCTCGGGTTTTTGGGCGCGCCGAGGCGCGCGTCGATGTCTGCCGAGGACGAGATCAAGGATTTCGTTGCCGACAACGATGAGCTGCTGGAAGATGAGAAGCGCATGATCCACGAGATCCTGGACCTTGGGGACATGGATGCCGGGGAGATCATGACCCCGCGCGTGGATATGATCTTGGTCGAGGACACGGAAACCGTTCGCCAGGCTGTTGAGCGCATGATGGGGACGGGCTATTCCCGCCTGCCGGTGTTTCACGAGGACATCGACCGCATCGTGGGAATCGTTCACTACAAGGACTTGGTGCCTCCGGTGCTCGATGGGCGCGGTGACGATCCGGCTGTCGATTATGCGTTCGAGCCTCTGTTCGTGCCCGAATCGAAAGACGTGTTCCCCCTGCTCACCGAGATGCAAACGAAACGGCAACAGATGGCCATCGTGGTGGACGAGTACGGTGGGACCGATGGTTTAATAACGGTCGAGGATATCGTTGAGGAGATTGTCGGCGAAATCGTGGACGAAACCGATCGCGAGCGCCCCTCCATCAGGCGCGAAGGCCCGAATATGTGGCTGGTGAGCGGCAAGTATCCGGTTGAAGACGCCATCGAGCTGGGTTGGCCGCTTGAGGAGTCGGAGGACTACGAGACGGTCGCCGGGTGGATGCTGAGCATCATGGACACGGTCCCGCAGGTCGGCGATTCGTTTGAGAAGGACGGCTTTCTCTATACCGTGCAGTCCATGCGCAGGCGCCGTATTTTGACGGTCCGCGTGGAGCGCAAGGACGAAGACGTGGCGGGCGATATCGATGAGAAGGGCTCTGATCAGGAGGAACGGTGACGAAGGAACGGCAACTGCACCGGTCGCGCTCGGCGCTGATCGGGGGAGTGTGCGCCGGTATCGCCGAATACCTCGATGTCGACCCCGTCGTCCTGCGCATCCTGTGGGTTGCGTTCGCGTTTCTTTCTTGCGGCCTGCTGATCTTCCTCTACGTGGTTTTGTGGGTTGCGCTGCCGAAGGCCCCCATGCGCCCGAAGCCCGTCGTGGTCGAGCCGAAAGCCGTGCGCTCCGACACGTTCGGCGACGTCGATTGCTGTCGAGCTCGCGGGAGATGCGGGGACGCCGCGTGGCTGCAGCGCGCGTCGCGCTATTCGGGCTCGGCCCATGTTCCGCCGGCTCCCCCGACCCGCGGCGCGGCCGCGGCAAGCCCCGCGCATGCAGACGGCGCCAAAGATGGCGAAGCAACGGCGAGCGCGGAATTGACGCCTGCGCCCGTTTCCCATCAGCCTTCGGTCGCCATCATCGCCGGCGGCCTGTTCGCGGGCTGCGTGCTCTTGTCCGTCGGCGCGGCGTTCGCCCTCTCGTCGCTGGTGCGCGGGGTTTCCTGGTGGCAGTGCTGGCCGGTGCTTCTGCTGGTGGTGGGCATCATGCGCGTGGCCGTTCCCGGTGCTGCGGGGGTGCGGGCGCTGGTGTTCTCCTGGGGGTTGTGCGTGTGCGCGTTGGGCGCCATGCTTCTGCCGATGAGCATGGGATTCCTTTCTTGGGGGTCGCTTGAACTGGGTGTGCGGATGCTCTGGCCCGTGCTCGTGATCGGCGGCGTGTTGGTCGTCGCCGGGGTTCGGCTGAACGAGCCGCTGCTCATATTGGCTGCTGCGGCCGTTTTCGTCCTGTTCTGCGTGACGACGATATCGGCGTGCGGCCTGCCGGGGCCGATCAACGAATTCTGCTTCGTCACCCCGTTCGGCCGCGAATACCATCTGCTGGTGCCTCGCTTCGCGGGATAGGGCGCGATAAGCGTGGCTTGCGGCTGTGCGAGGACATCTTTGGGTCGCCTTCGCGGTGCGCGAAACGACACGGAATCGCATGAAAGCAGGCGAAGCCAAAGGAAATCGGATTGCAGGGAGCCTTGGCGGCCGAAGCCTGTGATAGCATGCACCTAGTTAGATGCTAGGATTATTGGGGGACATATGACGCAGACGAGCATTTCCGGCGAACCGGTTAAGGCCTCAGGGCGCGAAGAGGCTTCGAAGGCCGGTGGCGTTGACGAGGTCAAGGTGTTCGATAAGGGCCGCATGGAAGGGCCGGACGCCGAAAGCACGACGCACGGCGTGGTTCGCGCGGTGTGCGTGTCGAAGCGCAAGGGGACGCGCAAGGACGTCGTGGACGGGCCGGCCACCGTCGTCGAGCAGCATGGGGTGGCCGAAGACGCGCATGCGGGCGATTGGCATCGTCAGGTGTCGCTTTTGGCATGGGAATCCATCGAGAAGGCCCGCTCTCGCGGCCTGGATGTCAAAGAGGGCGACTTCGCCGAGAACATCACCACCGAGGGAATCAATTTGATGGCGCTGCCGTTGGGCACGCAGCTGAAGATCGGCGACGACGTGCTGCTCGAGCTGTCCCAGCAGGGCAAGGTGTGCCACAAGAAGTGCGCGATCTATTACCTTGCGGGCGACTGCATCTTCCCGCGCGAGGGCATCTTCTTCGTGGCGTTGAAGGGCGGCAAGGTTCAGGCCGGAGACAGCATCGATGTGGTGAAGGTCGGCGACGGCACCTGCGCGTTCACGCCGCAGGAAGCGCTCGATGAGCTGGCGAGCACGCCGCGCTGATCGTTTCGGATGACGAAATCCCGCTATGGCGGCGCCGGCAGCCGATTGCGACGATGCCGGCCGCTTGCCGTGGCGGCGCCGGCACGGCAACGTTTTCGGCGATGAGAGAGACGCCTATAGCCCCCTGAACACCGCGCGGACCTCGTCGAGCGTTTCGTTGTCCACCACGACGATGGCCTTGTCTCCGGGGAACAGCACCGTGTCCTCGTTGACCACCTCGACG
>CAVGWX010000078.1:0-10285 GCA_963633085.1 Prevotella sp. CAG:279 | reverse complement strand
GTGATGCCGTAATCGTCGGCGTGAAACACCAGCTCCATGTACATGCCGCCCTTCGCGATTGTCGTTTCGCCGCCGCCCACCTCGGACAACTCCGGCCTCGCCGTGGTTCTCTGTGAAGAATATGGCTGCAGCGGGGTATTTCTTTGCAGTTGGAGTTTGCTCATCGTTGCAATGCTACGCTATGCCAAGTTTCTAGACAAGCGGGACGGGGTAAGGCGAGATAATCAATGAAATTCAGCCGCGAGGGAAAGACGGGCCGCGTATGAGCGACGCCCGGTCGATCCCCGAGCGCTTCGACGCTCTTGTTCAATCGAGGAAGTTCCATATCGCGGTGCTCGTTGCCGGCGCGCTTTTCCTGCTTTCCGACGCGTTCCACGGCAACATCTGGTTCGACGAAAGCTATTCGGTGGGGATCGCGAACCATACCTTCGCCGACATCTGGACCTATAGCTCAGGCGACGTGCACCCGGTGCTCATCTACTGGGCGCTGCACGTGCTGAATTTGGTGTTCGGGCAGAACATCTTGGCGTATCGCCTGTTCACCGTTGCGGGGGCGGTGGCGCTGGCGGTGCTGGGCCTCACGCACATCCGCCGCGACGCCAACCCGCTCACCGGCGTGCTGTTCAGCTTCTTCGCCCTGTTCACCCCTTATATCGCCATCATGGCGGTCGAGATCCGCATGTATTCGTGGGCCACGTTCGCGGTGATGCTGTGCTTCATCTACGCGATGCGCATCATCGGCGTTTTGAAGGATCGCCCGCATGCGAGCATCGCCCGGCAGGCGGCGGGGCGCAAATGCCTTGCCGGTGTCCCGATTTCCTGGTGGGTCGTCTGTTTCGCGTCCAGCCTTGCCTGCGCCTACCTGCACTATTTCGGCGCCATGTCCGCGTTCATGATCAACGTGGTGCTGCTCGCGTTCACCGCTCGGCGCGCGTGGAAGCATCGCCGGTGCGGTTCGAGCCCGCTGCCCGATAACGCCGTTGCCGCCGGCAAGCCCTTGGGGGTGCTGCTCGTCGGCTGCGCGGTGCAGGTGGCGCTTTATCTGCCGTGGATCATCGCCGCCGTCACCAGCCAGATGGGCGTCGTGGGGCGCACCTACTGGGCGAACATCGTGTTCCCCACAACCTTCATCGAGCTTGCGACCTATCCCGTGCTGACGAGCCAGATGTCCTTCGCCCTGCGCGGGGATTACGGCCAGGCGGTGCAGATTTGGCTCAACGTCCTGGGGTGGCTGTCCGTTTTCGTCATCGCGTTCGTGATCGTGTGGGGCATCCGCTGGGGTTGCTGGCGCGCGAGCCTGCATCGCGAGGCGAGGCATGCGCTGGCCCAGGAGCGCGAGCACGAGGGCCGCGCTTTGCGCTCGCTGCGCCTGCGCCGTTTCGGCGCCTGGCTTGCCTCCGAGGAGATCACGCCGGTGGTCTGCGCGCTAGTGGTGTACGGCGGCGTGTACGCGATCGCGCTCGGCGCCTCGCTGGCCATGAATTCGCTTATCCTGTACTACCGCTATCTGTTCGTGGCGATCGGCCCGCTGTTGGCCTTGGTTGCCATCGTCGTGTCGCATATCCGCACGCGGAAGCTGCTTTGGGGTTTGTGCGCGGTCCTTTTGGCGGCGGGCATCACCAATCAGGCGCTCATCATCCACGACGACTACAGCGCCGACAACGACGTGCCCATCGACAGGTTCCGCGAGCTGGTCGATGAAGTCGCCTACGACCAGGCTGGCCAGCTGCCGCTGATCGTGTCCACCGATATCGGCTATATGGGCGTCACATCCGTCATGTGCCCCGACATTCCCCAGACGTACATGGATTGGCAGAAGGGCAACTGGGACCGCGCGTACATGGCGTATTCCCCCACGCTCGTCTCGAAGATGTCGTGGGAGATCATCTTCGACAACTTCCGCGGCACGTTCATCGTGGAAGGGCAGTCGCAGGACGGCAGCCTTCCGCGCGACATTTCCGACTTAAGCCAGAAGGACGGCTTCACGCTGGTGAAGTACGAAACCTATTACCGCCCCTATGAGCGAACCTTCTTGACGCTGGCGGTCATGAAGAAGGCGTAAGCGAGGGCCTTTCGATTTGCTATCATGTGACGCGCTGTTTTTCCGAAAAAGCCTGTCGCGCCCTTCGGGCGCTCTCTATGACGGTGCGAGCTTTCGCTCGCACCCACGAAAGACCCGGTTGAAGGGTTAGAGCGGCTGCAAAGATTCGTGGGCGCGAGGCATGACTCGCGCCGCGCTAAAGAGCGCCGCCGTCAGGCGCGACGCAATTGTTTTGAGAAAGTTGGATTTTCATGGCGTTTCTGCTCGGATGCGAAAAGGTGCAGGTTGAATTCCCCACGAAGATGGTGTTCGAGGAGATATCGCTCGGCGTCGACGAGGGCGACCGCATCGGCATCGTCGGGCGCAACGGCGACGGCAAGTCCACGCTGCTTTCCGTGCTGGCGGGACGCCTTGAGCCCGACAGCGGGCGCGTGCTGCGAAACGGCGCCGTGCGCGTGGGCGTGCTGGGGCAGACCGACGACCTGCGCGACGAGGACACCGTAGCCCATGCCGTGGTGGGCGACATGCCCGAATACGAATGGGCCGGCAGCGCGCGCATCCGCGAAACCATCGCCGGGCTTGCCGCCGATATTCCCTGGGACGCGAAGGTGGGAACGCTTTCGGGCGGGCAGCGCCGCCGCGTCGACCTGGTGCGCCTGCTTATCGGCGACTGGGACATCCTTGCCCTCGACGAGCCGACGAACCATCTTGACGTTCGCGCCATCACCTGGTTGGCGAATCATCTGAAGACGCGCTGGAAGGCCGGGCAGGGCGCGCTTTTGGTGGTGACGCACGACCGTTGGTTCCTCGACGAGGTGTGCACGCGCATGTGGGAGGTGCACGACGGCACCATCGACCCGTTCGAGGGCGGCTTTTCGGCGTATATCCTGCAGCGCGTGGAGCGCGACCGTTTGGCGGCGTTGGCGGAGGAGAAGCGCCAGAACGCCCTGCGTCGCGAGCTTGCCTGGCTTGCGCGCGGCCCGAAGGCGCGCGGCACGAAGCCGAAGTTCCGCGTGGACGCGGCGCACGAGCTGATCGCCGACGTGCCGCCTTTGCGCAACGAGCTGGAGCTCAAGCGCATGGCGATGTCGCGTTTGGGCAAGCAGGTCGTCGAGCTCAAGCACGTGGGCCTTTCCTTCGACGGCATGGTCAGCCCCATCCTCGACGATGTTGACTGGATTGTCGGGCCGGGTGACCGCTACGGCATCGTCGGCGCGAACGGCGCGGGGAAGACCACGCTGCTGAAGGTGATCCAGGGCCTGGTGAAGCCGCAATCGGGCTTCGTGAAGATCGGCAAGACGGTCCAGTTCGCGGTGCTGTCTCAGCACCTGGACAACCTGAAGCGCTTCGGCGACGACCGCGTTCGCCAGGTGATCAGCAACTACACGCGCCGCATGATGCTCGACGGCAAGGAGATGACCCCGGCGCAGCTGCTGGAGAAACTGGGCTTTTCGAAGGCCGACCTGAACGAGCCGGTATGCGACCTTTCCGGCGGGCAGAAGCGCCGCTTGGCCTTGATGCTCATCCTGCTCGACGAGCCCAACGTGCTGATCTTAGACGAGCCTGGCAACGACATGGACACCGATATGCTCGCGGCCATCGAGGAGCTGCTCGATTCGTGGCCGGGCACCCTGCTTTTGGTGACGCACGACCGCTTTTTGATGGAGCGCGTGACCGATCATCAGTTCGCCCTGATGGACGGCAAGATCCGCCATCTTCCGCGCGGCGTGGACGAATACCTGGAGCTGTCCGAGGACGCGGGCGGGACGCGGGGCAGGGCGAAGGCCCCGCAGGCTGGTTCTGTGGCCGGCGCGGCGGGCGCTGGCGACGGTGCGGGCGCTGGCGCAGGCGGGGCCGCTGGCGTCGCCGGCAACGGGGCGCCGCAGCTTTCCGGCGGGCAGATCCGCGAGCTGCGCAAGAAGATGCGCAGCTGTGAGACGAAGTCGAACACCCTGCGCGGCAAGATCGAAGAGGCGCAGGAGGCCATGGCCGCGGCCGACCCCTCGGACTTCGAGGAGCTCGGGCGCTTGCAGCAGCAGATCGGCGACTATCAGTCCCAGATCGACGAGCTTGACGAGCAATGGCTGGAGGCGGCGGAAGCGCTGGGGGAGTAGCGTCCCTCTTCGCGCCTGCCCGTCCCTCCTGTTTCCAATACGTTAAAACCCTGCCGTTTAGGGGCGGTTTTGTGGCTGTTGGTCGCCATTGTGGGGCGCATATGTTGACGCTTCCATTACAATTGCGCTCGCGTGCGTAGATTCGTGTGCTGTTTCGAACCTCGGTTTCACTTGTGCGTCGAACCTTGAACTGCTTGAACATCGGTTGATCGGGTGTGCTGGTGAAATCGATCGGGTTGAACAGCCTACGCGTCCGGGCTCGCGAAGCGTTCCTTATAAGCAAGAGAGGTTTTCATGTCCGATCTGAAAGATCTTGGCACGGAAGCGGTGACCGACGTCGAGCAGACCGTCGAGGAAGTTTCCGAAGAAAATGCCAAAAAGCCCTGGTTCAAGCGCCTGTCGCTGACTACGTGGATCTTCATCGCGTTGGCGCTGGGCGTCATCGTGGGCCTGTGTTTGCAGGGCAATCCCGAAATCGCCACCGAGTATATCAAGCCGCTCGGCACCATCTTTCTGAACCTCATCAAGATGATCGTCGTGCCGCTGGTCATCTTCTCGATGATCGCGGGCGTCATTTCCCTGTCCGACATCAAGCGCGTCGGCGCCATCGGCGGCAAAACGGTGGTGTATTACCTGGTCACGACCGCATGCGCCATCGTCATCGGATTGATTGTCGCCAACGTCGCCAACGTCGGCAGCGGCTACACGCTCACCACCGACGAGCTGAGCTACACGGCTAAGGAGGCCCCGTCGTTCATCGACACCATCGTCAGCATCTTCCCCGACAACTTCGTGCAGCCCATGTCCGATGCCAGCATGCTGCAGATCATCGTGATCGCGCTGTTCTTCGGCTTCGGCATCCTGGCCGCCGGCAAGAAGGCCCAGCCCGTGGCCGATTTCGTCAACGGCATGTCGGAGGTGTGCATCAAGATCATGCACATCATCATCTCCATCGCTCCCTTCGGCGTGTTCGGCCTGATCACCCCTGTGGTCGCCTCCAACGGCCCCGACATCTTGCTGCCGCTGCTCAAGCTCATCGTCGTGGCGTACATCGCGATGATCCTGCATATGGTGCTCGTGTATTCGGGCCTGGTGGCCGCCATCGCCAAGATGCGCCCCGTGCAGTTCTTCAAGGGCCAGATGCAGGCTATGGTGTTCGCGTTCGCGTCCGCCTCTTCGGTGGGCACGCTTCCCGTGAACATGGAATGCTCGGAGAAGCTGGGCGTCTCGAAAGAGGTTTCCAGCTTCGTGCTGCCGCTCGGCGCCACCATCAACATGGATGGCACGGCCATCTACCAGGGCGTTTGCGCCATCTTCATCGCGCAGGTGTTCGGTATCGAGCTTGATTTGAGCCAGCAGATGGTCATCGTCATGACCGCCGTGCTCTCCTCCATCGGCACCGCCGGCGTGCCCGGTTCCGGCATGATCATGCTGGCCATGGTGCTGCAGTCGGTGGGCCTGCCCGTCGAGGGCATCGCGCTGGTGGCCGGCGTCGACCGCGTGCTCGACATGATGCGCACCACCGTCAACATCACGGGCGACCAGTCGGCCGCCGTGTGCGTCAACGCGATGGAGCAGCGCAAGCTGCTGAAGCGCGCGATCAAGGAAGCGAAGCCTGCCCGCGCGAAGTAGACCGCAACGGTGATTCGGGGAAGGGAAAAGTTCCGCTTCTCCGCTTTCGATTCCAAGAGCGCCCTGGCATTGCCGGGGCGCTCGTTGTTTGGCGATGGAATTGTCGGGGAGCGCCCTTTTGTCGAGTATACTTGACCTTTCTGGAAACGGTTGCGTTTTGCGCTGGGCCGCTGGTACGCCCGGCGTGGGGGAAGGTGCTCATGAGAGGCCGACATCGACAGGAAGCCATTTCGCACCCTGCGGGCGCGCCATCCGACGCTGCCCATGCGCGCCGAAGCTCGGGCGGGCCGTGGCGCGTGGTGTTCATCGTCTCCATGGTCGTGTTCGTGTGCGCGATCGCCGCTTTGGGCGCCATCTTCTTCTCGTACTGGCAAGGCCAGCAGACCAACAAGGAAATCGCCGAGATCGGCTTTGTCGAGCCTGAACCTGCCGCGCTTGCCAGCGAGGGCCTTTCGGCGTTTAGCGTTGACTGGGATGCCCTGCGCGCCGTGAACCCCGACGTCGTCGGGTGGATCTACGTTCCCGGCACCAACATCAACTACCCCATCGTGCACACCACCGACAACGAGTATTACCTCAAGCACGACTTCAAAGGCTCCGTGGGCTGGATCGCCACGTTCGGCGCCATCTTCCTTTCCGCTGAAAACAAGGCCGATTTCTCGGACGCCAACAACATGGTGTACGGCCATCACCTCAACGACGGCTCCATGTTCTCGGCGTTTTCCGGTTTCGGCGACGCCGACACGTTCAACGGCAGCCGAACCATCTACATCCTCACCCCGACGAACAGCTTCAAGCTCACCACGTTCAGCATCGTGCACTGCGAAGCCACCGACCCGATCGCGCAGGTTTCGTTCGCCGACGATGCCGAGCGCGTCTCGTACGTGCAGGACAAGATCGACCGCTCGGTGGTCGCGGCAAGCGGCATTCCCGAGGCGTCGAAGATGCCGCGCACGTTCGCGTTTTCCACGTGCGATAATCTGGCCAGCGACGGCAGGTGGGTGCTGTTCGCGTATGTGAGCGAAACGTCGTCGGCGGCCGGCGACGTGGCTGCAGGCATTGCAAACCCCGAGGACGCGGCAGCCGTCGACGAAGCTGCCAAGGAGAGCGTTTCATGAGCACTTCGATTCTGCCGGGAGAGAGGCCCGACCGTCTTGAAGAGGAATGCGCCGTCTTCGGCGTGTTCGCCCCTGGTGAAGACGTTGCCCGCATGACCTGCTTCGGCCTGCAGGCGCTGCAGCACCGCGGCCAGGAAAGCGCGGGCATCGCCGTGGGCGATGGCGAGACCATCATGGTGGCGAAGGACTTGGGCCTGGTCACACAGGTGTTCGACGAGGCGAGCCTCGCGGCGCTCGAGGGTTTCGTGGCCGTCGGCCACGTGCGCTATTCCACCTCCGGCGCCGCGGCGTCGTGGGAAGCCGCGCAGCCGCATATCTCGGCCATCGACGAGACGCTTATCGCGCTGGCGCACAACGGCACGCTCGTGAACACGAATAGCCTGCGCGCGCGCCTTATCGACGAGGGCATCCAGCTGCGCGCCGGCACCGACTCCGAGGTTGCCGCGAAGGCCATCGGCAACGTCACGCAGCAAACGCACCATCTGCGCGAGGGCATCCGCTACGCCATGGAGAACCTCGAGGGCGCCTATGCCATGGTGCTCGGCAGCCCCGATTGCCTGTACGCATTCCGCGACCCCAATGGCATCCGCCCGCTGTGCCTGGGGCAGCTTTCCGATGGGCGCGGGTGGGTCGTCTCCTCGGAAACGTGCGGGCTTGACATCGTCGGCGCCTCCTACGTGCGCGACGTCGAACCCGGCGAGATCGTCCGCATCGGCAAGGACGGCATCACCTCCGAGCAGGGCGTTCCGGCGGGCAAGCGCGCCAGCTGCATCTTCGAGTACGTGTACTTCGCGCGCCCCGATTCGGTAATGAACGGGCAGAGCGTCTACCAGGCGCGCCGCAACATGGGGCGCATCCTGGCGCGCGAGGCCCCGGCCGAGGCCGACCTGGTGCTCGGCGTTCCCGACTCCGGCATCCCCTCGGCCATGGGTTTCGCCGCCGAAAGCGGCATCCCGTATTCGGACGGCATCGTGAAGAACCGCTACGTGGGCCGCACGTTCATCCAGCCCACGCAGGCCATGCGCCAGCTGGGCATCCGCCTGAAGCTCAACCCGCTGCCGAGCGTCATTCGCGGCAAGCGCCTCGTGGTCATCGATGACTCCATCGTGCGCGGTAACACCTCCAAGAAGCTCATCGAGATGCTGCGCGACGCCGGCGCCACCGAGGTGCACCTGCGCATCGTCTCGCCCGAGGTCATGTGGCCGTGCTTCTACGGCATCGATACCGACACGCGCGACCAGCTCATCGCGGCGAACATGTCCAACGAGGAGATGTGTTCCTGGATGGGCGCCGATTCGCTCGCATTCATCAGCTTGGAGGGCCTGCGCGAGAGCCTGCCCGACGTGCGCTGCCCGGGGTATTGCGAGGCGTGCTTCTCGGGCGAGTACCCGGTGGAGATTCCGGCGTACACGGCGAAGAAGAGCTTCATGACCAAGGCCGATTTCACCGCCGAATACGAGCGCGAGAGCGCGAAGGCGGAATCCGAGCAGGTGAGCGTGTAGCGCGCGGGGTTTGTGCGCGGCGCGCAGGGTGCGACCCGCTCGGCCCGCGGGGTATGCGGGGTGCAAGCCTCACGGCCTGTGGCGCAGGGGCGATGGGTATCGCCGGTCGCTGTCGGCGCGAGTCGCGGGCGAGCAAGTGGTGAAAGCTGACGGCGCGGCCGTCATGAGATAAAGGAGCAATCGTGAGCAACCAGGAAGTTACCTACGCCGCGGCAGGCGTCGACATCGCAGAGGGCGCGCGTGCGGTCGACGCGATCAAGGAAACCGTGCATTCCACGTACCGTCCCGAGGTTGTGGGCGATATCGGTGGCTTCGGCGGGCTGTTCTCCATCGCCGCCGCCAAGGACATGGAAGAACCGCTGCTGGTTTCCGGCACCGACGGCGTGGGCACGAAGCTCAAGGTTGCCCAGCTGGCCGGCAAGCACGGCACGGTGGGCATCGACCTGGTCGCCATGTGCGTGAACGACATTCTGGCCTGCGGTGCCGAGCCGCTGTTCTTCCTGGATTACATCGCCATCGGCAAGCTGCGCAAGGAACACGTGGCCGAGGTTGTCGCGGGCATCGGCGAGGGCTGCCGCCAGGCGGGCTGCGCGCTCATCGGCGGCGAGATGGCCGAACACCCCGGCGTGATGGACCCTGACGACTACGACCTGTCCGGCTTCACCGTCGGCGTGGTCGACCGCCCGAAGATGCTCGACCCCGAAAGCGTGCGCGAGGGTGACGTGCTGGTGGGCCTGGCTTCTTCCGGCCTGCACTCCAACGGTTATTCGCTCGCGCGCAAGGTGTGCGTCGAAGGCAAGAGCCGCGAAGAGCTTGTCGCCCCGGTTGCGGAGCTTGGCGGGCAGTCGGTTGCCGACGCGCTGCTCACGCCGACGCGCATCTACGTCAAGCAGGTGCTTTCCGTGCTGCGCGAGTGCCCCGGCGCCGTGCGCGCGCTGGCGCACATCACGGGCGGCGGCATTTCCGAGAATTTGAACCGCGCGCTGAACGATCGCGTCGATGCGCAGGTCGATCTGGGCACGTGGCCGGTGCCGGCGGTGGCGAAGTATGTGTGCGCCGCGGCGGGGCTGACCGATTCCGAGGCGCTCAAGACGTTCAACATGGGCGTGGGCATGGCGCTGATCGTCGACCCCGCGCGCGCAGGCGAGGTTGAGGCCGCGCTTGCGGCCGCCGGCGAGAAGACGTACCGCGTCGGGCAGATCGTGTCGGGCACCGGTGAGGTGCGTTACGCGAACGTTGGCGACCTGTACGCCTTCGCGGAATAAAGGGGCTTTTGCCCGGCTGCTCAGCGGTTGATTGCTGGCAGAGAAGAAGGTGACGCGTCCTTCGGACGCTGAACTACTAGGGTGCGAGCCAGTGGCTACAAAAACCCTGATGGAAGCGTGAACCTAACAACTGTAATTCGTGGGACCGAGCGAAAGCTCGGTCCGTATTCGAGAGCGCCGAAGGCGTGACGCAAATTTCAAAGCGGTGGGGATACCGCTTCCCGGACCGTTTCCGCCCCGCGTTGAAAACACTGGCGCACCCTTCGGGTACTTCCTTATAAGGTGCGAGCTCTCGCTCGCACCCACAAAAATGCGACGTGCCTAAAGGCGCTGACCTATTGCTGCGCGAGTCATGCCTCGCGCCTATGAAAATCCTGGTAGAAGCTTTAAACCGACGACAAGAATTCGTGGGACCGAGGCATGACTCGGCCCTCAATGGTGCCCAAAGGCGTTCACTGTTTTGTTCCGCAACGATTTGTCGGCCCATGCGGGCGCTTCTGAGAGTTGCTGAAAATTTGCTTCGCTGCCGCACGGCGGATGGGGCGCCGTTTGCTATCATACGTGGTGAGGGCGCCCCAGCGCACTGGGCAGCGTTTCTTCTTTAGATTAAGCC
>CAVGWX010000077.1:0-10331 GCA_963633085.1 Prevotella sp. CAG:279 | reverse complement strand
GTTGAAGGTTTCCGCCAGGCTTAGACGGTTGCTAACTGGTTTTTCGTGGGTGCGAACGAAAGGTCGCGCCGTCATAGAGAGCACCCGAAGGATGCGACACAATTTTGCCGGGAAGAGCATCGAGCGTTTGCCGGCCGAGGATGCGCCCCGGTCTTCAAGAGTGTGACGCGCCCTTGCGGGCGCTGGACGATTCATGCGCGAGACAATGTCTCGCGCCCACGAATTTCAGGTGCCGGGTCAACGATCGAAGAGCGCGTCATGCTTGTTATGGGGACGGCAAATCTGACTAAAACAAATAATCCGACTAATCCGACTAATCCGACTAATTCGACTAAAGCAAATAATTTGACTAAAATAACCGGAAAGTCAAAAAGGAGAAGCCCGAGTGAAGTCGCGAAAGAAGGTTGAACCGATGGCGCGAAAGATGACGAACCCGTTCAAGCCCACGGCGGGCGCCGAGCCTCCCGTTCTTGCAGGCCGCGACAAGGTCATTGAGGATTTCGTCGACGGCCTTGACGAGGGGTCGGGCGCTCCGGGGCGCCTCATGAGAATCACCGGCCCGCGAGGATCGGGAAAGACCGTGCTTTTAACCGAACTCGGCGATATCGCAAGGAAGCGGGGCTGGCTGGTCGTGGACGTGACGGCGCAGGGCGGCCTTTGCGACATGCTGGTCGAGAAGCTGAGAACAGGCAACATCGACCTCGATGCTTCAGTGGATGTCGACCTGGGTGTTCTTAAGGCCCATGCGGGAACGTCCTCGGCGTCAGGCGAGGAAGGCCGAGGGTTCAGGGAAACATTGACGGCGGCTGCTTCCCGTCCCGGGGTAAAAGGCGTTATGGTGACCATTGACGAGGTTCAGAGCGCCGACCTCAAGGATATGACCGACATCGCAACGTCCGTCCAGCATCTCATCCGCGAACGGAAGAACGTCGCGTTCGTGTTCGCGGGCATCACAACGGGCGTCCTTGATTTCTTGAACGATTCGGCCCTTACCTTCCTGAGGCGAGCTAAGGCCGAGGAGCTGGCTTCGATTCCAGACGATGAGGTGAGCCGGGCTCTGAGCGAATCGTTCGAGGACACCGGGCTGAGGATCGAGGGGGAGTGCTTGGACGCCGCAACGCAGGCGACCAGCGGCTATGCATTTATGATCCAGCTCGTCGGGTACCATATCTGGCGTATGGCTCGCAAGCATGCGGAGACATCGATCGACGTCGCCCGCGAAGACGTGGCCGAAGGCGTTCGGAAGGCCTCGGAAGAATATGATGAAGCGGTCGTGGCCCCTGCGTTGGCCGGGCTGTCGCAAAGGGCCGTGAGCTACTTGCTGGCTATGGCTGAGATAGGTGAAAGCGCGTCGGCGAAGGAGATATCGGAAAAGCTCGGCATCCCCTCGACGTCGCTCTCCTCTGCTCGCCGCGCTCTGCTGTCCCGCCAGGTCATCGAGGCACCGGCGCGCGGGAGGGTGCGGTTCTCGATCCCCCGTTTACGGGAATACCTGACCGCGAACGCCGATGAGCTGAGATCCCGCTTCGAATAGGCGGGGTTCGAAGCGGGGCATGCGGAAAGCGTGGCCGCGCCGCAAAGTGGGCCTTGGCGGCAAAAAGCCTGTCGCGCCCTTCGGGCGCTCTTTTGGAAGGGTTGAGCTCTCGCTCAACCCCACGAAATCTTGCTGCTAGGGTTAACGCTTTCCGTCAGGCTATTTTGGCTGCAAACCGGCATGTAGACCTTGCTGTCTGGTTAACGCATCCGTCAGGCTGTTCTAGTTGCAAACCGGCAGGAAAATCTTGCTGTTGGGTTGAAGGTTTCCGCCAGGCTTAGACGGTTGCTAACTGGTTTTTCGTGGGTGCGAGCGACAGCTCGCGCCGTCATAGAGAGCCTCCGAAGGATGCGACACCACTTTATCGGGAGGATTGTCGGGCGTTTGTCGACAGTTCAAGGGCGCGTCGCCGTCCTGTTCCGTATTGCGCCCACTCCGCGAGCCGGTCTTTGTGCATGCCCATGCGGCGCTCGATCATCTGCTTGAAGTGGAGAACTACCATCTCGAATGCGCCGTCGTGCTGCATATCGGAAACGTCGAGATCGAAGGCAAGGTGACCTATTTGCCGATCTACATGGCCGCACTGCTGTAGGGTGAGCTTTGGTGTGGGAGGCGCAAGGCCCCGTCGACGCGAAAAGCGACGGGGCCTTGCGGCGCTGCGCGATGCACGCGGGCGTTCGCGGGGCGCGTGAAGCGCCACGCGCTCGGCGGCAAAACTCCCTCATGAAAATGCGCGATTCACCTATTATCTCGCTCATAAAAATGTGCAATATGCCTAGATATTCGCTCATGAAATCGCGAAAATCATTGAAAACTCGCTCATGAAATCGTATTCTACCTGATAAATGACGAGTTGCTTGAGGAGGTTTGCCTTTCATGTACCTAAAGCGTAAAGCAGATATATTTTTGGAGTCGTGGAAGCGCGATCCACGCCGCAAACCGCTTGTCATCAGAGGGCCTCGCCAGGTTGGGAAAACCGAAACCATCAGGACGTTCGCGAAAAGCAATTACCGCAGCGTGGTCGAAATCAATTTCGTGGAAGAGCCGAAGTACAAGGCGATCATCGAATCGGGGTATAGCGCAGCGGATATCGTGGCGTCCATAAGCCTTATCGACCCGTCGAAACAGTTCATTCCGGGTGAAACGCTCGTATTCTTCGACGAGCTTCAAGAATTTCCCGAAATCGCGACAGCGCTGAAGTTTTTCATGACCGATGGCCGCTTCGACGTTATCTGCAGCGGTTCGATGCTGGGAATCAGCTACAAGAGAATCGAAAGCAACAGCGTCGGGCACAAAACGGATTACGAGATGCGTTCGCTCGACTTCGAGGAGTTCCTTTGGGCGAAGGGCTATGGCGAGGATTTTGCCGACAAGATGTTCGAGAAGCTTTTGCTCGCCACGCCGTATAGCACCTTGGAGCATCGATCCATCATGGCCGCATTCCTTGATTTCTGCGTGCTCGGCGGTATGCCCGCGGTTATTCGCGATTACGTCGAACGAGGCACGTTCGAGGGGTCGCTTGCCACGCAACGGCAGCTGATTCGGGATTATGAGGAAGACATTCAGAAGTATGCGGAAGGCCTTGACCAGGCGCGCATCCTCAACGTCTTCAAGCGTATTCCGGTGCAGCTTGCGAAAGAGAACAAGAAACTCCAGATCAGCAAGGTGGCCAAGGGCGCAAGGTTCAAGGACTATCGCGGCTGCGTGGAGTGGCTGGAATCGGCCGGCATGGTGAACGTGTGCCGCTGCCTTTCCTTCCCCGAATTGCCGTTGCGCGGCAACTACGACGAGAACAAGGTCAAGCTGTACTTTGGGGACACGGGGCTGTTCGTGTCGATGCTTGATGACGAGGCGAGCGAAGATTTGCGCGCGAACAGGAACCTTGGCGTGTACAAAGGCGCGCTGTACGAGAGCATCGTCGGAGAAGCGCTGGTCAAAAGCGGGTACGAGCTGTTCTATTACAAAAAGGAGAACTCAACGCTCGAAGAGGATTTCTTCGTGCGCACGCGGGAGACCTTGGTGCCGGTCGAGGTGAAGGCGACGAACGGAAAGGCGAAGTCGCTGCGAACCTTGATCGAATCCGATGCATATCCCGATATCTCGTTCGGGGTGAAGATGACGGGTGGGAACGTCGGCTTCGAGGGCAACGTCCTCACCATCCCGTACTTCGCGGCGTTTCTTCTGCGGAGGCTCCTGAGGGCCTTCGATGACGGGGAGGCGCAATGGGGGTGCGACACTTCCGCTCGCGCATGCGGCGCGTTTGGCGGTGATGCTTCGTGAGCGTTTCCGGCAAGCTACGGGCGCTGTTCGCCGGGAGGCCCCCCGGCGCTCCAAGCTCGGTCGCATTCGCGATTCCTTTGTGGGTATGGTGCCTGTTCGGGGTGGATATTGACGGATGTGCTAACATAAGCCGCTAGTATTGCTGTTTTTCGAAGGGACGTGTTATGTCAGGGCATTCAAAGTGGGCAACCACGAAACACCGCAAGGCCGCGCAGGACGCTAAGCGCTCCGCCTTGTTCTCCAAGCTGTCGCGCAACATCACCGTTGCAGCCAAGGAGGGTGGCGACCCGAACCCCGACAACAACGCGTCGCTGGCCGCCGCCATCGACAAGGCCAAGGGCTACTCGCTGCCGAAGGACAAGATCAAGACCGCCATCGACAAGGCGTTCGGTTCGGGCAAGGACGCCGCGAACTACGAAACCGTCGTGTACGAGGGCTACGGCCCCTGCGGCATCGCCATCTACTGCGAGGCGCTGACCGACAACCGCAACCGCACCGCCGCCGACGTGCGCGCGGCCTTCACGCATGCGGGCGGCAACCTGGGCACCTCCGGTTCGGTTTCCTACATGTTCGAGCGCAAGGGCCAGATCATGATCCAGAAGGAGATCGAGACCGGCGACAAGAAGCATCCGGTCGGCCCGAACGGCGCCGCCGCCGACGAGGAAGAGTTCGAGATGGCGGTCATCGAGGCCGGCGCCGACGATTACGAGGACGCCGACGACGAGTGGATCGTCTACACGCAGCCGGCCGACCTCATGGCCGTGAAGAAGGCCCTTGAGGAGCAGGGCGTGCAGGTCAAGGGCGCCGAGATGACCATGGAGGCCACCACGCCCGCCGAGGTGACCGCCAACGACGCGAAGAAGGTCATGCGCCTGGTCGACCGCCTGGAGGAGCTTGAGGACCTGCAGAACGTCTATCACACCATGGATATCACCGAGGAGATCGCCGCGGCCCTCGAAGAGGAATAAGCGCGAAGCTCGATTTTGCTTGGGAAAGCCCTTCGGCCTGGCCGAGGGGCTTTTTTCGTGCGGGCTTTCGGGATGGGGCGAAAAGCGCTTCCGCAACGTTTGTTCGTATGGTAAACTGCTCGAACAAACGTTTGCGTTGTTGCGAAAGGCGGACATGGCGCGAGAGGAACGCATCATACTGGGCATCGACCCGGGGCTGGCGAACACCGGCTGGGGTGTGGTGAGCCAAAACGGCTCCCGGCTTTCCTGCGTTGCGTACGGGTGCGTCTCGACGCCGGCAGAGGTGGAGCTGTCGCGGCGATTGGCGAAAATCCACGAGCAGATAGATGCGGTGATCGGCCATTTCAAGCCCACCTGCTTGGGCATCGAAACGGTATGGTTCGGGCAGAACATCTCCGCGGCGTTCGCCACGGGGCAGGCGCGCGGCGCCGCGCTGGTGGCGTGCGCCCAGCACGGGCTTTCGGTGGGCGAGTTCACGCCGCGCCAGATAAAGATGGCCGTGGTCGGCACCGGCGGCGCCGACAAGACGCAGGTGCAGTACATGGTGAAAAAGCTCCTGTCGCTTGAGGTCGAACCGAAGCCCGACCACGCATCCGACGCGCTGGCGGCGGCGATCTGCTACACCACGCACGAAGGTTTCGGCGGGGCCGGCGGGGCGGATGCCCTGCGCAAGCTCGAGGCGCGCGGGCGCGTGATGGCGGGCGCGGGAACGGGCGGCGCGGCGGGCGCCGCTGCGCGGAAGATTCTGGAGGAAGGTGCGAGATGATCGCGTTTTTGAAAGGCCTGCTTGCGGGCAAAACCTCGGATTGCGCATTGGTCGACGTGCAGGGCGTCGGGTATGCCGTCGGTATGTCTTCGGGGGCGCTGTCGAAGCTGCCGGAAGTGGGGCAGCCGGTGCAGGTGCATACCTATCTGCAGGTGTCCGACAACGGTATTGCCTTGTACGGCTTTCTCACGCTTGAGGAAAAAGCGCTGTTCGAGCGCCTGATCACGGTGAGCGGCGTGGGCCCGAAGGTGGCGCTGGCGGCGCTTTCGGCCTTCGAGCCCGAGGCGCTGGTCGCGGCGGTGCAGGCGCAGGACGTCGCCGCCGTGCAGAAGATTCCCGGAGTGGGCAAGAAGACGGCCTCGCGAATCATCCTGGAGCTGAAGGGGTCGTTCGACCAGGGGCTTGCAAGCCTGTTCGACGCGCAGGGGCAGCCCGCTTCGGCCGCGTCGGCCGCGGCGGAGAGCCTGAAGGGTGCCCGCGAGGCGCTGCTCGCGCTCGGGTTCGCGTTGGCGGAGGCAGATGTTGCGTTGAAGGGCGCGCCTGAAGGATCGGACGAGAACGCGCTGATAAAATACGCGTTGAAACGTTTGGGCAAGTGAGATGCGCAGGACTCGGAAGCTTCTGCTTGCAGCGATGATGAGCGATAGGACAGGGCGACGTGGCTGATGGTGTGAAGATAGAGGGTATGGTGTTCGAGGCGGGCGCGAGCGCGTCTGCGCCCTCGAAGGACCTGCCGGCGAATCGCGATGCGAGCCAGCGCGCGGTTTCCCCCGAGCTTCTGGAGGACGACCTGGCGCTCGACCGCAGCTTGCGCCCGAAGCGTTTGGGAGACTATCTGGGGCAGACGAAGATCAAGGAGTCGCTCGCCATCCTCATCCAGGCGGCGCAGGAGCGCGGCGACGTCGCCGACCATATCCTGTTTTCCGGCCCTCCGGGCTTGGGGAAGACGACGCTTGCGACGGTGGTCGCCAACGAGCTGGGCGCGAACATCAAGACGACGAGCGGGCCCGCCATCGAACGCACCGGCGACCTTGCGGCGATACTAACGAACCTCGAAGAGGGCGACGTGCTATTCATCGACGAGATCCATCGCCTGAACCGCATGGTGGAAGAGGTGCTCTACCCCGCGCTTGAGGATTTCGCGCTCGACATCGTGGTGGGGAAGGGCCCGGCCGCGCGTTCCATCCGGCTGGACTTGCCGAAGTTCACGCTTATCGGCGCCACAACCCGCACAGGGCTTTTGACCGGTCCTTTGCGCGACAGGTTCGGCATCGCGTTTCGCTTGCAGTACTACACGCCGGATGAGCTTGCCCTGATCGTGCAGCGCTCGGCCTCTATCTTGGAGGTTCCCATCTCCTACGACGGCGCGCTTGAGATCGCGCGGCGTTCCCGTGGCACGCCGCGCCTGGCCAACCGAATGCTCAAGCGCGTGCGCGACTGGGCGCAGGTGCGCGGAGACGGCGCCATCGACGAAGACGTTGCGGCGCAGGCCTTAAGCTTCTTCGAGGTCGACCCGCTGGGGCTCGACGCGGTGGACAATCGCATCCTGGAGCTTCTGTGCGTTCAGTTCGGCGGCCGGCCCGTGGGCCTGACCACATTGGCTTCCGCGCTTGCGGAAGATCCGGACACGCTGGAGGACGTGTACGAGCCGTATCTGATGCAGCAAGGCCTGCTCGTTCGCACGCCGAAGGGCCGTCAGGCGACCGAGCGCGCCTACGAGCATATGGGCATCGTGCATGAGAGCGAGGCGTAGGGCGTTTGGCTTCCTGGCTCCATGGTGGGCGGGAGCCTGCATTGGTAGCTGAACGATTTGGCGCCTCAGGCTGCTTGCGCGAGGCGCGGCGGGCGGAAGGCGAAGACGGAAAGGGCATTCAAGGTGTTTGAGCAGGACTATCTCATGAAACTGCTGATGGCGTTCTATCAGGCGCTGTTCCGCAGCCTGCAGAAGGTTGAGGGCGAGGACGAAGACCCGAAGGAGGCGGCCGACACGCTCGACGAGGTTGTCGGCAACGCGGTCGGCATGGACGGGTCGAGCCTGCTTTCCCTGGCGCCCGAATCGATCCCGACGGTGCTGCAGGTTTCGGGGACCGACCCTCGCGTGACCGAGTTCGTCGCCCGCAGCCTGATGCTTTCGTCGGAGTACTTAACGCAAGCCGGGCAGACGCAGCTGGCCAGCTTGCGCGCGGAGCAGGCCCGTGCGATCGCGCGCGCTTACGGTTTCGAATTGCCGGAGGACCTGCACGATCTTTCCGATTTGAAGGAGCTTGCGGAGCAGGCGAACGCATAAGGAGCGCCGGTCAAGGCCGCCACCTTGTCCTGTGTGTCGCCGTGCGCGTGATGCGCCAGCAGGCTCGAGCCTTTTCCTGAGGGGCCTGGCGGCCCGATGCGCACCGTGCGCCGGAAGATGGCTCGCGGAAACGAGGTTCGGGGATACCATGGGTGCCACACAACCGAGGTAAGGAGCATGCAGCATGCCGAAAATCATCGCAGTCGACACCGACTTTGAAGACAACGTTCTTGAGGCCAAGATGGCCGCTGATGCGGGAATCGAGTTCGAGGCCACGAGCGGAAGGGATGTCGAGTCGGTTATCCGCGGCATCTTGGAGAGCGGCGCCGACGGCGCGATCACGTCGTATTCCCTGTTCCCGCGCGAGGTGTTCGAGGCGTGCCCGAACCTGAAGGTGGTCAGCAGGACCGGTGTGGGTTACGACGAGATCGATGTCGAGGCGGCGACCGACCACGGGTGCGCGGTCTGCAACGTGCCCGGATACGGCACCGAGGTGGTTTCCGACCACGCCATCACCTTGGCGCTTTCCGTGCTTCGGCGTATCAACGAGCTTGATGCCGACATGCGCAAGGGCATCTGGGGTTATGCGCGCACCCGCCCGCTTGGCCAGTGCCGTGGGCGCACGTTCGGCGTGGTTGGCATGGGCGAGATCGGCCGCGCGGCGGCGAAGAAGGCATCGGGACTGGGCTTCGACGTTGTGTGCTGGTCGCGCAGCTTGAAGCCCGGGCGCCGCACGCCCGAAGGGTATCCCATCCTTCCTCTTGATGACCTGCTTGCGAAGGCCGACGTCGTCAGCATCCATACGGCGCTGACGCCCGATACGCATCACCTGATCGACGAGCGCCGCATGTCGCTGATGAAAGATGACGCCGTCATCGTCAACACCGCGCGTGGCGCCGTCATCGACACGGTGGCACTTGCCGAGGCGTTGAAAGCCGGCAAGCTCTGGGGCGCCGGCCTGGACGTGTTCGAAGAGGAGCAGCCTTTCGACTTCAGCCATCCCATCATGAGCGCGCCGCACACGGTGCTTTCGGCGCACGCCGCCTATTGGTCGGAGGAGTCGGGCCGCGAGTTGCGCCAGCGGACCATGCAGGCGGCAATCGACGCGGTGAGCGGTCGCGTCCCCGTCGACTGCCTGAACCCGCAGGTATTTGAGCGATAGAGCAGTCGCGCCTGACGGTTGGCGGTCGGTGTAAGCGCATCCGCCTGCGTGTTAAAAGACTGACGCGCCTTTGAACTGGCGCTGGCCTATTGATGTGCGAGCTGTCGCTCGCACCCACGAAATCACCTGTTGAGGATGGCTTTCTCGAAGATTCGTGGGGTCGAGCGAAAGCGGCCCGTATTCGAGAGCGCCGTTAGGCGCGACACACATATTAAGTCGGCGCGGGATACCGCCCCGACCCTCTTCCGTCCTGCATTGAAAACACTGGCGCACCCTTCGGGTGCTTCCTAATATAGTGCGAGACATGTCTCGCACCCGCGCATTCCGCTCCCGATGATTAACGGTACCTAAGTTGGTAAGGTTTTTCAGAGAGCCTTCGACCTCCCTTTTCTTTTACCGGGAGGCTGCGTGCTTGCTACAATCTTCCCGTGGAAAGGGGAAGCTATGGATACGGATCGTGATGCGCGCAGGGGGCTTCGGCTTCTCGTCTGCGCTTTTCTGAGCCTTTGCCTGGCATTTGCCGTTTGTGGATGCTCTTCTTCGCCGGCGGGCGGCTCGGCGGGCTCGCCTGAGGCTGCGACGGCCGATAACTCAGGGACGGCTTCGGGCGACGCGCCGAGGGCCGAGACCTCCTTCAGCTACGACCAGGTTCCCGCCTACAGCGGTAGCGCATCGGTGCAGATGAACGGGAACGCGCCGTATTTCAGCACGTCGGAGATCGGCTACGCCAAGGACAACCCCGGGTTCGAGATCTACGGCGACCAGGACAAGCTGGGGCGCTGCAGCGCCGCCTGGGCCAGCGTGGGCACCGAGATGATGCCCTCCGAGGGCGAGGAGCGCGATGAGATCGGGCAGGTCAATCCCTCCGGCTGGCAGACCGTCGAGTACGACTCGGTTCCCGGCAAGTACCTGTATAACCGATGTAACCTGCTCGGTTGGCAGCTGACCGACGAGAGCGCCAACGTCAACAACCTCATCACCGGCACGAGCGCCATGAGCACCGAAGGCATGCTGAAGTACGAGGACGATGTCGCCGCTTACGTCAAGCGCACCGGCAACCATGTTCTGTACCGCGTGACGCCCGTGTTTCTGGATGACGAGCTTCTGGCGCGCGGCGTGCTGATGGAGGCGCGCTCGGTCGAGGACGACGGAGCGGGGCTTTCCTTCTGCGTGTGGGCTTACAACGCGCAGGTCGGCATCACGATCGACTATGCGGACGGCAGCTCTTCCGAGACGCTGCTGGCTGCCGCTGAGGAGAGCTCGGTCGACGAGGTGGCTACTGAGCAAGAATGTCCGAAACCTTGACGCAGGTCAGACATGTCTCGCGCATGAAT
>CAVGWX010000076.1:0-10527 GCA_963633085.1 Prevotella sp. CAG:279 | reverse complement strand
CTGTCGCGCCTTCGGCGCTCTCTAGAAAGGGCCGAGCTTTCGTTCGCTCCCATGATATCGCTCCGCGAGCGTCGCTTATCGTTCCGCGAGGCGCATTCGCCCCTGAGTTCAACAGCCCGGCCCTTCCCGTATCGCCTGCCTACCGGCTGAGGCCAACCATCCTTCTGACATTTCACCCCCTCTTATACTTATTGTTCTTTCACCCGGATACTCGAAGCCCGCGGTTTATACTGTCCTGCACACGGATACGGGAGGTTTCCATGCGTCTTGATGTTTCCTGTTCGCTGCCCAGCGAGGCAACAGTGCTGCTCGCGCAGCTTGAGAGCGCGGGCGCTGAGGCCTGGGCCGTCGGCGGATTCGTGCGCGACAGCTTGCTTAGGCGCGGCGTGTCGGACATCGACATCGCCTGCAGCGCCCCTTGGCGGGAAACGCAGCGCATCTGCGAGGCGGCCGGCTTCACCACGCACGAGACGGGCACCAAGCATGGAACATTGACCGTCGTCGTGGGCGGCACGGCTTTCGAGGTGACCACCTTTCGCATCGACGGTATATATAAAGATGGGCGCCACCCGGAAAAGGTATCGTTCACCCGAAACATCGAGGAAGACCTCGCTCGGCGAGACTTCACCATCAACGCGATGGCATACCATCCCGATCGGGGGCTGCTGGATCCCTTCGACGGCATGCGCGATATCGAAGCGCGCACGATCCGGACCGTCGGAGATCCCGAGAAGCGGTTCTCCGAAGATGGGCTTCGCATCCTGCGCGCCTGCCGCTTCTCTTCCGAGCTCGGTTATGCCTTGGACGGCGCGACCTTTACCGCGATGGTGCGCAACAAACGCCTTTTGCAAGCCATCTCGGCCGAACGCGTGACGCACGAGCTCGAACGCCTTCTGCTCGGCCCCTGCGCGGGATCGGCTCTCGTGGAGTGCGTCGACGTGCTGTCGGCCGTGCTGCCCGAGCTTGTTGCCATGAAAGGCTTCGATCAGAAGTCGCCCTACCACGCCTATGATGTGCTCAAGCACACGGCAAAGGTCATCGACGGCGTTCCTCCCTACTCGTTGGTTCGGTGGGCGGCGCTGTTCCATGACGCGGGCAAGCCCGCCGCCTTCTTCACCGACGACGCGGGCGTCGGGCATTTCTACGACCACCCCGCCATGAGCGTCCCGATCGCGCGCGGGGCGATGCAGCGCCTTTCGTTCTCGAAAGCGTCGATGGACAGGGTGCTCACTTTGGTTCAGCATCATGACGATGTCGTGCAGGCGAGCGTGAAATCGGTGAGGCGCATGATCGGCAAGCTCGACGGCGACGTCGATCTGTTCAGAAGCCTATGCGACCTGAAGCGAGGGGATGCCCGCGGCAAAGCCCCCCGCATCATCGAAGCGCAGGTGGAAATGGTGGACGATCTTGAGCGCATCTGCGACGAGCTGGTGCGCGAAGGCCAAGCGCTGCGCGTGAAGGATTTAGCGATAAGCGGAACGGACGTCATCGCGTTAGGCGTGAAGCAGGGGCCGGAAGTGGGGATGATGCTTGCCGCTCTCTTCGACAAGGTGGTCGACGAGAGCATCGAGAACACCTCTGAAAGCCTGATCACCGAGGCTCGTCATATGATGGCGAATCGCGAGAAAACGGCAACCGAAACGGCGCGTGCGAAAGATTTTTCAAAAAACTTGGAAAAAGGTGTTGACGAAAGCATGGCCGATAAGTAATATACATTCTCGCGCTTGCACCTGAGGCGAAAGCAGCAGGAGCGCAGAAGATTGCCACTGGGGTGTCGTCTAATGGTAGGACACCGGTTTCTGGTACCGCATGTGAGGGTTCGACTCCTTCCACCCCAGCCAATTTTTGAAAAGCGCTTATGGCTCCGTCGTCTAGCGGTTTAGGACGTCGCCCTCTCAAGGCGAAGGTCGCCGGTTCGAATCCGGTCGGAGCTACCAACGGCATTGCAGGCCGGGGATTTACCCCGGCCTTTTCTGCATATAGAGCGCTGAGCGATCCTAAGCTTGCGCTTTGAGCGCTGCGAGCATGAGGGGCTTGCGGCGCTTGCACTGACCAAGGGCTTTGGGAGGAGCCGAGAAGCGCAGCGTTTCCGGGGGGTTAGCTGCACGGCATTACGAAAGGGACGACGATGAGCGACCGCGAAAGCGCGCAGGAGACCGAAACCGCCAAGGACAACGAATCTTGGGGGCTTCCCATTCCGGTAAGGCAGGGGCTGTACCTGGTGCAAATTCCGCTGCCCCACAGCCCGCTGAAAGTTCTGAACTCCTACATTATCCTTGGCAAAGAAGATACCACCGTCATCGATGTCGGCTTCAACGACCCGGCATGCGAGGAAGCGCTCAACAAAGCTCTGTGCGCGCTCGGTCGCAGCTGGGACAGCGTGCGCATCGTCCTTACGCACTCCCATCCCGACCATGCGGGAAATCTTGATCGCGTGCATCGAGACGGCATGCAGGTGTTCGCCGGGCTGCATTCGTTTACCGAGGCGAAGACGCTGCAGATCATGGAGGACCACGTCGCGATCCCGCTCGTCCGCCGCGCGGCAACCCCGAAGCAGCTCGTTGCGCTCGACGCGGGCAAGGCTCGCGTTTCCGCCGATGCGCTGCCTCTGGCTTGCTCGCCGCATATCCAGTGCCTGCGCGAAGGGGATCTAATCGAGGCCGGTCCCTATTCGTTCAAGGTCATCGAGACTCCCGGGCACAGCCTCTGGCATATCTGCCTATACGATGAGCGCCAGCGCCTGATGATCATGGGCGATCATGTCCTTGAGCGCATCACCCCCGCAGTTCTTTCATGGTTCCCTTCCTATAACGCGCTCAAACGCTACCACGAGAGCCTGGAGAAGATCCGCGGCTACGATATCGATCTGGCGCTTCCTGGGCACGGCACCCCTTATTCCAACCCGAATGCGCGCATCGACGCCATCATCGAGCACGACGTCGAGCGTCTGCAGGAGATTTACGAGCTTGTTGCAGCTGGACATTCCGATATCGTCGATATATCCTCTCATGCGAAATGGCGTTACGCGAACTGGGATCAATGGCCCATCGACCAGAAGTTCTACAGCATCGGCGAGACGATGGCCCACTTGATTTACCTGGTAAGCGAAGGAAAGGTCAAGCAGATCATCTGCGGAAACGATTACCGCTTCGAACTGTCCTAGGCGATGCCGAGCCGGTTCGCGGCGGTCTTTCGCAAGGAGGGACGCCCATGGCCCGCATCGACACGATCATCCACAGCACCCGCACCTTCACCGGCATCGAAGATGTCGCGAAACCGGGTGCTGTGTGCATCTCGGGCGAGAAGATCGGCTTCGTCGGAACGCTTGACGACGCCAGATCATATGCGCGGAGCTGCAACCGAAATGCCGGCGCTGCGGAAGAGATCGATTACGGCGACGCGCTCATCACGGCGGGTTTTCACGACTCGCATGTCCATTTCTTCCACTCGGCCGTGTACGCCTCGCCGCTTGCGACGAACTTCTTAGGCCGCAGCGAGGCGGACTGCGTTTTGCGCATGCGCCAGTTCGCGAAAGGGCGGCCGAGCGGATGGCTGCTGGCGCAGGGTTGGCGGGAATATCGGTGGGACCCGCCCGCTCTCCCTTCGAAACGCTCCCTTGACGAGGCGTTTCCCCACAGACCCGTCGCGCTGTATTCCGGCGATGCGCATACCTTGTGGCTGAACAGCCGCGCGCTTGAGGAGCTGGGCATCTCGGACGACAGCGTGGCGCCCGCCGGCGGGATCTACGACAGAGACGATGCCGGGCAGCTCACCGGCATCGTCAGGGAAGCGGCGGCGATGGAGCTGATGCCGCGCATCATGGCGTCGTTTCGCGACGACGAGATCGCCGACGCGTATCGGGGGTTTCTCGCGCGATTGGCGCGGTCGGGCATCACGAGCGTGTGCGATATGTCGCTCATGGCCACCCCCGGGCTCGATTTCATCCGCGACGACATCCATAGCCGCCTTTTGCAAAACGGCGAGCTGACGTGCCGCATCAATCTCTTCCCCACCCTGCTTGGGGACATGGGGAGATTCGAGGATATGCGCGAGCGCTACCAGGGAAGCGTCCTTCGCTGCGCCGGGTTCAAGCAGTTCTTCGACGGCGTGTCGAGCCAGCACACCGCTTGGCTGACCGAACCCTACACCAACGCGCGCACGCCGAACGATTGCGGGCGTCCCACCGTCGATCCTCAGACGATGGCCTCGATGGTGCTCGCCGCAGCAAAACAAGGCTATCCGGTGCGCATCCACACGATAGGCGACGCGGCGATCCACTGCGCGCTCGACATATTCGAGGAAGCCCGGCGCGCCTATGGGGCGCTCCCCCACGGTGCGCGAAACTGCTTGGAGCATCTGGAAAACTTCCTTCCGGGGGATATCGAGAGGCTGGCGGCCCTTGACGTGGTCGCAGCGGTCCAGCCGGAGCACATGACGCTTGACCCGGGCGGCCCGGAGCGCGATTTGGGGGAAGAGCGCGTCCCGCTTATGTGGCCGTTCAAGAGCCTGATCGATGCAGGCGCCACCCTCGCCTTCGGGACCGATTCGCCGGTGGTGGACATCGATTCTATGAGCGTCATCTACAGCGCCGTCGCCAGGCGGGATCCCGCAACGCGCCTTCCCGAAGGCGGGTGGCTGCCCGACCAGAAGATCGCTCGCGCGCAGGCCTTGCGCGCCTATACGCACGGCAGCGCCGTTGCCGCCGGCATGGCAAAGCGCGTCGGCTTGCTGAAAGCCGGAATGCTCGCGGACATCGCCGTTTGCGACACCGATCTTTTGACCTGCGAAGAGGAGCGTATCCTTGACGCGAATGTGATCGCTACCTGGATGGGCGGGCGTTGCGTCTACGCGCGCTGATGCCTCGCATCAGGATTCGGGGATGCGCGGCGCGCCGTGGCACCACATATGGTCGAGCGGGCCCGATCCCGATCCGAGGTCAAGGCCCGTCGACATCGCTCCCCGCACAAAGCCTTTGGCCCGCCGACAAGCGCGCTCGACGTCGTCGCCCTGCGCAAGGCCGCAGGCGATGGCGCTTGAAAGCGTGCAGCCCGTTCCATGGGCGTTGCCCGTCGCGATGCGATCGGCGCGCAGCCAGATAAGGCCGCCTTCTTCGGTCACGAGGAGATCGTCGGCAGCCCCGCAGCGATGGCCGCCCTTCACCAGCACGGATCCGGCGATGTTCGCCGAGATGGCCCGCGCCGCGCGCTCTACGTCGGAATCGCTGTCAAGGGAAAAGCCGCAGAGCACTTCGACCTCGGGGATGTTCGGGGTGACGACCGTCGCGAGCGGAAGCAGCTTTTCGCTCAAAGCGGTTACCGCTTCGGCGGCGATGAGGCGCGCGCCGCTGGTGGCGACCATCACCGGGTCGACCACGATGTTGCGAGCGCCCCAGCTAGCGAGCCGGTCGGCGATGACGGCGACGATGCTCGCGGAAGACACCATGCCGATCTTCACGGCGTCGGGGCGGATATCTTCGAACACGGCATCGATCTGCGCAGCCACCACGCCGGCGTCGATATCCTGCACGGCCGCGACCCCGCAGGTGTTTTGCGCCGTGATGGCGGTGACGGCGGAGGTGGCGAACAGGCCGTAGGATTCGATCGTCTTGATGTCGGCCTGGATGCCGGCACCGCCGCTTGAATCCGACCCTGCAATGGTCAGAACCGTTTTCATCGCGCACCTCTTCCCGAAGCGTTGCCGCCAGAGGGGCGAACGCCTTCCCTCACCTGCCCCGCCAGCGCGGCCTCTATTCGTTATCCAGATCGATGACCAGGCCGTCCATGATGGTGTTCACCGTGCGAACGGCGCACATCTTGCCGCACATCGTGCACGTGCCCTCCACCTCCGGCGGGGCGCTTTCGAAGACCTTGCGCGGACGGACCGGGTCGATGGCCAGGCTGAACTGCTCATCCCAGTCCATGCGGCGGCGCGCGTCGCTCATGCGGTTGTCGCGATCTCGCGCACCCGGGATGCCCTTGGCGATATCGGCCGCATGGGCGGCGATCTTCGTCGCCACGAGGCCGTCGCGCACATCGGAAGCATCGGGCAGGCGCAGATGCTCGGCCGGGGTGACGTAGCACAAGAAGTCGGCGCCGCTCGACGCCGCGATGGCCCCGCCGATGGCGGCCGTGATGTGGTCGTAGCCGGGGGCGATGTCGGTGACCAAGGGACCGAGCACGTAGAACGGGGCGTTATGGCAGAGGCGCTTTTCCAGGCGCATGTTCGCCTCGATCTCGTTGATGGCCATGTGCCCCGGGCCTTCGACCATCACCTGCACGCCCGCGTCCCACGCGCGCTTCGTGAGCTTGCCGATTTCTATGAGCTCGGAAATCTGCCCGGCGTCGGTGGCATCGAAGTTGCACCCGGGGCGCATGGCGTCGCCGATGGAGATGGTGACGTCGTGCTCGTGCAGGATCTCCAGCACCTCATCATAGTGCTCGTAGAAGGGGTTCTCGTTTCCCGTCGCCTCCATCCAGGCGAAGATGAGCGAGCCGCCCCTGCTGACGATGTTCATGAGGCGCCCGGTTTCCTTGAACGACTCGATGGTGCGGCGGTTCATGCCGGCATGGATGGTCACGAAATCGACGCCGTCGACGGCGTGGCGGCGCACCACTTCGAGGAAGTCCTCGGCCTTGATGGCGATGAGCGCCTTTTCCAGGTATCCGATGGCATCGTACATGGGAACGGTGCCGATCATCGCAGGGGACTTCTCGATGAGCTTCGTGCGAAACGCCTGCGTCTTGCCGCTGTTGGAGAGGTCCATGATGGCCTCGGCTCCAAGCTCCAGGGCCGTTTCGACCTTGCGCCACTCCTCGGGCTCGTCGGCAAGGTCACCGGAAATGCCGAGGTTGACGTTCACCTTCGTGCGAAGCCCTTCGCCAACGCCCTCGGGGGAAAGCGAGGCGTGATGGATGTTCGCCGGAATGGCGATGCGGCCTGCCGCCACGCCCTCGCGGATGAATTCAGGGGTGCGCCCTTCCTTTTCGGCAACGATGCGCATGGCAGGCGTGATCTGACCGGCGCGGGCGAAATCGATTTGCGTGATGAGCGAGGACGAAGACGTTGCTTGCGTCATGGTGACTCCCTTCGTAGGCATTACCCATACAGGTTCAGCGGGTCGAAGCGCCACGGCGCTCCCTCTCAGCCTGCCCGGCGCGAACGCGCTCGCAAGCTCCCCGTCGCGCCCCTATCGGCGCGGCGTAGATTATACGCCGTCGCTCTCTTTACGCGTCTTGGGCAAGGGGTAAAAGACATAAAGGGTGCCCGACTCGACGGCGACGGTCGCCTCCTGGCCGATAAGCTCGTTGGACAGGCCGCGGCTCGTGCGGTTGGTGAGCGGCTCGTCGTCGAGGGAATACTCCATCCCTCGCTCGATGACCCCCTCGCAGCGGTCGTTCGCCGAGAACACCGACACGCATCCGGCGTCGATGCCATCGGGGATGGTGAACGCATCGGGGCCGGTGACCATGCGGATAGCGAACCTGTCGGCAATGGCGGTGACGAACGCGCCGCGCTCGGAGAAACGCGAGAACAGCTGGAGATTCGCGAGCGTATGATCGAGCCGGCCGCCGATGCCGCCGTACACGAACAGGGTGTCGTGCGAGTAGTTGAGCGCCTTTTCCATGGCCAGCTCCATGTCGGACTGGTCTTTATGGACGGGATGGCGGGAAACGCGCTTGGCACGGGGAACATACCCCAAGGAATCGAAATCCCCCACCGCCATGTCGGGAGCCACGCCGCAAGCCTCAAGCGGGGCGAACCCGCCATCGACGGCGATCACGAAATCGAACTCACCCGCCTGGTAGCGCGCCATGAAATCGGATTCGTTGAAGTACGTTGCGCCCACGAGTGCACAGGTTGCCATGATGCTCCTTGTTCCACGGTTTGATATGGTAGAATACCACACGCGAGCGAGCCAGACGATCGCGCGCCTTTCGGGGCGTGAGGAAAGTCCGGGCTCCAAAGGGCAAGGTGCCAGCTAACGGCTGGGCGGGGCGACCCGACGGAAAGTGCCACAGAAAAGGAAACTCCCCCGCACCCAACAGGGCTTCGCGCCCTTGTTAGCGGGAGAAAAGCTGAAACGGTGCGGTAAGAGCGCACCAGCGTGTTGGCAACAGCATGGCTTGGAAAACCCCATCTGGAGCAAGCGCAAATAGGAACGCGATACGGCTGCCCTTCCGTGCGTTCGGGTTGCGTGCTTGAGGCGTGCGGCGACGCGCGTTCGAGATAAATGATCGTCCAACGACAGAACCCGGCTTATCGACCCGCTCGCATCTTTCAACGAAAAAGGCCCCCGAAGGGGCCTTTTTGCGTTTCAGGGAACGGACATAGGAAAGGCCGGCAAAATACCGGCCTTTTTCATGTGAGCAAGTTAGTCCAGATCGTCGATGTCGAACGCATCGGCAGCGTCGCCGAAGCCGGAAAGATCCTTCTCGACCGTCGAGGCGACCGGGGACGTGACGGCCGGGGAAGCGCTCGCCGAGGATGCGGAGGCGCTGTAGGCGTCCGAGCCGTCGACGGTTGCGGGGGTGTCGAAGCCGGAAAGCACGGGTGCAGCGCCGGCCGGATTGCTTTCGGCAACCTTCACGTGGCTGTGAGCGCCGCCGGACACGATGGACGAAGCGTTCGGAGCCTTCTCGCCGATTTCAGCGAGCTTGCGCGTAGCGTCGGTGATGTAGTCGGTCAGCAGGTCGCGGTAATCTTCGCGTGCGTCCTCGCGGTCCTCTTCGAGCTTCTTGATGGCGTCGATGACCTTCTGGCGGTCGGCCTCCGCCTTGTCGAGGATGCGCTCGGCCTCGTCTTCGGCGTCTTTGATGGTGGCAGCGGCGTCGGCCTTGGCGTTGGAGAGGATCTCGTCGGCGGAACGCTGGGCGATGATGAGCGCCTGGGCGATGGCGTTGTCGTCGGCCTTCTTCGCGTCGAGCTGGGACTCGAGCTCGGCGATGCGGGCGTCCTTCTCGGCCAGGACGGAATCGTCGACGGCAGGCGCCGGCTCGGCGGGCTTCGGCTCCTCAACCTTTTCCTCGACCGGAGCGGCCGGCGTATCGAAACCTGCGAAGAAGTTGTCGCTGAGCTTCGCATTGAGGGAATCGATCTGCTGGTTCAACCCGTCTATCTCGTCGGCGACATGCTCGAGGAAGACATCGACCTCGTCGACGTCGTAGCCCTTGCGGTCGATCGAGAAGCTTTGGTTGTGAATTTCAGCTGACGTGATAGCCATGTTCTATCCCTTCATCATGCGAACGAGATGCGCCTATGCGCAGTTACAGCAAGTTTATCAGTAAACGTACCCCGAATTGTAGTACAAGCAGGGCAATGATCGGCGTCACATCCACCATACCTCCAATAGGAGGCAACAGACGCTTGAACAGGTTCAAATACGGATCGCACACCTTTGCGAGCACGTGGTTGATGTCCGCCAACAAGCCGCGGTCGGTCGGGAACCACGACAGGAGCACGTAGACGAATATGACCATGCAGTACGCATCGGACACAGAGACGATAAGGTACTTCAATGTGAGCATGCCGGATAAAACTCCTCAACGAAACCCCGCCGGCCAGGCAAGCGCAGGCAGCGAGGCGAAGCGGACGGGTTGCCTACAGAACGCCCTGGCTGCGAATGCTCATGCGCTCCGCATCGGTCAGGCCTTGCCCACGGGCGATGACGAACACCTTGTCGGCGATGCAATCGACGTTCGCGTCCAGGGCGCTGGAAACGCCGAACGAGAAGTCGAGCACGCGCTTGGCGAGCGCATCCGGGGTCGACTTCAAGGCGAGAACGACCGCGTCGCCGGCCTTGAGCGCCTTGGCGACCTTCTCGCACTCCCCGTAGCTCGTCGGCTTGATCACGGTGACCGAGCGGGTCGGGCTGTGCGTGCCCGGCGCCGTTCCCTCGTACGCTTTGTACGGGTCGAAGCTCGTCGAGGATGCCTGCGGGCGCGCAATCTTCGCCGTGGGAGCATCGGACGCCTTCGCGGACGCATCCGCAGATCCGGCCGCCTCGGCCGTGCTGGAGAACAGGGCATTGAGGCTCTCGGAGCGTTCCTTGCCAGCCGCGGCGGCCGCACGCCCGTTCGGCGTGTTGGCTGCGGCGGGCTGCGTCGCATCGACCATGGTGCGGTTGCCGAAGCTCGACGTCGACACCTTGCGCGGCGGAAGCGGGTCGCGGTTGAGGCTTTCCGGCACCGTCGTATGCGCGCGAACGTCGTCGATGGAGACGAGCTTGGCCGGGCGGTAGGCCGAAGAGGTTGATGCGGAGCTTACGCGGGCATGGCTGCCGCGCGCCGGGCGCGTGGTGACCGAGGAGTACGGATCGTAGTTCGAGGAAGGGGCGTCGTCGGCATCATCGTAGTCGTCGGCGTAGTCCTCTTCATCGTAGTCGTCGTAATCGTCGTAGTCGTCGTCTTTGCGGGAACGGCTGCGGTAGCTGCCATAGCCGGAATCGTCGGGGAAACCGAGCTTGGACTTGATGCTGTCGAGCATGCCGCCTTCACCGGCGTTGAATTTCGGAAATGCCATACCGTTCTC
>CAVGWX010000075.1:0-10557 GCA_963633085.1 Prevotella sp. CAG:279 | reverse complement strand
GGCGCGGGGCGGGACGTTTCTCGACAAGGCCAGCCCGAAGGCGGCGGCTTTCGCTGGGGTCACCGCCCCGCGCCACGAACCGATTGTCCTCCCCGCCTGCCGGCGAGGGAAGGGCGTATTCAGTATCAGCGCTTTCGCTCGACCCCACGAATTTTAGTTGCAGGATCAAACGGGCCGATGGGGAGGTCCCGTTAGGCCAGCATACGGCTGCAGGATCAAACGAGCCGATGGGGAGGTCCGTTAGGCCAGCATGCGGCAGGCCCATTGCGCGGCCACCATGCTTCCCTTCGCGAGCACGTCCTCGTCGACGGTGTAGTAGCAGCTGTGCTGCGGGTGGACGGCGCCGACTTCGGGGTTGCGCGTGCCCACGAAGCAGAACACGCCCGGCACGAAGCGCAGATACTCGCTGAAGTCCTCGCCCGAAAGCGTGCCACGGTAATCCGACACGCCCGCTTCCCCAAGCACGTCGATCACCGCCTGGCGCGCCACCTCGGCGCAGGCCGGATCGTTCGCCAGCCCGGCGTTGCCCTGCTCGAAAGCAAACGTCGCCTTCGCGCCGAACGCGCTCGCCACCTTCTCGACGATGCGCGCAAGCCTGTCCGGCACCTCGGCGCGCAGCTCGGCCGACCAGGTGCGCACCGTGCCCGTCAGGTAGGCGTGCCCCGCCATGATGTTGCGCGCCTCGCCGCCGTGGAACTCGCCCACGGTCACCACGACCGGTTCGAACGGCGAAACGTCGCGGCTGACCAGCACCTGCAGCGACATCACCAGCTCGGCCCCCACCACGACCGCGTCGACGCCCTTGTGCGGCATCGACCCGTGCGCGCTCACGCCCTCGATGTCGATGCGGAACCAGTCGGTGTTCGCCATGCGCTGCCCCGGCGCGCACGACACCGTGCCCGCGTCGACCTCGCTCCAGATATGCGCGCCGTAGATGGCGTCGACGCCCTCAAGCGCGCCGGCCTCGATCATGGAAAGCGCCCCGATGGAGATCTCCTCGGCCGGCTGGAAGATGACGCGCACCTCGCCTGAAAGCCGGTCGGCCATGTCGCGCAGGATGCGCACCGCCCCGAGCATCATCGCCATATGCGCGTCATGCCCGCATGCATGCATGACGCCCTCGTTTTCCGAGGAAAACGGCGCGCCGGTCTTCTCGGTGACGGGCAGCGCGTCGATGTCGGCCCGCAGGGCCACGCGACGGCGCGGGCGGCCCGCCTTATCGTAAGCGCCGGGCGCCGTGCCGGCGATGGTGGCCAAGATGCCGTTTTTCGCCACGCGCTTATAAGGAACGCCCAGCTCATCGAGGTGCGCGCACAGCATCTCGCACGTATGGGACTCGTTGCCGGAAAGCTCGGGGAAGCGGTGGAAGGCCCGGCGCGCCTCGATAAGGGCGGGGGCGGCCTCCTCGCCGAGCGCTCGCACGCGGCGGGCGGTCTCCCTTCCCGTTTCGGGATCCTGGGCACGCGCGAGCTCGGCGGGATCGGCCGCGGGCGCGCCGGCGGACCCGAGCGCGCCGGCGGACCCGCCAAGCGCGGCAGGCGGAACAGTCCCGGCGCAGCCGGTGGGCTTGCCGGATTCAACAGATTCGGCGGATGCGACGGATACAGGCGTTGACATGGCGATCCCTTCGCGAAGGTTCCCTACAAAAGCCGCGCGGGCACGCGAACGCAGGCGCGGCGTCGGCGCCTTCAGCCTACCATATCGTCGTCGCCCTGCTCGCGCGAGATGCGCTGCACTTCGGCGAGCATCGCCTGCACGTAGCGGTGCGCGTGGTCGAACTCCCCTCGCTCGGCCATCGCCGAGGCCACCTGCACCTGGTTGCGAAGGTCATGGCGCGCGCGTGCGGCCGAGGTCACCTGCTCCATGGTTTGCTCGTAGGACTTCAGGTACTCGTCAAGCTGGGTCTGCATCAGCTCGGCGCGAGCCGCCTGGCGCTCGGCGCGGTTCGCGCGGGAAAACGACCGCAGCAGCAAAACGTCGACGATGGCGCACACGGCGGCGATAACGGCAAGAACCAGGTTCATGGCCGCATCGATGGCGCATTGGTAGGTGATGACGAAAAACGCCACGGAAAGCAAGGTGAACTGCATGATGGGAAAGCATGCGAAATGGCGCATCACCGCCGGGACCTCGTCGTCGGCCGCAGCGCCCTTCGCCGGGAAGAACCGCTCGACGAACCAGATAAGCCCGCAGGAGACGATCAGCTGCACGGCGAGGCGGATGAGCTCCAAAGAGGCGAACAGCGCCGGGGCTCCCAGCACGGTTTCGTACGATGTCTCGGAAAACCCCGTGAGCGTCGACCAGGCTGCGGCGGTGGCCGCATCGCACAGCAGGTTCAGCGCCATCGCCAGCGCGGTCAGCAGAAGCCGACGACCCAAGGACCCCTCCGAAAAGACGATGGGAAGCGCCACCATGCCCAAGCTGACCAGCAGGATGACGGGCGTGGGAGCATAGGCGCGGACAAGGGGCGTCGCCACCATGAGCACCACGGTCGCCAGCCAATACGCCAGCTTGCGGGGAACCTTGAGCAGCCTGGTCATCAGCCAGGCATAGACAAGCTCCGACTCGAAAAACATGGTGTTGATGAGAATACCCATCAACGCGAATTCGGAAAGAGAATACTGCCCCATCATCGCCCACCGTCCCCATCTATGGTCATGATGGCGGTGGCGACGTAGAGGCCCTCGTCGTCGGCAGATACCTTAAACGTGCCGCCGTGACGCTCGGCGATGGAGCGCACGATGCCCTGACCCCAGCCGTGGCGCACGCAAAGCGACGGCTCCGCGGGTGTGCGGGAAGCGGCGGATGAGGGCGCCTTCGCGCCCTTCGCCTCGCAAGCCTGCGCCGCATAGCTGTTGCGCACGCTGATGACCAGGAAGTTCGCGCGCACGCAGGCGGAAACCTTCACCAAGCGCTTGCCCTCGTCAAGCTCGCGCGTGGCGTTCATCGCGTTGTCCACCAGGTTCGCCAGCACGCCGCACACCTCGACCTCGGGCAGGTTCAGGTCAATGGGAACGTCGGCGGCAACGTCGAAGGCGATGCCCGCTTCGCGTGCCGCATGCGACTTCACCTGCAGCAGAGCGTCGATCGCGTGGTTTTGGCACAGGCGCAGCGCGCGCGTTCCCGCAAGCTCGACCGCCTGCTCCAGGTTGCGCGTCGCGCCCGCGGCGCTGCGCTCGTCAAGCTGCGCATCGGCCGCGCGCAGCTGATCGATCATCGAGCGGCGCACGCGGGCGGCCTCGGCCGCCTCAGAGCGCGCGCGGGCCTGGCACGCCTGCTGCACCGCAAGCTGCTCGGAAAGCAGGCCCGCGCGCAGCTCCTCGGCCTCCGCATCGAAAGATCGGTCGAGCGCCCGGAACAGGCGCGCGTCGACGGGAAGGCAGCAGATTCCCAAACAGGTGAACAGCACCGATTCGAACAGCGGCAGCTTGTAGGCCAAGCAGCAGGCGACAAGCAGCTCCACCACCAGAAACTGGCTGATCGGGAACAGCAGCTGCGCCGCACGCTGCGCGCGGCGCCGGCCGCCGAAGCGGTGCATGAGCACCACCGTGGAGACGACGAAGCACACGGCGACGATCGCCATGAGCGCGATGTTGCAAGCTCTCAGAGCCATATGTGGGAATTAGGCCTTCAATCCGACGAATGCGAAGAAGGCGTCGCGGACGGCGCGACGCTGACGCTGGCTGACCGGCACCTCGGAGCCGGAGCGCAACAGGATGCCGCTGGGACGCAGCTCCGCGATCTCCGCCATGTTCACCAGGTAGCTCTTGTGGCACTGGATGAAGCTGCCCGGCAGCATCGCGAGCATGTCGCCGAGCGTCGAATAGGTTTCGATCACGCGGCCCGAAACGGTGAACACGCGCACCTTGCGACGATCGCTTTCGATGTATTCGATGTTCGCTGGGTCGACCATGGTGATGGTGCCGCCGTGCTGCAGCGCCACCGGCGCGCACGCGCTGCCGCGCAGGTTGGCGACCGCCTTATCGAGCGCCGCGTCGAGGTCGGACTGCTTCACCGGTTTGAGCAGGAAATACGCATGGTCGGTCTGATAGACGGGCGTGCAGTACTCCACGTAGCCGGAAATGTAGACGACCTGCGTGTTGCTTGAAGCCGCGAAGTAGCGGCGCACGACCTCGATGCCGCTGGGCTTTCCCTGGCCCAGGTTGATGTCGGTCATGAAGATATCGATGCGCGCACCGGACGAAACGAGGGCTTCGAGCGTAGCGGTGCTCGAGATGACGTCAACGACAAGACCGGTGGAACCCGGATAGGTTGCCACCATGTCGCGCAGCACCTTTTGGTACTCCGGATCGTCTTCGAGGATAAGAAGGTTTAACCCGCCCATGACACTCCCACGCGCCTTCCTGCTGAGTCGAGAATGTTCACTACCTGGAGTATACACGAACAAGGAGCACCCCCCCCCCGAACAATTCCCGCCTTTTCGAAATTTTGGGTAAAAGGTCATATTTGCGCGATTTGCCGCACTGTCCGCTTGATTTGAGGCGACGAGCGACGCTTGCGACAAATCGCGACCGCCGCTATCGGAACAGGAGTGAATTATCCGGATTCAAGGATGCTACGACCTCGCTCAATTGCGCAACGCAGCGCGACGGGAAACCGCGCGAGCGCCTCGCCTGTCGGCCGGCAGGACGCTCCCGTCCGAACATCGCCTGCATCCTAGCCGGTCGAGCGGGCGCTAGCGGGGGCGGCGGCGCGTGGGACGGGCGCTCGCGGCCCTGTTTGCCGCATGGTCGCCGGGGGCGGGGCGGCCCTGGCGCCTCGCAGGCGAAGCGGCATGCCCCGGGCGCTTCGGGCCTTCGCCGCTTGCTTTTCGGCGCAGCCAGTCGGCCGCGCCGCCGAAGCCCTGCGCTGCCGCACTGCGCGCGCGGCCGCTCTCGTCGACCTCGAACACCGCCTCATCGCCGATGCTCGCCGTGCTTCGGCCGGCGGCCGGCAGCGCGCGGGAGGCACGCGGCATCTCGGCGTTGGCCGTTTCCTTGCCGGTCAGCTTGCGGCGCAGGTCGGTTCTGATCGAGATGTACTCGCTGACCAGCAGCACCAGCAGGATGCACATCACGATGAGATACCCAATGACCGCGCCGGGCAGCCCCGTGAAGTTCACGAGCAAAACCGGCACGAACAGGCTGAAGCCGAACGTGATCAGGTAGAGCTTCGTCACGGCGCGCTGGCGGCGCAGCACGGTGATCACCTGGTAGAGGAACTCGATGCCCGCGGTCACGCCTCCGGCCGCCAGCATCACGTAGCACAGCCCCCTATACGGCTCGAAATCGATGCCGTAGAGGACCGACATGATCTTCAGGCCGATCCATCCCATGACGAATGCCATGAGCAGCGTGATCACCACGATGACGCCCAAGATGATGAAGATGATCAGGTCGAAGCGCTTGCGCTTGGCGGGGTCGGCCCATGCCGCGGCCATGCGCAAAAGCAGCGGCTTGTAAATGAAACCGCTGGTCAACAGAATGGCGTGGGCGGGGAAATACAGCGCGTTGTAGTACAGCTGGTTGTCGTAGGCAAGCACCCCTTCCATGACGAACTTCGGCATGTTGTCGATAAGGTTGTACATGAACAGCGCCACGAACAGCGGGAAGCACTGCTTGAGCAGGCCCAAGGCGTGCGCAGGGTCCAGCCTGCGCGACTTCGGCGTTTCCAAGAGCGTCAGCGGGAAGGTGAACACCGCGAACGTCGCGCCCGCCGCCACGGCCATGGCGATCGACGCCGCGGCGACGCTGTGCGAGATGAGCAGCACGAAGCTGAACACCACGAGCGCCGCCAGCGACCGGAACGCCTGCGACATGCCGGCCAGGTAGAGCTTGTCGACCTGCTGCAGGCGCCCCTCGTACACGTCGGCCAGCGCATCGATCATCTTGTAGACGTACACGCCCATGCTCATGAGGAACATCTGGTCGGAATAGCCGCGCAGCGAGCAGTACGCCACGCCGGCGATGAGCATGATGATGCAGGTGAGGATGCGGTTGGCCTGGTAGTCGTTGAAGGAATATTCCTCGTCGAGGTCGGACGCCTGGAAGTTGCGCACGCCGTAGTTGCCCACGAACATGAGCAGAAGCGCCGTGACGAACGCCAGCGAGAACATGCCGGCCTGCTCGGTGCCGGAAAGCTGCGTGACCACGATGGTCAGCAGCGGGAACACGCAGCCCCACAGCCCCACGCCCACCGTGTTCCAGATGTAGTCGCGCGAGGTGCGCCCGGCGGCGTATTCCGCCTCCTGCTCGGCGAGGGTGCCCTCGTTGACGGCGCCTAACAGCCGGCTGCACCACGCTTCGATGCGCCGGGTGACGAAATTCTTCTTGTGCGGCTTCGTGCCGCTGTTCGCGAAAATGCTCATGCCCGGCATTATACCGGCGCCGCGACCGCGCCCGGGGCGTTTCCACAGCACCGGCATCCGCCGCCAAGGATGACGGGGCAATGACAAAAGGCCGTGGCGCAGATTCTTGTGCGGTAAGATGAGCAGGATATATACGCTTCCGCCAAGCAAGCATCGCGCAGGCAGAAAGGCGAACATGGCAACCCCCAACGACAACGCAAACCAAACAAGCGGCGCCACCCGACGCGGAGGGGTTCGGCACAGCTCGTCATCCGGCCGATGGAGCTATTCGTATTCCCCGCAGGAAGCATGCAACGGCAACCAGGCAAAACCCCTCGCGAAGAAGCCCGAGCGCGATGCGGGCGCCAAGGCGCTTTACGGCAGCGCCGTCGGGCAGCGCGCGGGCGGCGTCGCGTTCATCGTCGCGGGCGTGGTCGTGGCGGTGCCGGTGCTCGTCTTAGGGGCGGTCGCCGCCTTCGCGAACCTCACCGGCGCGCTGGCGCTTACCGCCGCGGGCGCGCTCGGCTGCGCGGCGCTTGTGTTTACCGGCGCGCGGAAGTTGCGGCTCGCCGCCGCCTTCGACCGCTACCGCACCGTCATCGGGGGTCGGCAGGCGTGCAGCATCGACGAGCTGGCTTCGGGCAGCGCGACCCGAGCGGGCAAGGTGCGCGCGAACGTGAAGGCCATGATATCGAAAGGCCTGCTCAAGCAGGGTTCTTTCAATGAGACGAACGACATGCTGTTCATAACCCGCGAAGCAGCCGACGAGCATCGGCTTGCCGGCGAGGCGTCTCGGCGCCAGCAGGAACAGCGCGCCCTGGCGGATTCCGTCAAGCCGAGAGACGATACGGCCAACGAGCGCATCGCGCCTGAGGCGCAGCGCGTCCTTGAACAAGGCGAGGCGTACGTCGCGGCCATCTGCGAAGCGCGCGACGGCGTCGCAAACGAGGGCGTGTCGCGGAAAATCGACGGGATCGAGCACCTAGTGCGCGCCATCCTGGATGCGGCGGCCGCGAACCCCGAGGTCATCGGAGACCTCGACCAGCTCATGGACTACTACCTGCCCACCACCGTGAAGCTGCTCGACTCCTACCGCGAACTGGAGCAGCAGCCGGTGCAAACCGAGGCCGCCCGCACCTCGCAGCAAAAGATCGCCGGGGCGCTCGACAGCTTGAGCACGGCATTCGAAAAGCTGCTCGATTCCCTGTTCCACGACAAGGCCATCGACGTGACGAGCGACATAGCGGTGCTCGAGACCATGTTGGCCCAAGACGGGCTTGCGGAAAACCCGTTCGAGAAAATAAGCGCCGCACCGCGCCCCGGCGCTTCGAGCACGTAGAGCGCCCGCGCAGGCGGGCCGCAGCCGCTGCGATCACGCGGGCTGCGGTCACGGCGCCCGCGCAGCGAAACCGACCATCAGCACGCAAACGACAAGGAAAGGCAGCAAGCATGACCACCGAAAACGCCCTGCAGAAAACCCCCGAGCTCACGCTCACCCCCTCGCTTGCCGACGAGCCCGCGCCAACGGCGCTGACGGCGCAGCCCACAGGCGAAACCGCCATCGCGGCCGGCGCCGACGACGCCTGCGCGCAGATCGACGGCAGCATGCTCACCGATGAGGAGCGCCAGATGGTCGACGCGTTCGCCGAGCAGATCAACGTGCGCGACTCCACCGCCATCCTGCAATACGGCGCGGGCGCGCAGAAGAAGATGGCCGACTTCTCCGAAACGGCGCTCGAAAGCGTGCGCACGAAGGACCTCGGCGAGGTGGGAGGGCTTCTCACCGACGTCGTCACCGAGCTGCGCAGCTTCGACGCCACCGAGGAGCGGGGGCTGTTCGGCTTCTTCAAGAAGGGCGCGAACAAGATCGAGTCGATGCGTGCGCGCTACGACAAGGCCGAGGCGAACGTCAACAAGATCACCGATGCGCTCAAGGCCCACCAGGTGACGCTCATGAAGGACGCGGCCATGCTCGACCAGATGTACGAGCTGAACCTCACGTACTTCAAGGAGCTGACGATGTATTTGCTCGCAGGGCGCAAGAAGCTCGCCGAGGCTCGCTCGGGCGAGCTGGCGCAGCTGGTGGCGCGCGCCAACGAGACCGGCCGCGCCGAGGACGCGCAGGCGGCGCAGGACTTCGAGGCCATGTGCAACCGCTTCGAGAAGAAGCTTTCCGACCTCGACCTCACCCGCACCATCGCCATGCAGACGGCCCCGCAGATCCGCCTCGTGCAGAACAACGAGATCGTGCTCGTCGAGAAGATACAGACCACCCTCGTCAACACCATCCCGCTGTGGAAGAGCCAGATGGTGCTCGCCCTCGGCATCGCGAACTCGGCCGAGGCCGTACGCGCGCAGAACGCCGTCACGAACATGACGAACGACCTGCTCAAGAAGAACTCCGAGATGCTGCACTCCTCCACCGTCGAGGTCGCCCGCGAATCGGAACGCGGCATCGTCGACATCGAGACGCTCAAGAACACCAACGAGACGCTCATCAAGACCTTCGACGAGGTCATGCAGATCCAGGCCGAAGGGCGCCAGAAGCGCGCCGAGGCCGAGGCTGAGATGCGCCGCATGGAAGCCGACCTGAAGCAGAAGCTGCTGGAGATCCCGCGCGCATAGCGCCATGCGGACGATATTAGCCCGCGCTCATATCGTCCCAGGTCAACCCTATAGCCCGTAAAACTCCGTCGTGAGGGGGCGGGCGAAGAGCTGCTTGGCGGCCTCGGTGGGGTCGGCCCCCTCCCACACCACGGCGCGCACCACGTCGGTGATGGGCAGCTCGACACGGTAGGCGTCGGAAAGTGTCTTGAGCGTCTTGCACGCAAGCGCGCCTTCGACGACCATGTGCGTGCGCTCGCGGAAGGCGTCGAGCGTGCCGCCCTGCGCCAGCTCCACGCCGAAGCTGCGGTTGCGCGAATGCTCGGAGGTGCAGGTGGCGATAAGGTCGCCCGCGCCGGCAAGTCCCATGCACGTGATGGCCTTGCCGCCGCACTTCACGGTCAGGCGGCTCATCTCGGCCATGCCGCGCGTCATGAGCATGGCCGCCGTGTTGTCGCCGTAGCCCAGCCCGTAGGCCACGCCCACGGCGATGGCGATGACGTTCTTGAACGCCGCGCACAGCTCCACGCCGGTCACGTCGTCGGAGGTGTACGTGCGAAACGTCGGCGAGGCGAACAGGTCGCGGAACAGCTCGGCGGTCTGCGGCGAGGAGCTCGCCACCACGGTTCCGGCGAACTTGCCCTTGATGACCTCCTCGGCGTGGTTGGGGCCCGAAAGCACCGCCAGGCGGTCGGCGTTGCCCATTTCCGACTCAAACACGCCCACGGGCAAAAGGCCGCTTTCGGCCTCGGCGCCCTTCGAGCAGATGATGATGGGCGCGTCGGCGTCCACCACGTCGGAAAACGCGCGCGCCACCCCGCGCAGCAGGTTCGACGGCGTCACCACCACGATGGCCTTCGCGCGCAGCAGCGCGTCGGTGTAGGACGTGGTCGCCACGATGTTGCTCGACAGCTTGGCGTCGGAAAGGTAGCGCGGGTTCACGTGCTCGTGGTTGATGCTGTGCACCACCTCGGTCCTGCGCGCCCACAGCCCCACGTTATGCCCGTTTTGCGCCAGCGTCTGCGCGAGTGCGGTTCCCCAGGAACCGGCGCCGATGACCGCAACCTTCATGCCGACCCTCCTTTACGATTCCGTCTTCTTGCCGCCCACGCGCCGCTCGGTGCCGGCGCGCAGACGCTCGATGTTGCCGCGATGGGCCCAGATGACCGTCAACCCCACGGCCAGCGTGCAGGCAAACGCCGCCGGGGCGAACGTGCTGAACAAAAAGTAGTACGCGCCGAGCACCGGGCACAGCGCGGCGGCGGCGATCGACCCCGCCGAGACGTACTTCGATATCGCCACGACGACCGCGAATATCGCCAGCTCAAGGGCGGCGCCAGCAGGCCCGAAGGTCACGAACAGGCAGCCAATGGCCACCGCGATGCCCTTTCCGCCGCGAAAGCCCAGCCACGGGCTGAAGATGTGCCCCCAGGTGCAGCCGAGGAACGCCACGGTAACGAAGTCGCTGTAGCCGATGGTTCGCCCGGTGAGCGACGTTCCGCCGCCGAACAGGCCCACTGCGACCACGGCGATGAGCCCCGAGGCCAGGCCTTTGCCGAAGTCGAGCAGAAACACCGCCCCGCCGCCGACCTTGCCCATGGTGCGCA
>CAVGWX010000074.1:0-10755 GCA_963633085.1 Prevotella sp. CAG:279 | reverse complement strand
CCTTCCTTCGCCTCGTCGGTGGTGTAGTACAGAAGCGTCGCGTCGCCGGCGAACTGCTGCAGGCCGGCCAGGCCGTCGGTGGCCGCGTTGAACGACGCCTTCATGAAGCGCAGCGCCGTGGGGCTGAACTGCAGGATCTCGCGCGCCCACTGCACCGTTTCGGCCTCAAGCTCCTCGAAGGGCACCACCTTGTTGACCATGCCCATCTCAAGCGCCTCGGCCGCCGTGTACTGACGGCACAGGTACCAGATCTCGCGCGCCTTCTTCTGACCGACCATGGCCGCCAGATACCCCGCGCCGTAACCGGCGTCGAAGCTGCCCACCTTCGGGCCCGTCTGGCCGAACTTGGCCGTCTCGGCCGCGATGGACAGGTCGCACAGGATGTGCAGCACGTGCCCGCCGCCGATGGCGTAGCCGTTGACCATGGCGATGACCGGCTTGGGCACCACGCGGATGAGGCGCTGCAAGTCGAGCACGTTTAGGCGCGGGATGTTGTCCTCGCCCACGTACCCGCCGTTACCGCGGATCTTCTGGTCGCCGCCCGAGCAGAACGCCTCGTCCTCGTGGCGCCCGCCGTGGTTGGCGCCCGTCAGGATGATGACGCCCACGGACGCGTCGTCGCGCGCCACGGTGAACGCGTCGTACATCTCGTTGACCGTCAGCGGCGTGAACGCGTTGCGGCGCTCGGGCCGGTTGATGGTGATCTTGGCGATGCCGTCGCAGGTTTCATATACGATCTCGCGGTACTGCTTGCCCGCCTGCCATTCGATGCTCATGTTTGCCTCTCCTCGCGCTCTCGCGCCCTACAGGTATTCCTTCAACGCCGCCACCGTGCGGTCGTACTCGGCCTCGACCGCCTTGAACATCTCGTCGGTGCCCGCAAGCGATCCGGCGCGCAGCGTTTCGGTGATCTTGATCACCGGGTCGAACATGTTCGAGAAGCCCAGGTTCTGCACGATGCCCTTGAGCGAGTGCGCCGCCATGAACGCCTCCTTGGCATCGCCGGCGGCAAGGGCCGCGCGCAGCTTCTCGAAGCTTTCCTCTTCCAAGAACTTCGTGGCGAACCGGCTGACCAGCGCGTCGTTCATCAAGCGATGCAGCACGTCGTCGTAGTCGGCTCCCAGTTTGTCGTATGCGTCCTTAATCGACATGGCTTTCACCCTTCGTCACTTTGTAGCCAATAATTGGGGGGGGGGCACTTTCCGATGAGTTCAGCTCGATCTGAATGCGATCCTCGACATCGACCAGGCACTCCAAAAGCAGCGGGTTGAACGTTCCGCACTCGCCGTTCAGGATCATGCCCATGGCGGTTTCGTGCGAGAACGCCTTTTTGTACACGCGGTCGCTCGTCAGCGCGTCGTACACGTCGGCCACCGAAACCACCTGCGCGGAAATGGGGATGTCGTCCCCCACCAAGCCGTCGGGGTAGCCGCGGCCGTCGTAGCGCTCGTGGTGCCAGCGGGCGATGTCGCGCGCCGTTTTCACCAGCGAGCTTTCGGAATACTGATCGAGCTGCTCCAGCATGTCCGCACCGATGGTGGTGTGGGTCTTCATGATGGCGAACTCCTCGTCCGTCAAGCGTCCGGGCTTGTTGAGGATCTTGTCGTCGATGGCCAGCTTGCCGATGTCGTGCAGCGTCGAGGCCATGGCGATGGCGCCTCGCTCGCTCACGCCGAGCGCGTATCGGTCGGTTTTCTGCACCAGGCGCTCCAAAAGGATCTCCGTGAGCGTGCGCACGTGGTGCACGTGCGGGCCGCTTTCGCCGTTGCGCAGCTCCATGGCGCCGCCCATGATGTCCACCAGCATGCGGCTGTCGCGCTCGCGCTCGTGGAACTGCTGGGAGAGCAGCTCGGTCAACCTGCGCTGCTTGGCGTACAGGCGCATGATGTTGCTCACGCGCTGGCGCACGATGCGCGCGTCGAAGGGGCGGCTGATGTAGTCGGAGGCGCCCAGCTCGTAGGCGCGCAGCACCACTTCGTCGGAATCTTCCGAGGAGATCATGATGACGGGGATGTCCTCGATCCACCCGCGGCGCATCATCGACGACAGCACGTCGAAGCCGCTCGATCCGGGCATCACGATGTCCAGCAGCACCAGCGAGATCTCGCTGCCGTGCTTTTCGAGCTGCTCGATGCCTCCCCTGCCGTCCTCCGCTTCGATGATGTCGTAGTCGCCTTTGAGCATCTCGCTTAAGATCTCGCGGTTCATCAGCGAATCGTCGACGATGAGCAGAAGCGGCTTGGCGTATTCGGTTTCCTCGTCCACGACGTCAAGCTCGGTGACGACCGTGTCCTTGCGCTGCTTGGCGCGGTACATCAGCTTGTCGGCGGCCTTGACGGCGTCCTCGACCGTGCGGCCCTCCGCCAGCACGCCGCCGATCGATCCGGTGATGCGCATGTGGTTGTACCCGGGAAGCGACATGCGGGACAGGGCATCGTCGATGCTGCGCAGCTTGCGGGCGAAATCTTCGGAGGATATGCCGGGAAGCACCAGCACGAACTCGTCGCCGCCGTAGCGCACGATCACGTCGGATTCGCGCACGCAGGAGCGGATGGTCTTGCCGACCGTTTTGATGGCCATGTCGCCCGCATGGTGACCTAACGTGTCGTTGATGAGCTTGAAATCGTCGAGGTCGATGAGGGCGACGCCGGCGTACATGCGCTGGTGCCGCAGGTTGTCCTCGTAGAAACGGCGGTTGTACACGCCGGAAAGCGCGTCGCGGTACAAAAGCTCCGAGCTTAGGGCGCCGTCGTTGAGGGTGAGGGGCGTCGCCGTGAGCAGCACGTGCGGCTCGCCGTCGATCTCCACGTAGCGCGCCGTCGCCTGATGCCGATTGTCGCCCATGCGCAGCATCTTGGTTTCCTCGCTGTGCGAGTCGAACACGTCCAGGCACACCTGGCGCATGCAGGGGCAATCCTGCCCGCACAGCAGGCAGTGGCGCTCCGATTCGGCCTGCTCCTTCGTGAGCAGGCTCACCACGGGATACAGCAAGCGAAGACGGACGAGCTCGTCCTCGAATTCCGCGCGCGTCATGCGTTCGGACGAGGCGGGCTCGTAAACCGAAGCATCTGCGCTGTCTTCGTTTCGCGTATCCATGCAAATCCTCGTTCTTTCTCCGCACCGGGCGCGGAAAATGCCGTGCTAACCGTCTACTATACCCCGATTACGCCGGCTCGGTTCGATTATTCTTCCCCACCTCGGGGCGATCTTCGTGCGCAGCAGACGACGCCGCCCCGCCGCGGCGATAGCGCGACAGCAGCTTCGTCAGCTGGTTCAGATCGAAGGGTTTCGACACGTGCGCGACCATGCCCGCCTCGCGCGCAAGGCGGCGATCGTCGGCGAACGCGTTGGCCGTCATGGCGATGATGGGCACGCGCTTGGCGTCGGGGCGGTCCAGCGCGATGATGCTCCTGGTCGCCTCGTAGCCGTCCATCACCGGCATCATGATGTCCATCAGCACCGCATCGAAGCTAAACGGCGCCGAAGCCGCGAACGCGTCGACCGCCTCCTGGCCGTCGCGCGCCTTTGCGACCTGCGCACCGGCATCGGTGAGCAGATACTCGGCGATTTCGGCGTTCAGCTCGTTGTCATCGACCAGAAGGATGCGCATGCCCTCAATGGAATCGCCGTCGCTGCCGGGCTCGTCGCCGCCCGGCCCGGCGGCCATCGGCGCGTCGCACACCGTAAACGGCAGCGTGATGACGTACGTGGTGCCCACGCCCAGCTCGCTTTCGAATTCGAGGCTGCCGCCCATGGTTTCGGCGAGGCTCTTGGCAATGGGCATGCCCAAACCCGTGCCGCCTGCAGACTGCGCGCCGTTTTGGTTTTCCTGCGCGAACGGCTCGAACAGGTGCTCCTGGAACTCCTCGCTCATGCCGATGCCGGTGTCGGCGCAGACAAACTCGTAGGTGGCGCGCTCGCCGTCGAAGGACACCTCACGGCAATCAACCTTGATGCTGCCGCCGTCCTTGTTGTACTTCACGGCGTTGCTCATGATGTTCATCAGCAGGCGCTTCACGTGCGAGACGCTCGCCAGCACCCACGGATGCTCGACGGTGCCCGCGGACAGGGTGATGGCGATGTCGCGAACGGCGGCCTGATGGCCGATGACGTCGTAGAGCTCTTTCATGGTGTCGCAGACGTTCATGGGCTGCTCGTCGAGCAGGATCTCCCCGTTTTCCAGCTTGGACATGTCGAGCACTTCGTTGACCAGGCCCAGAAGCACGCTCGAAGAGCTCTTGATCTTCCGCAGGCATTCCTCTTGGCGCCCTTCGTCGTCCTTGCTGCATTCCGCAACCTGAACCATGCCCAGGATGCCGTTGATGGGCGTGCGGATGTCGTGGCTCATGCGCTGCAAGAACTCGGTCTTGGCGGTGTTGGCAGCGTCCGCCCGCTGAGCGGCTTCGGCCAAGCGCTCGTTGTATTCCTGCTCGCGGCGGACTTTTTCGGCCATGCGCTCGTGCTCTTCATTGCGATGCATCGTGCGAATCAAGGCGATGATGGCGATGCATACGCACAGGACGCCGAGGCTGATTCCCGCCGTGGTGCTGGCGATTTGATCGATACCCATGTAAATGTACACGTAGTAGTCGCGTGCCTTGCCCATGGTGGCCAGATACGGGCCGGAATCGGTGAGCACCAACGACAGCTCTTTGGCGTGCAGCTTGCCCTTCAGCTGGTCGACGACGCCCTTGTCGCCCGTCGACGAATCGTCCAGGTCGGTGCCGGCCAGGTCGTCCTGGTTCGACGCGACCACGACGCCGGCGTTTTCCACGACGATGGTGCCGCTGTCGGAAGTGTCGTAGCCGTCAAGCAGGCTTTGCACGGTCAGCTCGTAACGATGGGCAAACTCCTTCGCCGTGTGGTAGAAGCCCAAAACGATGCCCTCGTCGTCGAGGCGTTTCGCAGCCGAAAGGTCGACGTAGGACCCGTCGGCAAGCTCGACGCGGGCTGCGTGAACCTTTTCCGCGTACTTCGCAACGTCGAGGACCGTGTCCTTGCGGATAGCGTCGCCCAGCGTGTCGGAAACGACCTCGTCGAAGGAGCATTCGGAAAGCACCTGGCCCTGCGAATCCATGACGATAACGCCGGTCAGGCGCAGCTCGCTTGCGTATTGGGCCAGTTTGTCGGAGGAGATGTCGCCCCCACCCTGCTCGATGTCGCGCGCCAGCTGGCTTGCGTTTTCGAGGGCACGAAGCGAGCTTTTCGTTTTGCTTGACGCGTTATACGCCTCGTAGGTGATGCTTTGCTGCTGCACGTAGTCGATGGTGAAGGCAGCGCGTTCGGCGACGCGGCCCGTCGAATAGTTCCAAACGACGACGCCCGCGCCCACCACCGCCGCCAGCGTGACGACGACGGCCGCGATCCAGAATCGGTTTCCTTTAAGCATCGTGGGCATCCACCCCCAAATACTTGGCGGGGTCGTCCAGATATTTTCCGATGATGCTCTCGAGCGTGCCGTCGGCGTGCATTTCCGAAAGCGTGTCGTCGAGCGCCTCGGCTATGCCGCGCTCGTCATTTTTGTAGAACGCCATGCCAAGACCGACGTCGAGCAAACTTTCGTCGAGGATACGGTAGGTCATGCCGTAGTCCTTCTCGTACTGGTTGATAGACGTCTCGTGCGCCGCGATGGCGTCGACGTATCCCTTGCTGAGCGCAGGGTACAGCTCCGAGCGATCATCAACCGAGAACAGCGACTTCAGCTGCGGGATGCGCGGGTCGGTCCTTTTCAGGAAGATGCCCTCGGGCTTGGTGGTGGACTGAACGGCGACCACCTTGCCCTCAAGGTCGGCGAGCGTGTAGATGTCGCTTTCCGGAGATACGGCAACGACCTGGCGACTTTCCATGTACGGACCGGCCCAACGGTACAGATCCTCGCGCCCGGTCATGCTGAACGATCCGGCAACAAGGTCGATCTCGCCGGATTCGAAGAGCGTGTCCTTGTCTTCCCAGTTGATGTACTTGAACTCGGCGTTGTAGCCCATGCGACGCAGGGCCTCGGTGACGATGTCGACGTCGATGCCGGTCGGGTTGCCGTTTTCGTCGAGGTAGTTGTAGGGCGGATAGTTGTCGGAGCCGACGATGAGGGTTGGGAGGGAATCATCGGTCGATGAAGAATGGCCGGACGAGCACGCGCACAGGCAGCACGCGGCGCACGCGAGCGCGGCGATCAGCGCAGCAAGCTTCCGAATCCCCACGTATCCCCTTCCCTGGAGCATCCCCTTTGGCGCCCCGGCAACCTTTTGCCCAAAGGCCGTCTCGAAGGGTTCGAGAAGCGCCTTCTCAATTCAGAACAAACATCGATAGTATACCTGCAGCTTGCACTGTTCAAATGTACGAGCAAGCTCATCAGTGAACCTTTCAAAGGAATTCCAAAGAATAACCCCCTTCCGGAACTGGGCTTTTTAACGAACGGGGCATCTGCGGGAACGAACGCCGGGTGCGCGGGGGCGGGCCTTTGGGTGATTGTTTCACCAGGGGATAGGGGGGTGCATTTCGGATGGTTGCCCAATGGAGATAGGGAAGCGATGCGCTTTCGGGTGCTGGCCTGTTATTGCGCACCGGTCCATAAAAGTCTGACGCGCCTTCGGCGCTGGCTATTAGGGTGCGAGCTTTCGCTCGCACCCACGAAATTCCTGATGGAAGCTTCGCGCCACTGCCGGCGTTCTCCTCCAGGTACCAGCTTTCGCTCGCACCCACGAAATTCCTGATGGAAGAGTTAAACCGGCCGCAAGATTTCTGTGGGATCCCCGGTAGGAGCGTTAAACCAGCCGCAAGATTTCAGGGAACGGGGTCATGCAACATGGTTTCAGGGAATGGGGCCAAAACTGCAACAAGGTTTCAGCGAACAGGGCCAGGGCTGCAACATGGTTTCAGGGAGCAGAATCAGAGTTGCAACAAGATTTCGTGGGGTCGAGCGACAGCTCGACCCGCATGAGAGAGCGCCGAAGGCGCGACACATGATTCCTACAGCATGCCGTGGATGCAGGCGACGAACGCTTTGGGGTCCTCGAGGTGCACGTTGTGGCCCGCCTTCGGGATAACACGCGTCTGAGCCAGGCCCTCGGCATGCACCTCGGCGGCAAGCTTGGCGTACTTCGCGTCCTTCGCGCCCGCCAGGTACAGCACGGGGCAGCCGCGCTCGCCCAGATCGCGCAGGGCGAGGTCCACCTCGTGCCGAGACGGCATCCGGTGCTGCCCCGCGCATTCGACGCAGCGCGCCAGGGCCTGTGGGTCGTTGGCCAGCCTTCCCGCCCGAACGAGCCGCCGGGTTCTCTTCGGCAGCTGCTTCTGCGTGTCGAACAGGGGCAGGTTCTCCCAGTAGGTCATGAAATCTTCCAGGCTCGTTTCGCGCAGGCGGCGCACCGTCGCCGCGTCGCGCTCGGCGGCGGCGGCGCGGTCGGCCTCGGTGGCCAGGCCCAGCCCCGCGCTTTCCAGCACCAGCCCACGCGTTTGCCGCGCAAAGGCGGCGGGGCCGGCCGCAAGCAGCGCGGAAAGCGCCACGCGCCCGCCCATGGAATAGCCTACGACCAGCGGTTTTCTTGGCATTTGGTCGATGAGGCCCAGCAGCGACTCGCCCTGCGCGCCCAGCGCGTAGGGGCCGGGCTGGGCGGGGACCGACGACCCGCCGTGGCCCACGAGGTCGATGGCGACCACCTCGCGCTCCTGCGCCAGCGCTTCCGCGACCGACAGCCACGCCATGGCCGACTGCGCGAAGCCGTGCACGAGCAGAACCGGCGCGCGGCGGCGCGAGGAGGCTTCGCAGGGGACGCGCAGCACGCGATGGCGCACGCCGAGGGCATCGAAGCTGAAGGTTTCCACGCTCATCGCCGCCTACCAGTACGCGCCGTAGCGCTGCGTCACGCCCGAAAGCGGCACGGGGACCTCGATGAGGCTGATGCCGGCGACGTCGAGCGATTCCCGATACGCCTGGTCAAACGCCTCAACGGAGCCCACCTTCGCATAGGGGACGCCGAACGCCGCGCTGGCCTGGGCGAAGTCGACGTCCTGCGGCGTCAAGAACAGGCGCTCGAAGTAGTCGTCCTGCGACTTCTGCGGCAGCATGTCGAAGATGGCGCCGCCGTTGTTGCTCAAAAGCACGATGGTGATGCCGCGGGCCGGCGCGCCAGCGGGCGCGGGGGAGAGTGCGGCCTGCACGCGCAGCTCGCGCTGCAGAGCGAGCGCGTTCAGGTCGTGCAGCATGGTGAGGTCGCCGGTGACGAACGTGGTTCGGTCGAAGTGCTGCGCCGTGCCGATGGCGGTCGACACCGTGCCGTCGATGCCGTTCAAGCCCCGGTTCGCAAGCACGCACAGGCGCTTGCCCGACCTGGTCAGAAACGTGTCGACGGCCCGAACGCTCATCGAGTTCGCCGCGAACAGGCACGAATTTGCCGGCGCCAGGTCAAGCACCCGGCGAACGTAGGCGCCTTCGAAGGCGTCGGGCGCGGCGGGGGCGGGGGTTTCGGCGGGGCCGGCTGGGGCTGCCAGCTCAGCAGTTTGCGGCCCATCGGCCACCGAGACGATGCGCCGCTCGGCAGCGGCGTCGGCCGCCTGCCACGCCGCAAGCAGCTTTGCCTGCGCAGGCGAGGGGGCGGCGTCGAGGGGACCTGCCTTCAGCGCAGCCCCAACGGCGGAGCCCTCCACCATGGCGCGCGCGAAATCGACCGGGGCCATACGCACGAACAGCGACGTCGCCGCGTTCGTGTCGCGCGTCTCCAGCGGGTCGACCACCACTTCCGCCGCGCCCGCCTGCGAAAGCCGCCGCACCCACTGGGTTGCCCTCTTCGAGATGGGATATCGCCCGAAACGCACGACGACCTGCGCGGACAACGCTTCGTCAGGCGCCACGCCTCCCTTTTTCAGCACGCTGTCGTAATTCGCGATGACGCGCGGATCGTCGAACGAGCGCAAACCGGACAGCGGGTCCGCCAGCACCGGCAGGGAGAACCTCCGCGCGAACGCCAGCACGACCGACGCCTCGGCCCGCGTCGCGCACGATCCTTCGCCCGCGAGCAGCAGCGCACCGCCGGAAAGCAGGTCGGTCAGCTGCGCGCGTGCGGCGGCGTCAAGGGAGGCGTTCGCCTGCAGCGGCCCCGTCGGGACGGCGGCAGCTCCCACCTGCGTCGCACGGCCGCCATCGAGCAAATCGTCGAGATCGACGGCCGGCTTCAAGGGCTCGTCGAAGGGGAAGTTCAGGTGCACCGGCCCGCCGAAACAGGCCCCCGAGATGCGCATGCTCTCGTCGGATGGCGAAACCTCGTCGCCTCCCGGCACGCGCGCGCCGCCGCCGGTCGCGCCCGCCCCGCCTGCCGGCAGCGCCCCTGGTCCGCACGCCGCGATGCACGCCTCGCGCGCGGCCTGGCGCGCGAATGCCAGCGATTCCTCGTCGCCCGCCGGCAGCGGCATCGCGCGGAAGGCGCGCACGTGGCTCGCGAACGCATGCAGCTGGTCGCACGTTTGCGGCGCGCCGAGCCCCTGCAGCTGGGGCGGGCGATCGCCCGTCAGCACCACCAGCGGCACGCGGGACGACTCGGCCTCCATCACGGCGGGGTAGTAGTTCGCGACAGCGCTTCCCGACGTGCACACCACCGCCACCGGGCGTCCGGAGGCTTTCGCCATGCCCAGCGCCAGAAACGCCGCACCGCGCTCGTCCACGTCCACGAACAGGCGCGACCGCTCGGGCGAACGGCGTGAAAGCTCGAAGGCCACCATGGAAAGCGGCGTGGAGCGCGACCCGGGGCTTACCACTACGTCGCGCACGCCCCAGCGCGCAAGCTCGTCGAAAAAGGCTCCCAGAAAGCGCGCCGTGGCGCGCGGGTCCGCAGTTGTCATGCGCATGCTCCTATCACGCGGCTGCCGGCCGGCGAGGGCGTCCCGTCCCCGCATCGACGGCGGCCTGGTCGAGCTTTCGCTCGACCCCACAATCCACCCGAATTCGTGGGCGCGAGCGACAGCTCGCGCACTCCGGCGAAGCCGGAGCGTCGGGCAAGGTGCCGGCCGGCGAGGGCGTCCCGTCCCCGCATCGACGGCGGCCTGGTCGAGCTTTCGCTCGACCCCACGAAATAAACGCGCTACAAACGAAACACGTGCGAGGTTTTCGCTTCTGGCAGGGCCATGTCGTCGTGCGGCGTCGGCGTGCTTTCCCCGTCGAAGGCCGACAGGGCCGTTTGCAGCTTCAGGCCGATCTCGTCGTATTCGCTTGCGGCGTCGCTTCCCGCCACGATGCCGCAGCCCGCGTACACCCAGCCGATCTCGCCGTCGAACACGCCGGTGCGCAGCGCCACGGAAAACTCGCCGTCGCCCGCGCCGTCGACGTAGCCGCACGCGCCCGCGAAGAAGCCCCGGTTGTACGCCTCTATCTGCCTGATCAGCATCTTCGCCTCGCCGACGGGCGTGCCGGACACGGCAGGGGTGGGGTGCAGGTCGTTCATCATCGACTGCAGCGAAACCCCTTCAAGCAGCCGGGCGCGCGCGGGCGTCATCAGATGCTGGATGCGCGTCAGGCCCAGGATCTGCGGCTTTCGCGGGACGTCGACGTCGTAGCACGTGCGTCCCAGCACGTCGCGGATGAAGCGCACCACGTAGTCGTGCTCAGCGCGGTTCTTCTCGTCGGCCATCAAATCCCGCGCCAGCAAGTCGTTCTCCACCGGGTCGGGCGAAGTCGGGCACGTTCCCGCCAAGCACATGCTGTCAAGCCTGTCCCCGCGCTTGCGCACCAAAAGCTCGGGCGTGCAGCCGCAGAAGAACACGTCGGCG
>CAVGWX010000073.1:0-11255 GCA_963633085.1 Prevotella sp. CAG:279 | reverse complement strand
CGTGCACATGCCCATCGGCCTGGACATCAAAGCCGAAACCCCGGAAGAGATAGCCATAAGCATAGCAGCCGAATGCATCCGCCACCGCGCCATTCACCGCTGATCGTTACTGTTGCTGCTTCAGGCTGGTTGATGCGGCAATTAAAAGGAGGTCGCTCTTATGTCGAGCGACCTCCATCGGTGGGATTGGGCGTCTTGCTAGCTCTCGACTTTTTCTATCGAGAAATTAGTGTATTCAGTGAGTTCAGCTGCTTCTTGGGCTGTATGCCATGTGTAGATAGTAGGGGTGAAGTTTCCATCTCCGAAACTCCAAATATGCCCCGTTACTCTTAGAGTGTCGCCCTGCCTTAGAGTGCTGATGAAATCAATACGTCCCTGTCCTGATCTATGAATGTCCTTGACGACTGCATTATTAGTGAATTCTATTTTATCGTCATATTCCGAAGATGTCACCTTTTTAACCTTTGCGGTCATCTCGACCGCAGCTTTACGGTATTTGTTGGCCGCTGCATTGTTCGAGTATGCTAGATCAGATAGCTCTTTCCCCTTAAACTCCTCGACCGTTCCGTCGGTCAGGGTGAGCTTCATCGTGTCGACCTGGGTTGTTGCTGCGCTTCCGCTTTGCTCGGAAGTCTTGTTTTCGCTCTGTGCGGTATTTTCGCCCTGCGTCGAGTTTCCGCTTTGTGCTGCGCTCCCGCACCCGGTCATGCTCATGGAAATCGCCGCCACCATGGCAACGGCTAGGATCGTCGCGAGTTTTCGTTTCATTGCTGCTCCTCGAGTTTCTTGGGCGCAATCTATGCGCCGGCAATCCACTGCGCCCTCTGTTTATTCTCGCGCCTTGCTTTCTGTAGCTCGTTATCCGTCGGATACAGATAACAGCTTGACGCGCAGTCATCTTTACGGGGCAGCAGTTGCGCTTCTGCCGCTTCAGAAGCGCGCATTCCGAATATCCCTGAAATGCGGTATGGCCTTCCCTTCCCCGTTGATGCGCGAAGCTTCGAAAGCAATGCGCTCTCGCAGAAGGATATCGGGGGGGGGTCTTGTCAATGCGTTTGCTGGCTCTTTAGGATAAGCGGTTTAACGCTGTGTAGGGTGCAGGGTAAGCGGCGATTCGGGGAAAGCGTCGTAGGCTACATTATGTATGCGATCTTACTTGAACAGGGGAGACGTATTGAAAGTGAGCCGAAACACCGCGCGTGTGATAATGGAATGCGCTCAATCAGACGTTCGTAAGCCTTGCTGAGCGAGCTTCGCGGACCGGCGTGTCTGCGCTCCTGCGTAAGGTGGTTAAGGCTTGCGAAGCTTTCCAAGTTTTGAACGTCCGTGCCCCAGCACGGTAAGGGGCCGAAAGTTGTCAAAAAATCCGAATCGAGGGGCTGCGAAGACCTCAAAATGAGCCCTTTGGCTTGTATGGAGGGCGATAGAAGTAATGTCCGAAGCAACTGATGTAACAAGCGATGCTTTAGGCGGCTTCTCTTGCCCCTCCATTCGGAAAAAGTGGCACGAATTGGCCATTTCCCATGCGCGGCGGGCCCGCTTCGAATATCGTTGCCCGAAGCGGGCCCGAGGGTTTTGCGGGCCCATGAGGTCCGCGGTGCGTCCCCCAGACCACGCTTCCGCTACTTACTTACTGGATATCGCCGGCGGCGTGGCGGGCGGCGTAGCGGCCGAACGTCACCTGACGGCCCAGGCAGTTGCCCACCAGGTACACCGGGTAGTTGCCGGCGTAGTAGCTGCCCGAGCAGGTGCCCACGGCGTAGAGGCCCTTGATGGGCTTGCGGTCCTTGTCGATGACCTGGCAGTGCTTGTTGATGCGCACGCCGTCGATGGTGGTCAGCAGCGCGCCGCCGTACCATGCGCCGTAGAACGGTGCCTGGCGAATGGCGGAAAGGCGATACGCCTCCTTGCCGAACTGGGTGTCGGCGCCGGCGTCGAACATGGCGTTGTAGTTCTCGACGGTTGCCAGGAACGCCTTCTTGTCGTCGCCTTCGAAGCCGAGCTTGTCGGCCAGCTCGTCGAGCGTGTCGGCCTTCATCATCAGCCCGCCGTCAAGCTGCTTCTGGTAAGCCTCGTCGACCGTCTTGTTCTTCAGCGTGCTCTTCCAGGTGTTCGCCGAGCAGCCCTGCGTCTTGAAGATCTGCACGTCGGCCGGGGCGTTGACGTCGAAAACCTGGCACCACACGCCGCCGGGATGCCCCGCTGCGGCAAAGGGGATGGCGTCGTAGTTCGCCGATTCGTTGGCGATGCGCTCGCCGCGGCGGTCGACCTTCAAAAACGGCTGGGAACCCAGGTTGAACTGGCCGTTCGTGGCCCAGTTGCCCGAATCGTCCATGCCGGCGTCCTGACCGGGCTTGACGATGCCGCGGTCGAACACCATGGTGGCGCCCACGCCGTCCATGGCCGCGCCGGCCCACAGGGCGGCCTTGATGCCCGCGCCGGTGTTGTTCGTGTTGTAGTTCAGCGACGTGATGCAGCTGACGGCCTCGGGGTCGCGCGCGTTGAGCATGTCGGCGTTGGCCGCGTAGCCGCCGCAGGCCAGGATGACGCCCTTCTTGGCGTTGATCTGCTTGTAGCCGCCTTCGACCTTGAAGATGGCGCCCGTTACTGCGCCGTCGGAATCCTGCACCAGCTTGACCAGGTCGTGGCTGTACAGAACCTCGCCGCCGTCGTTCTTGATGACCTGCTCCATGGCCTTGACGTGCTCGGTCTTGCCCTTCTCGTTCACGAAGCCGGGGTTGGAAACGTGGTGGCACTCGGGCGGCATGAAGTACGAGGTGCCGCCGGCGTTGTCGTTCTCGACGTCGACCTCGACCACGGATTCCTGGCCGAAGTGCTTGGTGTAGGTGTCGGCGATCCACTCGACGGTGGCGCCGGAGTTCTCGATCCAGGTGCGCAGGACCGACTGGTCGTTCTTGAACGAGGCGTAGCGGGCGTGCTCGTTGATCCAGCGGTTCTCGTCGAAGTCGAGGTCCTGCTCCTTCTGCCAGCGCGAATGGATGGCGCCCATGTCGTAGTGGGTCGCGGCGGCCTCGGCGCCCTTTTCGACGATCATGAACTTCGCGCCCAGCTCGGCGAGCGTGCCGCCGGCCATGATGCCGGACATGCCCGCGCCGACGACCAGCACGTCGGTCTCGGCCGTTTCCTTGATGTCGGCCGAAGCGATCTCCGGCGCGCTGCCGAGCCAATCGACGCCCGAGGCGCCGGAAGCCGATGCGTTGCCGTTCTTGATGGCGGCCACGTCGGCCGCGCGCTCGGCGGCGCTCTTCGGGGCGGCGCAACCGGAAAGGCCCAGTGCTGCCATGGCGCTCAGGCCGGCGGCGCCGGTCAGGAAGCTGCGGCGGCTCAGGCCACGATTCTCGTCATTCATGTGTTCCCTCCAATGATGTGCGTAGGTTTTCGCTCAATGGTTTCGAATCGGATCGGGCGTGCACATACGCTTATGGGCGCATCGTAGGGCCCGCAGGCGGGGAAGGTCACCACCCCGGGTGGGGGATTGTGCGCGGTTTCCTTCGCGAGCGTCCCCCTCGCGTTCCTTTTGTCCAGGTCAGAGCCTATAGCCCCCTCGCCTCACCCTCCTTGGGTGAAAATAATCGAATGCGCCTGCGGTTGCGGGGCGGCAGGACGAAGGGGCGTGTATACTGACCGGGATGAAACCGGAGGGGGCTTCATGCAAAACGAATCGATCAAGGACAACATCCTCGCCATCTTCACGCCGAGCATGCTTGCGTGCGCGGTCGCGTTCGCCCTCATCACGTTTTCGGGTTCGCTGACGAACGCTTACCTTTATTCCTATGTGTCCGCGACCGACGGATGGATCAGGGAAGCGTCCACGCTGGTGCTGGCCGCCACGTTCCTTGCGGTGACAGCGGCCGCCTACTATCGCCCGCAGGTCGTGAAAGCACGCGGCCTCGTCGTGCTTTGCTGCGTGTTCTCGGTCGCATCCGTCGCCTTTGCGACGGTCGGTTTTCAGACAGGGAACATGGCGTTCGTCTCGCTCGGCATTTTCGGGCGTTCGGTGGGAAGGGCGCTTGCCATCTGCTTGTTTTCCTTGCGTCTGGTCCAGCTGAAATCGAGCAAGCAGGTGAGCTTTGCCATCGCGCTCGGGCTGTTCATGTCGAGCGTGCTTGACCTAGGAAAAGTAGCGGTGGGAACGCCCCTGTTCGCGACGATTCTGATGGCGGCGGCTCACATCGGCTTGGCGCTTTGGGCTGCGCGTGGGGCGGGACGGGTGCTCAGCATCACCTGTGCGGGCGATTCGGTGGACGATTTGAAGCTGGCCGACCCGGCGGCGTTTTTGCCGATGTTCCACGGTGTCTTCGTGTGCATTCTGCTCTTTTCGGCGGCATCGGGGTTCTCCCTGACGTTCAACGAGGTGGCGGGCGCTCCGGCAACGTCTCTGTTCGCGACGCCTCTTCTGGCCGTATTGCTGCTTTTCTTGCTGGTGAGCTGGGGAAACAAACGCGAAGATTTCCTGTTCAGCATGTCGGTGCTCATTGTAATGGCGGGCTTTCTGACCACCCCGCTGTCGTTCAACGAAACGTTCGCGAACACCTCGGGCACGCTTTTGCGTTTCGGCGAGCAGTGCTTCGACGTGCTTGCGTGGACGGTCGTCATGGCGATCGGCCGGCGCAACGTGTACGGCTGCCTGTTCACGGTGGGCGCGATGCGCGTGATGAGCAGCTTGGGAACCATCGTCGGCGCCATGTCGGGCCATATCACGAACGGATTCGTGCAGAACGACTTCGTCATGGCCACCGGGTTCGCGCTGAGCATGGTGTTCGCGTTCTTCGCGTTTCTGTGGTGCGGGTTCCGCACGTTCAGCTTCTCGGATGCCATCGAATCGGTGACGGCGGTGAGCCGCCCCGTGTCGAGCGAGCCGCCCATGCGCTATCAGGCCGCTTCATCTGCGGCGGAAGAGGCCGTGCGGGCTGCTGATGCGCCTGCTTTCGAGTCCGTTGTCGCTGGCGGGACCGCTGCGCCTGAGGTGCCTGCCGGCGCTGTTGCGCCCGCTTTGCCTGTCGATTCTGCTGCGCCGGCCGCTCCGGTTGACCCTGCTGCCAACCTGGCCGCCGCGCCTGTCGATCCAGCTGCCGGCCCGGCCGCGCCTGCTGAGCCTGCCGCTGCTCTGACCGATCCGCTCAACTCGGCTGAGCCTGCAGAGCCAGCCGGCGACGCGCTCGACGAACGCTGCGCGCGTCTCGGCGACGAGTTCGGCCTGACCGAGCGCGAGCGCGAGGTGTTCGTGCTGCTCGCCCACGGGCGCAACGGGCGCTACATCATGGACAACCTCGTCATCAGCCGCAACACGGCCAAGACCCACATCAAGCATATCTATTCGAAGCTTGGGGTCCATTCGCATCAGGAGCTCATCGACCTGGCAAGCGGCGCCGAGCAGCGCTAAGCGCCCTCGCCGATTCGGCGGGGCCGTGGCGCCCAGCTTTCCGCTGCCGTATGTCCGTGTCTTCGATTTTCCCTTCGTAATCGTCAATCACCCCTGTTTGACCAGGCGATATGCTCATCGCCCTCAACTTTCCCCCAACGGGGGTGATGCCTTCTCGCGCCGGCGCGCCTATAGTCGCACCATCGAATCGGACGGCGGCTGCATGCATATGCGCGCGAAACTGCAACGTTAATGAGGAGGTTAGCGAATGAGCGAAGAGCGCAACGACTCCGCGCCTGCACCCAAGCCCGCTGCTAAGAACAAAAAGCTCATCGTGGTCGGCGTCGTGGTCGCGGTCATCGTGGTTGCGGGCATCGGCTTCTGGAGCTGGCACAACACGCCGAGCTTCTGCAACGCTTTCTGTCACACGCCCATGGACCGCTACGTGGAAACCTACGAGCAGCAGGCAGGGGCTGCCGGTGAGGACAAGTGGGGCAACGAGGTTTCTAACAGCAGCGCCATGCTGGCCGTGTCGCACAAAGAGGCCGGTCAGAATTGCCTTTCCTGCCATGTGCCCGCGATTTCCCAGCAAATAGGCGAGGTTCAGGAATCCGCTTCCGGCGACTACTACTATCCGCTCGAGGAGGCGAGCCTCGAGGTTCTCATGCAGAACTCCGGCAACGCCTCGGGTACCGGCGAGCAGTTCTGCCTGAAGAGCGGCTGCCACACCACCAGCGACGGCCAGGCCCTGACGAAGGCCGACCTGACCGAGTTGACGTCCGACATGGTGCGCAACCCGCATTCCTGGCATCACGACAAGTACACCTGCAGCGATTGCCACAAGTCGCATCGCGCGTCGGTGCTGATCTGCACCGACTGCCATTCCGACGCCGAGGCCGAGCTGCCCGACGGCTGGGTGGACGCCGCTGAGGGCAAGCAGATCGAAGAAGATTCCGTCAACTTCGCGGGTTAGTTTCTTTGCAGGTTGCCCGCGGGCTTTGTCAACATGGTGCATCCGGTTTCGGCTTTGCCGGCGGGGCGCAGCTTGCAAGCTGCGATGCCCTTAATGGAAACCGATGCGATCGATGGCCCGACTAGAAAACGCGGGGCGCCGCCCAGCACCGGGCGGCGCCCCGCGTCGGCTTTTCTGGAAAAGTCTGACGCGCCCTGCGGGCGCTGATCAAGTGCTGCGCGAGACATGTCTCGCGCCTACGAAGGACTGACCAGCGGCTTTTCCCTGGCGGCAAGGTTTCCGATGGGGGATTGTTGATCCGGCAGCAATTTTTCGTGGGGTCGAGCGACAGCTCGACCATTACTAGGGCGCCGAAAAGGCGCTCACCATTATCCATGCGCTCATCGGCGATGCTGGGACGCAGGCCTCTTGTTGTTCCTTCTGCCCAGCATATGAGTTTAAGCGTATCGGTGCAAATATCAAAGAGGCGCTCGAATTTGCATTTGAGAGGCTGCTCAAGGAAGGTTTCCTCTACGAGATAGATGGGCGTATCTTAGTGAAGCGGTGACGTCGGTTCCCGGCGGGACGCAGCTTGCAAGCTTTTCCCGCCGGGAACCGACGTCACCGCTGGACCGGTCAAGAAACACGAGGGATCCACAGGATCGCGTTACTTGCTAAGCAAGCTGATATCGTGTGCCTCGTCCCGACCCTGTCTTCTCGATGCGCTTCTTTTTGATAAGGGAATTCAGTGTGTTCAGGGTCTTATCTTTTCCGAAGCCGATCTCCTTGGAAATCCAACTGCTTGATACCGGGGCGGTTGCCTTGAGGAGCTTACAGAGGGCCTGCTCATCCTCGGTCAACGCTGTACTCGCATTGGTTGTCGGAAGCGTGACCCGAATGGCATTCTCGGTCACTTCGAAGATCGGCTTTTGTCCATATTCTTTGTAGGCGTTCCTGATGCGCGTGATTCCGGTTCCGAACATTTCTATGATGTTGAGGCGAAAAAGCACGCCTGCAAGAATAGGATTCCTAAGCTCGGAGACAAATCCTTTAAGGTACTCTTCGCGACCAAGCCCAGAGGGTAAACCGCCGGGTGAGGAAATTTCTATGCGATCGGGGTGCATGGCGATTCGAATTCTTGCGCCAACGTCCCATGTTCGGTGAGCGATTGCATTTGCTACCGTTTCGCGAAATGCCTCGAATGGTATTGAGTAGTGCTTGGCTCGTGTTGCTCCTTCGATGATCTCCACGCAGTAATAGCGGTTGAATATGTCGCATGCGAGGTCGAATTGGCGGAGCACCGAGAACCCCTCAAGTAATGTTCGCTCGGCAATAATGTTGATGCTGTCGCCAAACTTAGCGATATCGATTCCAGGAAACGTATTTTGGTCGGATACGATAAGGGCAGCATTGTTGAATCCTCTACCTGAATCAAGGAGGTTCAGGGTTTTGAGGATATCGTTGCTCAGGGAATCAACGATATGTTCTGAGATGAGTTTTTTCTCCAGATCGACAAACGTGAGGTCGCTCTCTTCGGCCGATAAATCTTCAAACCGCAGGTTTTTCCCTGCTAAGACAAGACGTCGAAGTTCGAGAGCGTCGACTTCTACGTCAGCGGTGTCCGATCTTCTATATGCCTTGCCTTTATAAAGATATGGCTTGTCGGGGCTGTCTTCAACGGTAAGGGTTATCGTTTTGCTGGGTTCGTCTACCTGCAAGGAGAATAACGGTTTAGGGGAAATGCTGTCGTTGATCTTGTTTTCAATTGCGAGGCAGTCAGCCGTAAGGTCTTCAAGTCCTTTCGTGGATCCGTCGTCGCTTATTCCGAATATGATCGACCCTCCATTGAAATTGGCGAAAGAGCTGACCGTTTTAAGGAATGTATTCGATATGGATTCCTTCCATTCGGTGATGCTGGTTTCCTTCATGCCGCCTCCGATCCGTTCATCATGGGAAATTGGTTCCTTCAATTGTAGGCGATTAGCGACGTAAAACCGACGAAAACTGTTTTCGTCGGTTTTACGTCGGCTGCAGCCAACGCATTTGGCGCATTTGCGTCGGTTGGCGTCTCGGTCCGGCTTTTATGGAGAAGCGTGACGTGCCCATCGTCGATTCGCTCATGGATGAAATGGTGAGCGCCTTGCGAAGCCCTAGTAATGGTCGAGCTGTCGCTCGACCCCACGAATCTTCGAGAAAAGCAACTTCAACAGGTGTTTTCGTGGGCGAGAGACATGTCTCGCGCATTACTTGGCCAGCGCCCGCAGGGCGCGTCAGACTTTTCAAGAACCGCAGCGGTACACTGATTGCGCGCTTTCGAATTAGCTGTCGCACCTTCGGTGCTCTCGAGTACGGGTCGAGCTGTCGCTCGACCCCACGAAAACTTGCTGCTGGCTTTCTGATCCCCATCGGAGACCTCGCCGCCAGCGAAAATCCGCTTCAGTCCTTCATAGGCTCGAGGCATGATTCGCGCTGTCCTCTTCTCAGCCCTCCTGCCCGCTTGCTGCCAGCCCTCGCAGCAGCGCTATCTCGGCTGCGTATCCGTCCAGGTCGTTGGGGGTTTCCAGGATGAAGGGGAGGTCGCGCAGCTGCGGGTGGCACGCGATGCGCGTGAACGCATCGATACCGATGAAGCCCTCGCCGATGCGCTCGTGGCGGTCTTTGTGCGCCCCGCAGGGGTTCTTCGAATCGTTGAGGTGCACGGCGCGCAAACGCTCGATGCCGACGATGCGGTCGAACTCCTCGAGCACGCCGTCAAGGTCGCCGACGATGTCGTAGCCGCCGTCGTGCACGTGGCAGGTGTCCAGGCACACGCCCATATGGTCGGAAAGCTCCACGCGGTCGATGATGGCCGCCAGCTCTTCGAAGGTGCGCCCGACCTCGGTTCCCTTGCCGGCCATGGTTTCCAGCAGCACGGTCGTGGTCTGCTCGGGGCGCAGCACTTCGTTGAGCAGGTCCGAAATCAGTTCGATGCCCGCTTCGGCTCCTTGCTTGACGTGGCTTCCCGGATGGAAGTTGTAGTAGCTTCCCGGCACCGCCTCCATGCGAACGAGGTCGTCGGCCATGCACTGCCGCGCGAATTCGCGGGCGTGCGGCTTGTCCGAACAGGGGTTTAAGGTATACGGCGCATGCGCCACCAAGGTGCCGAAGCTGTTGGCGGCCATAAGATCGCGCAGCGCCGCCGCATCGGCCGGGTCGATCGCCTTCGCCGCACCGCCGCGCGGGTTGCGCGTGAAGAAGGCGAACGTGTTCGCCCCGATGGACAGCGCCGTCTTTCCCATGGCGGCGAATCCCTTCGATGTGGACAGGTGGCATCCGATGGTCAGCATACGTCCCTCTTCCTTTCGCGCTCAGGCAGGTTCGATTCAGCGGTTCTCTGTTCCCCATAGCCTACCGCAATATGCAATGAACTTGGGGTGGGGAAGCCCCCAAATGGAAGGCCCGCCCGGCACTCTCGCGCTTGCAAAACCTGTTTCTGCGCAGGCTTCTTCGCGACCTCGCCTACAGCAGAAAGCCCCAGCCTAAGTAGCGCGCATCGCGTATCGTCTCGCCTGCCATGAATCCTTCCTGGAAGCATTATCTAGGCCCGGGTGCGCGGGCGCGGGGCGATGCGAGCGCGTAGCGCGCCGTGCGTCGGGCCCGCTGGGTGCGTCTCTCGCTACCCGATCAGGGCCGATGTTGCCGCAAAGCCTATTGCCGCCGCACCGAGGGTGCCCGCGTATGAGGCGATCAAGTAGGCCGCGCCGATGCCCGCGTCGCCCTGCGCGAAACGGTCGACCGCCTCGCAGTTCATGGTCGAAAGCGTCGAGAACCCGCCGAGGAAGCCCATGGTCAGCACGGTGAACGCGAGGCTTCCCAGCGCGGTTGCCCCCGCAAGCGCGCAGCCGGCGATGGTGCACGACGTCAGGTTGATGGCCAGGGTCGGCCAGGGGAAGGGGCCCTGGCATTTCGGGTTCAAAAACGTGGATGCCTTATGGCGGCACAGCGCCCCGAGCGCCCCGCCGATCCCGACGAGCACGAGGGTCAGCGCGTTCATCGCGGGCCTCCCTCGGCGCTGTCGCTTGCGGTGCCGTTGACGTTGACGCTTGCCCCGTCGGCGTTGGCATCTGTCCCGCCGGTGTTGCCGTTGCCGGCGCAAGCGGTTTTACGGTCTTCGCGGTTCGTTGCGCCAGCGCGCTTGCGTCTTTCGGTGCCGCTCCGCCGCCCCAACCGGTCGGCGACCATCTTCCCGGCCCAGGCGGAAAGAAACGTCGCCAGCGCGGTCACGCTCAGGTACAGCGCGAAGGTGCCGTAGCGCCCCGCCTGCAGAAACGCGAGGTTTTCGGTGGAAAGCGCGGCGATGGTGGTGAAGGCTCCGACAAGGCCGATGCCCATGGAGCGCACGAGCGGCGCGGGAAGCTTGGTCTTCCGCGCAACATATTGGTTGATGATCTCCAGCGTGAAGCAGCCGATGATGTTGACGATGAGCGTCGCTGCCGGGAAGCCGCCGTTGGCGGGCAGCAGCCCTTCGAGCAGGTAGCGCAAGGAGGCGCCGATGAACCCCATGACGAGCACGAGCGGCGTGAGCGAGCGGGAATCGCGCAAGGTCACGCCCACCGCGCGCGTGAAACTCCCCTGCATGTCCCCCCCTTTGCTCGATATTCGCGTCTGAAAGCCCATTCAGTATAGCGTTTTGGCTGCACCGCCTGGCCTGGCCCTTTTAAGCGGCGGTTACTTTTGCCTGGCTGGCGCCGAACAAGGGTGACGCGCGGCGCATAATTCAAATGCGCGCAATCGGCGCACCGCTGCGGCTCTTGAAAAGTCTGACGCGCCTTCAGCGCTGACCTATTTGATGTGCGAGCTGTCGCTCGCACCCACGAAATATCTGTTGAGGCTGCCTTTCCAGAAGAATTCTCACCCCAGGAATACCTGTTGAGGCTGCCT
>CAVGWX010000072.1:8320-11279 GCA_963633085.1 Prevotella sp. CAG:279 | reverse complement strand
TGCGCTCGTGCTTGGTGTCGGGCATCCAGATGCGCCAGTACGGCGTCTTGATGATATCGAGCGGCTCGCCCGCCTGGGCAAACGGCTCGGCGAAGGCCAGCATGTCGGCGTACATGCTGGCTTCGATCCAGTCATCGGGCTCCACGATGGCGATCCAGGTGCCCCGCGCCTCGGCAAGGCCCCGGTTGCAGGTGGCGCCGTAGCCCTGGTTTTGCTTGTCGATGACGCGGATGCGCTCGTCGCGGGCGGCGTATTCGTTCATGATGGCGAGCGAATCGTCGGTGCTGCCGTCGTTCAAGCAGATGATGTCGAGGTCGGCATGCGTTTGCCCGACAACGCTGTCAAGGCACTGCCGAAGGTACGGCTCGGCGTTGAAGATGGGGATGATGACGGAAACGAGCGATTCGTCCATGAGGCTCCTTCAAGATGTTGCGTAACCAAGTAAATATATCCTATACGTGCGCCGTCGGTGAGGCTGGAGCGCGCTTTTACACGAGGCCTGCGGTTTCGTGGCCGCAGATGGTCGCACCGATGCGGTATCATGATCGTCGGCTTTGCGGGGCTAAGGTCGCTGCCAGGACAACCGGGGCGACCCGTCCTTCAAAGCCTCGTTGTTTACGTGTTGGCAGGGAATGTGAGGAGAGGCTCGCGGTATGTGGCTTGAGTTCTTCCTTTCCGTGGCGTGCGTCGCCGCGTTTTTGTTTGTGCCCGGCTATTGCTGCATCCGCGCGTTCGGCGTGCGCCGCCCCTATGCGCTGGCCGCCGCCCCGCTGGTGTCCGTGCTGGAAACGGTGCTTTTGGGCATGGTGTACGAATCGGTCGGCATCGCGTCATCGTTCGCCACGCACTTCGCCGCCCTGGCGCTCTTCGGCGTCGCGTGCCTTGTGCTGGGGCGCCTCGTCCGGCGCGGCAAGCCCAGCGTCGGCTTCGGGCTTTCCGGCGAGCCGCTTGTGACCGTGGGCTCCTTCCGCTTGACCGACGGCGCATGCTTGGGGCTGTACCTTCTGTTCGGCGTGGCGTTCTGCGGCGCCGTGTTCGTGTGGTACCTGGGCGACCCTGCGAGCTATTCGCAGCAGTACGACAACATCAGCCACCTGGGAAGCATCCGCAGCTTCGTCGAATCGGGCGTGTGGTCGCCGTTTTATTCCTCGCTGTACTCCACCGACGCCGATGTGGCCATCACGCCGCTGCCGAGCAGCCCGAGCTTTTACCCGACGGCCTGGTATTCCGTCGCCGCCGCTGCCATGAGCGCCACAGGAATAGCCTCGGGCATGGCGGAGAGCGTGACGAATTTCGCGTTCGTGGGGCTGGTGCTCCCGTCCAGCGTGTTCTTCCTCATGCGCGTGCTCTTCGACGGGCGTCCTTCGGTGGTGCCCTTCGGCGCTATCTGCGCGCTTCTGTTCTCGGCGTTTCCCTGGATGCTTTTGAATTTCGGCCCGCTGTACCCGAACCTGTCGGCGTTTTGCCTGGTGCCGGCATCCGTGGCTTGCTTCGTGCTGCTGCTGCGGAAGGGTTTGCCGAAGGGGCAGCGCGCCCTGGTGGGAGCCCTGTTCGTGCTCTCGCTTGCCGCGCTCGCGTTCTCTCAGCCAAACGCCGTCTTCACCGTTGCGGTCCTCGTTTCCGCGTACCTTGTCGTGCGCGTTTCCGACTTGGCGGAGCTTTTGCCGGCGTCGCGCGCGGTGAAGCTGCTCTGCCGGATCGCGCTGGCCGTTGCGGCCGTTGTTCTGATCGCTGGAATCTGGTACCTGCTGAACTCCGCGTCGTTTATGCGGTCGGTCGTGGAGCACAGCTGGCCCGTGACCAACACGCGCGCGGCCGCCCTTGTCAACGTGCTCACCATGGGCCTTGAATCCGACGGTGGCGGGCAGATCGTGCTCAGCATCGCGGTTCTGGCGGGCATCGTATACGCGATCATCCATCGCGAGTACGCGTGGATGATCGCCTCGTTTCTCTTCGCGGCGCTCATCTACGTGGTCGACTCCGCTTCCGACGGCCCCCTGCAGCACCTTCTCGGGGGCTTTTGGTACACGGACATGTGGCGTTGCGCCGCCATGGCCGCCCTCGCCGCGCTGCCGCTCGCCGTTTTGGGCGTGTGGGCCGTTGCACGCCTGGTCGTGCGGATTTTCGAGCGCGTGCGCTCGACGACGGCGAGCGCATCGTGCCGCCTGGCCGTCGCGCTGGTTACGTGCGTGGTCGTGGTCGTGGGCTCGACGTTTCCCGGCGTGCCGTTCTTCGATGGGAAGGGCAACCAGGGGGCCGTGGCGTTCCGATCGGTGGTGAGCACGATGAGCGATTCCGTCGACATGGCGGTCTACGACGACGATGAGAAGATGTTCGTGCAGGAGGTCGAGCAGGTCATTCCCGCCGATGCCCTGGTCATCAACGTGCCGGACGACGGGTCGGCGTTCGCGTATGTGGCCGACGGCTTGCGAACCTACTACCGCTACACCCGCTATTACGACGTGCCCTCCGAAACCGACGACAGCAAGGCGATTCGCGACAATCTGTGCGACATCGCCTCTGACGACGACGTGAAAGAGGCCGTGCGAAACATCGGCGCGAAATACGTGCTGCAGCTCGACCAGGGCGAGCCCGGGGTGCCGCGCCCCTATCTGTTCACATATGAAAACGGCGAGAAGTGGCATGGCATCGACGCCATCCGCGACGACACGCCGGGCTTCGAAGTGGTGCTTGCCGAAGGGGATATGCGCCTGTACAAGATCACGGCCGTCGACTAGGGCCGAGGTTCTCCGCCTGCGTGCCTTCGGGGCGCCCGCTTGCGTTGACCCTTGCCGTGGGTCTCGGCGCTGGTTAGTCGCCCTGCGCCCGCTCGCAGGCGTCAAGGGCGAGCTTTGCCGTGTGCTGCCACGAGCACAGCTCGCGCACGCGCGCGGCCACGGCCGCCCCCTGCGCGGCGAGCCGGTCGCGATTCTCCGCCGCGCCGACCAGCGCCGCCGCG
>CAVGWX010000072.1:3847-7515 GCA_963633085.1 Prevotella sp. CAG:279 | reverse complement strand
GCCCGCCGAGCGCGTTTCTGCAGGGCAGGCGCAGCACCTCCACCCCGTTGGCGTCGAGGTCGGCGGGGCTCGACGCGGCCGGGCCGCCTGCGGCGGCCGGGTCGCCCTTGCCGCTTGCGTTGCCCATGCCATGCGTGTCCATCGTCACCACGATGGGCCGCCTCCCCAGCTGAGCCAGCGCTCGCGCCAGGTTTTCCGTATACGTTTCGACGCCGCCCATGCTCGGTGCGTACAGGGCGCTGAAGATGGCGATGGTCTTGCCGGTCGACATGGTCGGATCGCGCCTCGCTTTCGGTTCGGGACATTCGGTCCGCCCCATTATACGAAAGCGCGCCTCCTTGGCTTCCTTCGCGTGCCTTTCGCGTGCGGATTCGCATTTCCGGTATTTCAACGCTACAATAAGTGGTCGACTGTCTTCGGCTCATACCCGGTATGGTGCCTCGATGCAAAGGGAACGAACAACAGGTTCATGGGAACGCAACGCATACTCGCCGTCATTCCGGCGTACAACGAACAGGACAACATCGTGTCCACCATCGAGGACTTGCGTGCGAACGCGCCCGAGGTGGATTACGTGGTCGTCAACGACGGCTCGCGCGACCGCACGCTCGACATCTGCCGCGAGCGCGGCTACAACTACGTGAACCTGCCGGTGAACTTAGGGCTTGCCGGCGCGTTCCAAACCGGCATGAAATACGCCTTCGAGCACGGCTACGACTACGCCATCCAGTTCGATGCCGACGGCCAGCACTCGGCCGCCTACATCCGCAAGATGGTGAAGGTGGCGCAGACCAAGGGCGCGAACATCGTCATCGGCAGCCGCTTCGCCAACACGAAAAAGCCCCTGAGCGCCCGCATGGCGGGAAGCGCGCTCATCACCGCGATGATCCTTTTGACCACGCGCAAGCGCATCCAGGACCCCACCTCGGGCATGCGCCTGTTCGACAAGGCCATGATCCCGCTGCTCGCCAACGAGCTCGACTTCGGCCCGGAGCCCGACACCATATCCCTGCTCATGCGCTGGGGGTACGTGGTCGAGGAAACCCAGGTGGAGATGCGCGAGCGCACGGCGGGAGAGAGCTACCTGAACTTCACGAAATCCGTTCTCTACATGCTGCGCATGTCCATTTCCATCCTGCTCGTGCAGTGGTTTAGGAGGAAGAAATGACCCTCTTGTTCTCCACGACGCTGCTCGTCGGCGCGCTGCTTGCGTTTTACCTGATCTTGCGGAAGATCCGCCATTCCGAGGTGACCATCGCCGATTCGACGTTCTGGTTTCTGTTCGCGCTGACGCTCGTGCTCATGGGCGTCTTCCGGCAGATCCCGTTCTTCTTCGCCGACGTGTTCGGCATCGAAAGCCCGGCGAACTTCGTGTTCGTCTACGTCATCGCCGTGTTGGTGCTGCGCGAGTTCTACACCACGGTGAAGGTGTCGAAGCTGCAGGCGAAGGTGAACGCGCTCGTGCAGCGCGAGGCGCTCGACGACGCCGCCGCCCGCGCAAAGGCCGCCCGTGCCGAAGGGGCTGCGGCCCCGGTCGCGCCTGCGGCTGAGCAGCCCGCCGCTGCCGCCGTCACCGCCGCGCAGCCTGCGGCCGCCCCCGCCGAAAAGGAGGCGTAAGCGACGCATGGAACCCTTGACCGTCGACGACATCAAAGCCATCGAGCTTGAGATCATGGACGAGATCGACCGCGTGTGCGCCGCGCACGGGGTGCAGTATTTCCTCGGTTACGGCAGCTTGCTGGGCGCGGTGCGCCACGGCGGCTTCATCCCGTGGGACGACGACATGGACATCGTCATGATGCGCGCGGACTACGAGCGGCTCATGGCGCACTTCAACGAATGGCGCACCACGGATCGGTTCAAGCTGGTCAGCTACCGGGACGAATCGTCCATCTACCAGTTCGCGAAGATCGTCGACACCACGACGGTCATGTACGAGAACTTCGTGGGCAAGAAGGCGGCCACCGGGGTGTGGGTCGACATCTTCCCGCTGGAAGGCTACGACGAGCGGAAGGCGGGCCTGCTGAAAAAGCACGCGCGCACGGGGCTTTTGCGCAGCTTCGTGGTGACCGACCCCGCCAGCGGGTCGAACGCCTTCGTCAAACTGGTGAAGCGCGTGGTGTGCCCGTTCGTGGCGCACAAGAGCCCCTACGAGCTGGCCGCGCGCCTCGACGGCATCGCCCAGGAGATGAACACCCTTGGCGCCGATCGCGTGATCGATGTGCTGGGCGGGACCGGCCCGGACAAGCTGTTCCCCGTGGAGATCTTCAAGCCGGTCGCCCTGTCCTTCGAAGACCGCACCTATCAGGCGCCGGCGGGATACGATGAGTATCTGACCATAGAATATGGCGACTGGAGAACCCCACCCGCCGAAAACAACCGCCCCATTCACACGATGGAAGCTTATCGCCTATGAGAAACAACAACGAGCAGGCAGGCAAGCAGGCAGGGCGCAGGTCCCAAGCGCCGCAGCCCGAGGCGTCAGCCGCCTCGCCGGAGCAGCTTTCCGTCAAGGCGAACATGCTGTGGAACTCCGTCGGGTCGATGACCTACCTGGCGTGCCAGTGGCTCGTCACCATCGTGGTGGTGCGCCTGGCCTCGGGCGCCTTCGACGACGCGGGCGTGCTGTCGCTGGCCATGTCGGTGGTGGGCATCTTCGGCACCTTCGCCAACTACAAGATGGGCACCTACCAAATCTCCGACATCAAGCGCGAGAACACGGTGGGCGAGTATATGGGCTTTCGGTGCCTGACGCTGGCGGGCGCGTTCGTCGTGTGCATGGTCTACGCCGCGCTCACCTGCTCGCCTGAGGCGCTTTTGACCATCGCGCTGTACTACGCCTTCAAGGGCGTCGGGCTGCTCATCGATATCTTGCACGGCGTTGACCAGGTGAATCGCCGCATGGACTACATCGGCAAGTCGTTTATGCTGCAGGGCATCTCCACCCTTGCGGCGTTCGCGGCGGCCTATGGGGCGACGCAGAACCTCGATATCGCCATCGTCGCCATGCTGGTGGCGGCTGCGGCGGTGCTCGTGTTCTTCGACTTGCCGCACTGCCAGCGCTTCGAGCGCGTCCGCCTGGGCATCTCGCGCAAGAAGGCCCTGTTCTTCTTGCAGACGTCCCTGCCGGCCGTGATCGCGTCGGTGGCGGCGAGCGCCATCTTCACCATCCCCAAGCAGTACCTTTCCATGACGTTCGGTGACGCGTCGCTGGGCGTGTACGCGTCGGTCGCCGCGCCGGCACTCGTCATCCAGATGGGCGCACAGTATCTCTACGGGCCTTTGCTCGACATCTTCCCGGCGCTGTTCTTCAAGGGCGACCGCCGGGGCTTTGTCGCGCTTCTCGGGAAGACCGTCGCGGGCATCATCGCCGTGACCGTGGCGTGCGCCGTTGTGCTCCAGCTTATCGGCGCCTGGGCGCTTGAGCTGCTGTTCGGTGAGACCATCGCGCCGTACGTCTACCTGCTGCAGCCCATCATCTTGTCGACGGCTGCCACCGCGTTTTTGTGGTTCTTCGGCGACCTGCTCATCACGCTGCGCAACTTCTGGGCGAACTTCGCCGGCAACGTCGCGGCCTTGGTCGCGGTCGTCCCGCTGACGTTTCTGTGCGTCAACACGTGGAACATGAACGGCGTGAGCTTCGCCGGGGCGGGGGCGTGCCTGGTCGG
>CAVGWX010000072.1:0-3607 GCA_963633085.1 Prevotella sp. CAG:279 | reverse complement strand
CGCAGCAAGATCCAGTTCGATTTCCTCGTGCACGAACAGCGCGAGGGCGACTACGACGCCGAGATCCGCCAGCTTGGCGGGCGTTTTTTCCGCCTGCCGCGCTTCAACGGGGTGAACGCCCGCACCTATCGCAGGCAGGTGCGCGCCTTTTTCGCCGAGCATACCGAATACCGCCTGGTGCACGGGCACATCGGCAGCAGCGCCCCCATCTACCTTTCCGAGGCGAAGCGGGCCGGCGCCTACGCCATCGCGCACAGCCACGCGCAGAACTTCGAGCGCGGCCTTGCGGGCCTGGCGTTTCGGGTGGCGGCGCGCCCGGTGCGCGGCGTGGCCGACTACTTCATGGCGTGCTCGCGCGAGGCGGGGCTCGACCGCTTCGGCGAGGCGATCGTTTCCGGCGACCGCTTTTCCATCGTGCCCAACGGCATCAACGTCGTCCGTTATACGTGCGACCAGGCCTCTCACGAGGCGGCGAAGGCGTCGTTGGGCCTGGCGGGGCGTCCGGTGGTGTGCCACACGGGCCGGCTGATCCCCGTGAAGAACCATGCGTTTCTGCTCGACGTGTTCGCGCGCGTGCATGAGCGCGTCGGCGAAGCGGCGCTCGTGTGCGCCGGGCGCGGCGAGCTGGAGGCGCAGCTGAAGGCGCGCGCGGCCGATCTGGGCCTTGCTGATGCCGTGCGCTTCTTGGGCGTGGTCGACAACGTGCCCGAGGTGCTCGCCGCCGCCGACGTGTTCGTGTTCCCTTCGGTGAAGGAGGGCCTGCCGCTGGCGGTCGTGGAGGCGCAGGCGGCCGGTCTTCCCACCACCATATCGACCGGCGTCCCCGATCTTGCCCTGGTCAGCGACCGAGCCCGCCGCATCCCGCTCGACGAGGGGGCCGATGCGTGGGCCGCCTTCGTGCTGGAGGACCTCGACCGCGCCGCGTCGCGCCCGCGCACCGATGCCGTCGAGCAGGTGCGCAAGCACGGGTTCGACATCGTCGACAGCGCCGCGCGCGTCTCCGCGTTCTACGAGCGCGCGGCGGCGGGAGAGCTTGCCCGTGCGTAGGCCCGCGCCTTTTGCATCGCCCGCGCCGGGCCGCCTGCGCCGGGCCCGCGCCGCATGCGCCGCCTCGGCCTCGTCGTGGCCCGCGCGGCGCCTGTTCGCCGTCGCCTTCGTCGCGTTTTCCCTGTGCTGGGGCTTTTGGTGGGCGCTGTACTTCCCGGGGTGCGCCTCCACCGATTCCAACGACATCCTGAAGATGGCGCTCGGCATCGACGCGACCTCCGACCATTTCCGCTACGAGGGGATCAGCTCGCACCACCCGCTTCTCTACACGGGCTTCGTGGCCGCGGTGGTCGTGCCCGCCCATGCGCTCACCGGTTCCGTGACGGCGGCGGTCGGGGCGTTTTCCCTTGTGCAGATGCTGCTGCTCGCGGCGTGCATCGCCGGCGCGGCCACGTGGCTCGCGCGCCGCGGGGTGGCGAAGGCGGCGGTCGTGGCCGTCATCGCGTTCTTCGCGGTCAACCCGCTTGTCGGGCGCTATGCCGTCACGTTGTGGAAGGATGTCCCCTTCGCCGGCGCGCTGCTGCTGTTTTCCCTGGTGTGCTGCGATGTGGTGCGCACGCGCGGGGCGTGGCTGGCAACTCCTGCGCGCTGGGCTGCGCTGCTGGCGACGGCGTGTTCGGTCGCGCTTCTGCGCAGCAACGGGGCCATCGTGGTCCTCGCGTGCGCGGTCGTGCTGGCCGTGGCGTGCCGGCCTCGCGGCGCGCGCGCCGGGCTGCGCGTGGGGGCGCGCGTGGCGGGCGCCGTCGTCGCCGTGCTTTTGGTGCAGGGCGCGGGCGCGAAGGTCGCGGGCGTGGAGCCGGCGCATTTCTCCGAGACGGTGTCGCTGCCCATCCAGCAGCTTTCGCGCACGTACCTTGACGGGGGGACCTTGTCCGCCTCGCAGGAGGAGGTGCTGCTGAACCTGCTTCCCGGGCAGCGCATCGAGGAGCTGTTCAACCCCGTCACCCCCAACCCGCTCAAGTTCGCGCCCGACTTCAACGACGATTACCTCGATGCGCACAAGGTCGAGCTCATCGGCGCCTGGCTGGGGGCGCTGCCGGCGAACATCGGGTCGTACGCGCGCGCCTGGGCCGACGAGACGCGCGGCTACTGGGATGTGCGCGAGGAGAGCTGGCTGGTGGTCGATCCGGGCTACGACATCGCCGATGCCGACGTCAACGTGGCGGCGTCGCTTTTGCCGGGCCTGTACGCCGAAGGGTTTTTCGCCGGCGAGCACCCGACCGACGTGATGGCGCGGCTGGCATACCCGTTGTGCAACTGCGCCTGCCTCGGCTGGTTCGCGCTCGCGTGCCTGGTCGGGGGCTGCGCGACGCGCCGGCGGGGGCTTGCGGGGATGGCGCTTCCCGGCGTGCTTCTGTGGGCGAGCATGCTGGCGGCGGCCCCGCTTTCCAACGAGTTCCGCTATCTGTTCGCGCTGCACGTGATTGCGCCGTTTTTGCTGTGCGCGGCGAGCCGCAGGGTCTCGGCCGCCGATGGGGATCGCGCGGGGGCCGGCACGTTTGGGGAAAGCACCGATGGGGAAGGAATCTGCCATGAACTACGATGACGCGACGCTGCGCCGCCTGCAGCTCGTCGAGCTGGAAATCCTGAAGGCCGTCGACGAGGTGTGCCGCGAGCACGGCATCGTCTACTTCCTGGACTCGGGCACCGCGCTCGGGGCGCGCCGCCACGCGGGCTTCATCCCGTGGGACGACGACATCGACATCGGCATGCCGCGCGAGGACTACGAGCGCTTCCTGCGCGTCGCGCCCGATGCTTTGGGCGACGCCTACCAGGTGGTCAGCCCTAAAACCGACGAGTGCCTGGCCGGGCTGTTCGCCAAGGTGTGGAAGCGCGGCACGAAATTTTATACGAAGGAAACCGAGGAAGCCGGGGTCGACCAGGGGATATTCATCGACGTGTTCCCCTACGACCGCGTCGCGCCAAGCCCGGCGGCGGCCAAGAAGCAGCTGAGGGCGTGCCTGCTGTGGCAAAGCGCGTCGTACCTGTACCATTCGAAGGCCATCAACGTGCCGCATGCCGGTGCGCTGGGCGCCGTCGAGTCCGCCGGCTGCCGCGTGGTGCACGGGGTGGCCCATGCGGCCACTTCGCCGGCCGCCATCCAGAAGTGCTTCGCCGCCGCCGCGACCGCGGCGCGCGACGACGCCGTGTCCACCAGCCTCGCCTGCATGAACTACACGAGCAGCGGCACGTTTCCCGCAGAGGTGCTCCTGCCGCCCGCGCCCATCTCCTTCGAGGGCTGCGAGTTCTTCGGCCCGGCCGACATCGACGGCTACCTAAGCCGCATGTTCGGCGACGACTGGCGCGAGCTGCCGCCCGAAGACCAGCGCCGCAACCATGCGCCCGAGGTGCTCGATTTCGGCGGGGAATCCGAAGGCTGATCCGGTAGCCTTTCACCAGCGCTTCCCTCAAGCGAGGCGTTCTTGTTCGTTTGCGGGTATCGCCCGGACGGGCGCGGGCGATACCGTATAATCCGCTGCATGGCTCAGCATACGCAACACAACTACGACCCGTTCGAGCCGGGACATTCCACTCCCGAATTCGAGCAGTACGCCCGCGA
>CAVGWX010000071.1:0-11375 GCA_963633085.1 Prevotella sp. CAG:279 | reverse complement strand
TGCCCAAAACGCTGATTACGCACTTCATGAAGGCCCCTTTCGCCACCTTGCGCTTCCGCGCACCATTTTGGAACCATAGTACCCGATAGCACTGCGAAGGCCGCCGGCGTGCGCAGGATTTCACCGAACGGGGGAAATGGGGAGGGCGGGGCGTTGCGGCTGGCGGGCGCAGCGGCTGGCGGGGCGCAGCGGCTGGCGGGGCGCATCCGGCCCGGCAGCCGCAGCGCGACGGCAGCCGCAAGCAAGGCGCCTTGGCTCACCCGCGGCGGCCGCGGCGCAGCCCTCCTTGCGCAACGCGAGCAACCAGCGCGACGAGCAGAAGGCCCGCGGACAGGAGCGCACCGATGACGAACGGCGGGAAAGACCCGCCTCCCGCCTCGTAGGGGAAGGGCAGCGCCGTGTCGCCCGAAGCCTTGCGGTCGATCCAATCCTGCGGAACCTCGCAGCGCTTCGCGTGGACCAGCAGGCGGTGGGAGTTGACGCCGTACGGCGTGCAGGTCACGAGCGTCACAAGATCCTCGCCCTCCTGAACGCCGAGGCTTGCCGTGTCATCGGGCAAAACCACTTCGGTTGAGGTCACGCGATACGCATGGTCCTCCCCGAGCACCTGGATGACGAAGTAGTCCCCGACAGCAAGGCGGTCGAGCTGATCGAAGATGACCGCAGATGGAAGCCCCGTATGCCCCGCGAGCACCGCGTGCGTCGACGCCCCGCCGACGGGCAGCGAGGTGTTCACCACGTGCCCGACGCCATGGGCCATCCCCGAGCCCTCCGTCCCGTGCGAAATCGGGAGGTTCACGCCTATGGAGGGGATGACGATCTGGCCCATGACGCCGTCGCCGGCAAGGTTTAAGCAATCCGCGTAATCCTTGTTGGTCGCGGTGGGGGAGCCGGGATCGAAGGGGTCGATCACGGAGGTGGCCCCCGCGAGCAGGCGGGCGTTGTAGTCGCGCGCCTGCTGCATGAAGGCGCTCAGGTCCTCTTCAGGGGTCTCGGCGATCGTTTCCGTGAGATTCTGCGTGACTTTCGCCTGCTCAAGCTTGTTGAGGTAATCGCTCGCGAAGGGATAGGCGATCATGCACAGCCCCGCAGCGACGAACAGGGCCGCAAGCACCACGGGCACCCCGTGCCGACGCCCCTTCGCCAAATCCTGCTTCTTCGCACGCCCGCGCACGCGCTACCACCCCCTCACGTATAAGAGCCTCCTGCAAGTAAGTTTCGCGGGGTCGAGCCCCAGCGAGTAGGTTTCCGCGGGGTCGAGCCCCAGCGAGTAGGCTTCCGTAGGGTCGAGCGAAAGCTCGACCCTTAACAAAAAGCACCGAAGGCGACACTTTTTTGGCACGGAGCGGCAACGGTTCGCGAGATCGGCGCATCCCGCGGTTTTAATTTTTGTGTCGCGCCTGGCGGCGCTCTTAAATACGGGTCGAGCTTTCGCTCGACCCCACGAATTTTTGAGAAAGGAACCTCAACAGGTGTTTCGTGGGTGCGAGCGACAGCTCGCACATCAATAGCCAGCGCCGAAGGCGCGTCAGATTTTTCAAGAAGCAGGGCAAGCGCCGCCCGCCGCCCGCGCGCACTACCGCTCGTCGTTGCGGCGACGCAGACGGATGATGGCCGCCGATCCGCCGGCAACCAGCAGAATGCCGGCAGCGGTCAGCGCGACGGTGCCGACATCGCCGGTGCTGGGCAGATTGCCGACCTTGGGGTCGGTCTTCTCGCCCGCGTAGTTGAAGTTGAGCTCGGTCACGCCACCGGTCGAGCTGGCGTCGCTCTTTGCGGTGTCGGCGCTCAGCGTGACCGTGAAGTCGCCGATCTTCTGGAAGCCGGAGGGGACCTTGGTCTCGGAAACCTTGTAGGTGCCGGCCTCGAGGCCGTTCACGTACACCCAACCGTTGGCGTCGGAGGTCACCACGCCGTCGGTGTGCAGGTTGCCGGACGCATCGATGTAGGTGACCGGGTTGCCGGAGGCATCGGTCACCGTGAACTCGGCGCCGGCGAGGGGATTGCCATCGGGGGCGGCGAGCTTCTTGAACTCGAAGCCGTAGGTCTGGTCCCACGGGTCGGTCTTGTCGGTGTCGACGTCCTTCTCCTCATACGGGTTCGGGGTGAAGGTGCCGTACACCTTGTTGCCGACCTTGCCGCTAGCAAGGTCGATCTTGGTGACCTTGGCGCTGTAGTCGATGGTCACGGACTTGCTGCCGTTCGCGAGGATGAAGGACTTGGAGAAGGCCACCGTGTAGGTGCCGTTGTCGTTCGCGGTGAGCGTGTAGTCGGTGCCCTGCGTAAGAATCTTGTCGCCCGCCTTTACCACGAACGAGGTCTGGTCGACCTCAAGCCCCTCGTCAGGCACGTCGGTGATGGAGTAGACGGCGCGGGTGGCGTCCGCGGGGTAGCTCGGGACGGTGCCGGAGATGGTGAACTTGGCCACATCGCCCACGGAATACTTGTCGGTCGACTGGCCGGCGTTGCCGTCGGAGTCGACGATCTGCTTGGTCGGCGGGGGCACGGGCTCGGATTTGGCCGCGGCATCCTTGATGACGCGCGTCGCATAGACGCCGTCCTTGACCTCGGGCGTCGCATCGACGAGGAGCGTCTGGTACACCTTGGTGTCACCGCTGTTGGAGGTCACGGTGACCAGCCAGTAGCCGGAGTCCAGGGCGAGCGTGGCCTTGCCATCGGAGCCAGCCGTGACATCGTCGGCCTTCTTGGTGGAAGTCGCTATCACCTGGGCGGCGATGGCATCGGCCAAAACACGGCCATTGGTGGCGGCGTAGATCTCCTCAACGGCGTCGTACGCGTCGGGCAGACCGCTCGCCTTCATGGCGTAGGTGAGGTTGTTGCTGGCGTCGATATCGGTGTCGAAAACCTGATACGCATGCACCACGTCGCCGGACGCGATCCCCGTCAGCGTAAACGATGCGTCGTCGACGTCGGCGTTGCTCGACTCCGCAAGCGCCGCACCCGAGGGAACCATCAGCCCCGCAGCCAGGGCGGACGCGAACAGCGCCCGAGCGGCCTTGTGCGCGCAGCATTCCATCTTCATGTTCATATCGATTCTCCTTCCAAAAGATAATGCTTCTGTCTCTATCCTCAGCCGGGCATGCACCGGCGAAAGAATCCCTGCGGTAGCGAATGGTAGGTTGCGGGCTGGCGCTACATCGCCTGATGCCTTGCGCCGCTCAAGCGACGGCGCCGATGCAGCGCGCTGGAAGCCGCGCACAGAACGCCGATGCAGATAAGCCCGATGCCGCAGCTCGCAATGCCCTGCACCCCCGGCCCGGCCGTTACCGGCAAGGGGGGAATCGGCCGGTCGGCAATGGTGATTTGATTCGGCGTGTTCGGCGCCTGCATGTTCGAGCCGTCGGCGTCGCCCACGCGGATCATGTTGCCCTCCGATCCGCCTGCCGTGCCGCGCGTGTCAAAGACGTCGATGCGGTACACCGCGCTGTTCAGCTCGTAGCCGGCGGGGGTGTACGTTTCCTTGAGGTAATACGTTCCCCGGGTGAGCTGGGGGAATACGAGTTTGCCATCCGAGGCCGTTTCGCCTTCGGCCACCTTTTGGGCCTCTGAGCAATCGGCGGCCTCGCTGAAGATCCCGTCACCGTCGTCGGCGTAGAGCGCGAACCGCGCGCCTTCGAGCACATCGCCGGTCTCGGAGTCGACCTTGAGCAGGGTCACGTCGGTTTTGACGCGATCGTTGACCACGGTGGGAACACCGCCGCCGAGCGTCGCATGATGAGCGCCGGCGTCCGAAAGCGTAGAAGCGGCGAGATTCGCCCGGTTCGCCGTATAGCTCAGCTCGAAGGCGACCGAGCAGTCGTCGCGCATGGTATGGCCAGGTGGCGAAGCGGTTTCCTCAAGCGTGTAGGTGCCCCACGGAAGCGACGTGACCGTTATGCGGCCATCGCCGTCGGAGACGAGCGCGTCGGACACCAGATCGACGTGGTCCTCGCCAAACGAATCGGTCCAAGAACGCGTCAGGCTGAACGTTGCGCCGGCAAGCGGGGTTTGGATCTCATTGGTCTTGAGCAGCCCAACATCGTAAAGGATGCCCTTCACCTGCGGCTTCGGAAAATCGACGCTGCCGTCCTGGTAGCTTTCCCCGCCATCGACGCTGTAGCGGTAGTCAAGCGTCGCCCGGCTGTTCGTGTTGCAGGCATTCGCGATATCGGCCGGGTCGTACGAGCTTTTAAACCCGCTGGCCTGCGTGTTCAGGCGGACCCGGTACGTAAGCGATGCCGCCCCATAGCACCATTTGCGCTGAGTGACCGTGACCTTCATCACGGCTCCTTCGAGATTGCGCTCCACTTCGACAACAGGCTCTTCCTCGACCGTTTTGTAGCTGGCCTTATAGACGGGATTCCAGGTGAGCGTGCGCGAGGAGTCGTCGTAGCTTACCGATCCGCCATCGGCTAAAGCGCCGCCTAGGTATTCGACCTCCTCGCCCATCGCATCGGTCACCGAGATGAGCCGCGTGGGGTCGCCCCAGCTGATCGATCCCTGAATGGCCTTGTTGACCAGGTCGTAAGCTTCCTGGGAAAGATAGAGGTTGTTATGGGAGCTTTGGCCGATCTCGATACCCATCAGGATATATTCATCGCCCTGACCCAAGAGCTTCCCGATGTTCAGCAAGATGGTAACGTTGTTCGCCTGGCTCCAATACAGCGTCACGTTCTGCGCGATTCTTTTTCCCTCGGGGTCGTAGATATCGAAGATGCCCTGCTTGCCGTATTGCGTCTTGCCGCTCACGTCGACTTTGAAGGCACCCATCTTATCCGTGGTCACCGTGCCGGCGGTGTAGTCATGGTAGCCGTTCGACGTCGTCGCCTCGTAGGGCGCGTTCTTGAAGAACGTCTCGTAATCGGTGACCTGCACGGACGTTGCGCTCGTGTCGACCGATAGGTGCACGATGAACTCGTCCTCGACCTCGGTCGGCTCAACGGTCTTGGTCACATGGACCTGGCTGCCGTCATCGCCGTCGTCGGATGCGACGAAGCTGTGCTCGCCCAAATCGGAATCGGAGATCCCCTCGCTCGTCTGATGGCCGGGGTCGTATTTTCCGCTGACGATCTGCCAGGAATTGTCGTCGTTGCCGCTGGCGGCGAAAACGTTCTGCGATCCGGCGGGGAGCACCGGAAGCATGCCCACGCACAGGCACGCGGCCAGCGCCGCGGCAAGCGCCGCGAACGTCAGCCTGCCCGCTTTCGCCTTGATGACCTTTGCCCTTCGCGCAGCCATAGCTCCCCGGTTCCGTCGTTTGCCCGCCTTGGCTCAGTAAAGCTGACCCAAAACTCAACTTACGAAACCTTATGTACCGCACCCGCTGTGACAGGTTGGGGAAAGCCGTTCTGTATTAATCACTTCTGTGACACACACGTGACAGTGTCAGACATAGTGCCTGTTCAGTGCTTTGCTATTCTTATTGCAGAATTATTCACTTGATGAACTATCGTCACCAAATCTGGACATTGCCCGCAGCGGATCAGTTCATTTTCACGTACTCGGACCAAGAATACTCGGGGAGAAACTCGTCGGCCGGACCGATCAAGCCATCCCGATAGTCGTAGTAGTCGCAATCGATGAACTCCGGGACGATCCTGCGCGCGCCCCGATCGCTCTCCACGATGTAGTCGATACCGTTTCTCTTCAGCTCCGACATGAGCCGCGAAACGACCTTGCGGTAGCGCGCCCGTGACGCCTCGTCGGGCTCGCACTCCCAAAGCGAGGTTATGGCCTCGCGCGTCGTCAGATAAGCGCCGCGCTTCTCGATCAAAAGGGCCAACAGCTCCCGGCCCTTCTCGCTTCGGATGAAAACCGCCTCGCCGTCGACGGTGAGGCTGAACGGCCCGAACAGCCTGGCCACGATATGCTTTCGGCCGCTCATCGCGGTGGCGCAGAAGCCCGATCCGATCGTGGTGAAATCGGAGTTGAAGCACAAAAAGTATTTCGATCGGGAAACAGGGACCATGACCAGCGCGACCGAGGGGCCGAAGACGCTCTCCTCGGTCATCTCGAACTTGATCTTCGACGGGCCCAGACCGTCCCTCTCCCAATTCTGCTTGAGGGATTTCGTTTCGATGCAGAATTTCCTCACCGCGTCCCGATCCTTCGGGGAAACGTACCCCAAAAACCACTGGAGGAAGTCGTCGGCGTTCATCCTCACGTTGGGCAGCGCCTTGATGGTGCTCTTGTCGCTGTGGCAGATGTACTTGACGGAGTTCTCCAGCCGGTCCACCTCGAAAACGTCCTCCGCGAAGCTGGAGAACAGCGCCTTGCCGAAGGACATCACCTTCTTGCTTTCCCGCTGATAGTCGAAGTCGATCTCGGCCTTGACGCAGAATGAGCTGCCGTCGAAGTAGCCCGCATCCGTGACGCGATCGATCCATAGGTCGCACTTGAAGCCGTCTCCGCCAGCCGAGACGATGGTGCACGACTCCCTTCCCGAATATTCATCGCGATAGGCGCGCCGCAGGGCTTCGCGAACCTTTTCCCGATCGGCTATGGAAATGAAATCCATGAAACGCAACGTCCTTGAAGGATCGTTCGTGAGAAAAAGATCCTTCGCGATGCCGTGCATCTGCTCGATCTTCGGGTTGGGCCCGCCCGATATCTTCACGATCGCAACTTTTTCGCCGGGAGCGTTCGACCGCGGGGCCGTTTTGTCGCTCGGGATTTCGCAAACGACGGAATAACCCCTCATGCAGCCATCGTTTCCCCTGATAGACGCCATGGTGTCAACAACCCTGATAACGGTCCCGTCTTTTTTTATGAGCCGGTAGGAGACGCTTTCGCAGCTTTCCTCTTTCGCAAGCTTGCAGAGGAAGTTCTCGAAGATGGGGGTGTCGTCCGGGTGCATCAGCACCGTGTAGCTTTTCCCGATCAAGCTGGAAAGCTCCGGCTTGCTGTAACCGAGCATCGAGCAGAGATTATCGCTCGCGAATTCCAGATGCACAGGATCGCTCAAGCGGCACCGATGGTATCCGCCAAGGTGATTGATGATATTCCTCACCGAACTGGCGTCTTCGGTCACGACGGTCACCTCTTCGCATCTCGCAGCTCCACCCCTGCTAAACGATTTGTGATCATACCCGCCAAATCGTCCCATCCCGTCTCAACTGTGACATTACCGTGACGGTTTCGGATGGGCAACAGCGAGCGTTCCCCCTACAGAACGCTTCTATCCCTGCTCCATCTTTCATTTGGTCTCTAACGCGAATATTTTCAGAGAGATAACAACCAGTGCCCGGACCCGATTGAACGCTGACCAATCAAACAAAGATTTAGAGACTGGGTTAACCTTTAGTTAATCCATGAGCATGGTACTATTTTGGGCGAACTATAATCGGCGCAGCGAATAGCGCTACGAACGCGCCTTGACGCCGCGCAACAAAGGGCCGCGTCGGGCCTGGAAACCCGACGCGGCAAAACGATGGGAGCCAGAGATGTCGCTGTTTTGGATGGACCGCAAGCTGGTGGAGGCATAGCCCATGAAGGTCGCCGTGCTTATGTGCGACGATGAATGGAACATCGTTCGCGTGCTGGAGAACACCCTGCCGATCGACATCGCCGAGGGAGCCAACCTGACGCACATCGCCGAAGGCGCTGAGGCTCTCGAAGACATCGACGCGATCGGGCAGCAGGAGCCTTCCAGACACGATATGGCGAACCTTCGCTTCGAAGGCCTTGACGTGGAGATTCCCGCGCTCATCTTCGCCTATCCGCATCGGTTCATGGTGTTCGCCTCCGTCATCGACAAGATGGAGGACCTGCAGACGCTCACGCAGTCGCTGGTTAAGCACCTGAGCTGGGCAGACGAGAACATACAGGCGCCTCATCAAGGCGGCTACTTCCAAATCGAGCTTTTGAACAACCGCCTGCTGAACTCCGAGCGGGCCTTGACCAAGAAGAACCGCCGGCTTGAGCGATTGATCGAAGAGGTGCGGCATGCGCACGACACGGTCACGGAGCTTGAGCGCGACAGCCTGACCAACCTGTACGATTCCGGAGGCTTTTGCCGGCACGTGCAGAACATGATAGATGCCGGCCTTGAAGGCGGCTACAATATGATCGCCGTCGATGTAAAAGGATTCCGCCTGATCAACGAGGTGTACGGGCGAGAAGCCGGAGATCGGGCGCTGCGCGACATGGCCGGCGCGCTCACCGAGATCGCCGGTGCCGAAAACGTCTTGTTCGCGCGCGTCTATTCGTCGACGTTTTACGCGTTCGCCCCCTCGGCGATGCGCTTTCACGAAGCCATCGACCGCGAGCTCGGGGCGTTTTTGGCCGATTACCCGCTTCCCATCCAGCTGCATCTGCAGATCGGCGTGTACGAGGTCGCGGACGGCAAGCTTACCGCCGACGAGCTGTGCAACCGCGCGCGGCTGGCGCTCACGCGCCTGCCCGACCGCAACAGCGCGGGCATCGCTTTTTTCGACGACGACCTGTGCGAAGACATGCTGACGCGCCATCAGATCCTCGACCACCTCTCCATCGCCCTTCGCGACGAGGAGTTCAAGCTGTACCTGCAGCCGAAGGTCGACATGATGCTCCAAACCACCATCGGGGCCGAGGCGCTCATTCGCTGGGAGCACCCCGACCTGGGATTTTTGCCGCCTGACCGATTCGTCCCGCTTTTGGAGGAAAACGGCGCCATTTACGATGTCGACAAGTTCGTGTGGCGAAAGACCTGCGACTTTTTGCAGCAACGCAAGGAATCGGGCCTTACGTGCCTGCCCATCTCGGTGAACATCGCGCGCACCGACCTCTACGAAGACGACCTGGTGGAAACGCTGACCGGCATGATCAGCGACCATGGCCTGACGCCCGATCTGCTGCATCTGGAAATCCTCGAGCGCGCCTACGTCAAGGACACCGGCAGGATCAAAGCGGTGCTCGAAGACCTTCGCCAGCGGGGCTTCTTCATCGAGATGGACGATTTCGGCACCGGGGAGTCGTCGCTTTCCATGCTGGCCGACCTGCCGGTCGACCTCATCAAGCTCGACCGCAACTTTCTGAAGTCGGGGCTGTCGGACAAGCGGCGCGTGGAGGTGGTCCGCTTCGTCATCCAGCTGGCGCGAAGCCTGAACATGAAGGTCATCGCCGAGGGCGTGGAGACGAAAGACCAGGAAGAGGTCCTCACCTCGATGGACTGCCACTACGCGCAGGGGTATTACTACTGCCGCCCGCAGCCGGCCGAGGGCTTCCTGTTCTACGAATAGCGCGGGGCGGGGGCGCGCCGGAATGGCACGAGCGACGTAAGGCGGGGGCACGGCGCCGTCTTACGCCACGAAATCCCAGATGACCTTCGCGAAAAAGATGACCAGCACGACGATGGTGATGGGGCGCGCCACCGCGCCGCCGTTTTTCGTGAAGCTGTGCGACCCGATGTAGTTGCCCGCGATGCCGAACACGCCCGCGACCAGGCCCAGCAGCAGCAAAACCTGCCCGTGCAAAAGGAAGACCGCCAGCGCCGACACGTTGGTGGTCAGGTTGACGGCCTTCGTTATGCCCGCGGCGCTCACCAGCTTCAGGTGCGCCACGCCGGTGAGCAGAAGCATCAGAAACGTGCCCGTGCCCGGGCCGTAAAACCCGTCGTACACCCCCACTGAAAATGCGATGGCCAGGCACAACGCAAACGCTTTCCCCGCAGGAAGCGGCTCCTTGTCGACCTTGCCGAAGCTTTTCGAGCGCATGACGTATACCGCCGTCACGGGGAGCACTACCAGCAAAAAGACGCAAAGAACCTCGTCGCTGGTAACCAGCACCAGGTTCGACCCGGCCACCGAACCGAGCATGGCCAGCACGACGCAGCCTGCGGCAAGCTTCCATTTGATGTAGCCGGATTTCGCGAAATGCCAGGTGGCCACCGCGGTTCCCATGGTCGAACTCAGCTTGTTGGTGGCGATGGCCGCGTGCGTGGGAAGGCCGACGATCAGGTAGGCGGGCAGCGACACCAGCCCGCCGCCGCCGGCGATGGAATCGACGTAACCGGCGAGGAACACGAACGCGCACAGCAGCGCGAGCCACCATGGCGCCATGCCGAACAGGGCCTGGCAGCCATCGATCAGGGCTTCCATGTCCGTTTCTTACCTCGCTCGAGCTACCGCGCGTCGCGCAGGATCAGAGCCATGGCCTCGCTGCGCGATGCGCGAGCGGCGTCGGTGCTGCCGGCGAACACGCCGCGCACCGCCGAGGTGACCGTGCGGCTGCCGGGCTTCTTCACGCCGCGCATGCTCATGCACATGTGCTCGGCCTCAAGCACCACGACGACGCCCTGCGGGTTCAGCTGCGCTACCAGCGTGTCGGCGATCTGGCCGGTCAGGCGCTCCTGCACCTGCGGGCGCTTCGCGAACACCTCCACCAGGCGCGCAAGCTTCGACAGCCCGCACACGCGGCCGTCGGCCGAGGGGATGTAGCCGATATGCGCCTTGCCGAAGAACGGCACCAGGTGGTGCTCGCACATGGAATAGAAGGAGATGTCGCGCACCAGGACCATTTCGTTGCAGTGCTCGTCGAAGGTCTTCTCGAAATGCACGGCCGGGTCCTGCTCAAGGCCGGCGAATACCTCTTCGTACATGCGCGCTACGCGAGCAGGCGTTTCCAGCAAGCCCTCGCGATCGGGGTCTTCCCCCACGCCTTCGAGGATTATGCGGACGCCGGCTTCGATTTTCGCTGTATCCATGGTGTTGTGTTCTTCCTTATGGTCTTTGGTCCGAACGGCTGGCTGTCAGCAGGCGTTTTCCTTGTTTGACAGCAACGTTTACGCCCGTTTCGGCTCTCACTTGATGCAGGGGATGAGTTTACCATGCTTTGTTTTCGGGCGAAACTCTTCATATGTTACCTCTCAGGTACCGTTTACCGACGCATTCGGCATTTAATCCGCGCGAAACAAGCCGGCGCGATGCGCGAAACAATTGCCGTGCATACTGGATTCATCGCTTCGGTAGACTGCGAAGCCCGATCAAAGGAGAAATACCATGATTGCCACTGCTATCTACGTTGCTGGTCTCGTCCTGTTCACTGGCGGCCTCGGCTTTGCCATGAAGAAGCTCTAAGGACGCACTCTCTTCAACACTCAAAAACGAAACGGCGGAAGGGCCCATCCCTCCGCCGTTTCGTTTTTGACCTTCGTTTATCCAGAATCGGACGGGAGATCGCCGATTGATAAATCTGCGCAGGTGATCACAACCAATCCCGCTGTCGCATCGAATCGATAAGCCCGCCTTGAATTGAGTGTCGCGCCTATGGCGCTCTCTAGTTAGGGTTGAGAAGCTCGACCCCACAAAATCTTGCAGTTAGGTTACCGTTGCAGCCAGATACTTCGTGGGTGCGAGCGACAGCTCGCACAGCACTAGGCCAGCGCCCGCAGTTCAAGG
>CAVGWX010000070.1:0-11445 GCA_963633085.1 Prevotella sp. CAG:279 | reverse complement strand
ACCACGCCGGACGAAAGCTACCACGGCGTGACCTACGCCGAGAAGTTCGGCCGGGAAGGCGCGTTCATCACCAAGGCGACCGCGCAGCTCATGCGCGATCTGGGCCCCATGCAGAACCCGCAGGCGGCGTTCTTCCTGAACAGCTCGCTGGAAAGCCTGCACGTGCGCATGCCTCAGCACTGCGCGAACGGCCTGGCGGTGGCGAAGTTCTTGCAAGCGCATCCCAAGATCCGCTTCGTGAGCTTCCCCGGCCTTGAGGGCGACAAGTACTACGACCTGGCACAGAAGTACATGCCGGGCGGCACCTGCGGCGTGGTGAGCTTCGGCTTTACCGGCGGGCGCGCGGCGGCCGAGCAGTTCATGAAGAGCCTGAAGCTCGCGCAGATCGCCACGCACGTGGCCGACGCCCGCACCTGCTGCTTGCACCCGGCAAACGCCACGCATCGCCAGATGAACGACGCCGAGCTCGAGGCATGCGGCATCAGCCCCGACATGGTGCGCCTCAGCTGCGGCCTGGAAGCGACCAGCGATCTGATCGCCGACATCGCCCAGGCGCTGGACACCATCTAGCGTCGACTGAAAGGCGCGCCCACACCGCGCTCGCGGCTAGCTGCACATCGCCACGAGCGCGGTGCCCACGACGATCAAGGCAAGGCCGGCACCGCTTTTGGGCGTGAGGCGCTCCTTGAACACCAGCCAGGCGAAGGCGATGGAAACGAGCAGCGACAGCTTGTCGATCTGAACCACCACGCTCACAACGCCTGCCTGGATGGCATAGTAGAAAAACAGCCACGACGCGCCCGTTGCCAGGCCGCTCGCTGCCAGAAACCCCAGCTCGCCGCGCTTCACGTGCGCAACGAGCCCCAGCTTTCCCTTGCCCGCGACAATGGCCCAAGCCATCACGAGCACCACGCAGGTGCGGATGGCGGTCGCCAGGTTCGACTCGACGCCCTCGATGCCCACCTTCGCCAAAACAGACGTGAGCGCCGCGAACACGGCGGCCGCCAGGGCGTAGGCAAGCCAGGAACCTTTACCAGAAGCAGCCCCAGATCCACCCGCTTGGGCACTTGACGGCTTCTTCTCGATCATCATGAAGGTGCCCGCGGTCGCGATGGCGGTCCCGGCAAGCTTGAGGGCGAGGTTGTCGGTCTCGGCGAAGAGCACGATAGAGACGGCCACGGCCATGAGCGTGCTCGACTTGTCGATGGGCACCACCTTGTTGACGTCCCCCGCTGCAAGCGCCTTGAAGTAGCAGATCCACGACGCGCCCGTTGCCAAGCCGGAAAGCGCCAGAAACAGCCAGGATCTCGGGGTGATGGACGCTATCTGCCCAAATGATCCGACAACACCCACCATGACCCAGGTGAACACCACGACCACGCAGGTGCGCATCGCCGTGGCTATGTCGGAATCCGTGGTCTTGATGCCGCATTTGGCCAAAATCGACACGATGCCCGCGAACAGCGCCGACGCGAAGGCGGCGGCTACCCAAGCTTGCATGATGCTCCTCTCGCTTTCCCCGGCTCGTCGGCCACTTTCTCGGAAATGTGACCTTTTGCCCCGCTTTCAAAGCCTTCCCTTGCATCCATTGTCCGGTAACCCTACACTCTTGGTAAGGATTAGCGCGAAACTACTCACACGACGCGCAACCCTCACCCTCCAAACAGAAAGAAGATTTATGAAACAGCTTGTAGGACGTTGGTTCCTGCTTGCCTTCGGCATCATTGTCATGGCCTGCGGCATCGTGATCGTAACGAAATCGGCAACCGGCAACACGCCCATCTCCTCAACCGGATACGTGCTCTCCGTCGCCTACCCCGACATCTCCTACGGCGTGTTCATGTTCTTCTGGAATGTCCTGCTCATCGTTGCGCAGATTCTCATACTGCGCAAGAACTTCCGCCCGCTCGCGCTTCTGCAGATCCCCATCTCGGTGCTGTTCAGCCTCAGCATCGACGTCTTCGCCCATCTGCTCGGGTTTTTGGTCCCGGGAAATTACGCCCTGTCGCTGCTTGCGCTCGCGATCGGCATCGTCACGCTGGCCCTCGGCGTCTCGTGCACCGTGGTGGCCAACGTCGCGATGAACTCCGGCGAGGCGCTCGTCGCGGCCATCACGTCGAAAACCGGCTGGAATTTCGGCTACACGAAAATCGGCTTCGACGTGTCGTGCGTGGTCATCGCCTGCCTCGTGTCGTTTGCCACCATGGGATCGATCATCGGCGTGCGCGAGGGAACGCTCGCGGCCGCTTGCTGCACCGGGTTGGTGGTGAACGTGTTCGTGCGCCTCATGGGCGGCGCGCGCCCGGCCATCGGGTCGAAAAAGGCAAGCTAAGAGCCTTTATGCCCCTTCGCAGCCGAGCACGCCCGCCTCGGTCGCAACGAACCTCACGCGCCGATCGTATCGATCGCAGGGAAGGTCCTCCTCGCTTATCTGCGAAGCGCGCGCCAGGCCGATCGGCGTGCCGGGATATGCCGCCAGGAAACGATCGTAATACCCGCCGCCGTACCCCAGGCGAAAACCCCTGCGGTCGAACGCGAGCGCAGGCACCAGGCACACCGACGCCGCATAGTCCGCATCGTCAGGGGAAATCGAACGCGTCAGGTGCTGCGCAGGCTCGAGAATCCCCTTGTAGCCGACCGACACGTCATCAAACGAGGAGATCTCGAAGAACGTCATCTCGTGGCGAGCGGGAACGCAGCGGGGCACGGCCAGGCGCCTGCCTGAAGCAAGGATCTCCCGCGCAAGCTCAACGGTGTCCACCTCATCGCGATACGACAGGTACGCAAGCACAAGGCGGGCGGACGTGTAAGGCGAAAACCCGGTGAGCACCTCGCGGATGCGCGCATCGCAGGAAAGCCGCGCCTGCTCGTCCATCGATGCGCGCACGCAGCTCCACCGCCGGCGCAGGTCGCGCTTCGCCTCGTCGACTGGCGCGCCCGCTGCTCCCACGTTAGTTCACCGCCTCGACGAACCAGCTGGTGATGCTGGTCGGATGCGTGATCGCGGTGCCCACGACCACGGCCCAGGCGCCGGCGTCCATGGCGGCCTTCGCGTCGGCGGGCGTGTGCACGCGCCCTTCGCAGATGATCGGCTTGTCGGGAAATTCCGCGACCGCCTGGGCGACGAGCGCCACATCCGGCCCGTCGGCCATGCCGCAGTCGATGGCCGCGCCAGGATGCGACAGCGTGGTGGAGGCGATATCGCAGCCGATGGAAAACGCGTGGCGGATGTCCTCGATGGTCGAGCAGTCGGCCATCACCAGCACGCCTTCCTCCTTCAGCGGGCGCACCGTGTCCTCGAGCGTCTTGCCGTCGGGGCGCGGGCGGTCGGTCGCGTCGATGGCCACAACGTCGGCGCCGGCGGCGACGCAGGCGCGCGCATGGCGCAGCGTCGGCGTGATGTAAACGCCTTCGTGCCCTTCCTTCCAAATGCCGATGACGGGCACCTCGGTGCGGCCCTTGATGGCGGAAATGTCGGAAAGCCCCTGGCAGCGGATGCCACCGGCGCCTCCCAGCTCGCACGCGCGCGCCATCTGCGCCATGGTTTCCGGATGGCGCAGCGGCTCTCCCATATATGCCTGGCAGCTGACGATCAGCTTGCCGCGAAGTTGCTCGATGATCGGATCCATGGTGTTCCTTTCCTTGCGATGAACGAGTTTGGCGAGACGCGCCTTTGCTTTTGCTGAGCTAGCCCTCTTCGGCCGCGAGCGCGTCCAAAAGGTCCTCGGCCGCCCCCACGAGCGGGGCATTCGACCCCAAAAGGGCATCCACGATGGGAAGATCACGCTGCGCTTCGGGAATCTGGCGCAAAAAGCCCTGGTCGACGGCGGCGCGCCAAGCGCTGCCGGCGGCGGTGACCGAGCCGCCGATGACGACCATATCGGGATCGAGCAGGTTCGTCACGCCGGCGATCGCCTCGCCAAGGGCGATGCCAGCCTGCATGATCACCTTGTGGGCGAGCTCGTCGCCTTCGGCGTTTCGCCGCGATATCTCGGCGCCGCCGGCCTGCTCGCCGGCAAGCTCCGCATAACGCGCCTCGATGCCGCTGCCCGAGGCGACGAGCTCCAGATGCCCGCTTCCCCCGCAGACGCACGGGATGCCGACGGCCTGGTTGCAGGGCATATGGCCGATCTCGCCGGCAAAGCCGTTGCGACCGCGCACGAGCTTGCCATGCGCGATGACCGCGCCGCCAACGCCCGTGCCGGCGGCGATCATCACGCACGTGCGCGCGCCGCGGGCCGCACCGTGACGGGCTTCGCCGAGCGCATGAGCCTGCACGTCGTTGAGGACGCTCACGGGTATGCCGCAGGCTTGCTCGAGGCGCTCTTTGACCGGCTGGCCCGTCCATCCGGGCATGATCTCGTTGGCGAAGGCGATCCCGCCCGTGGTCGCATCGACGCGGCCGGCGGTGCTGACGCCCAAGCCGAGCACGTCCTCGCGCCGCGTGCGCGCCTGGTCGAGCAGCATGCGCGCCATCTCGCACACGCAGGCAAGGACCGCTTCTCCCCCACGGCCAGCCTCGGTGGGAACCTCCTGCTTGAAAGCGACGCGAGGCTCTTGGTCGGCTTGCTCATAGCGCAGCAGGGCGCCGGCTATCTTGGTGCCACCGACATCGATGGCCGCAACAGTGAAGGGACATTCCATGGCAAGCCTTTCCTCGCGGTTTCATGTTCGAACATGGTAGCGCAATCGCCAAGGCCAAAAGCGATCGCGCCGAAAAGAAAAGCCGGGAAGGGGCTCATCGCCCCCTCCCGGCTTCAAGACGCAACGAAAACGCTACTGGCGCACCGGCGCGTCGGCGTCCATCAACCCGGCCTTCTTCAGGACGGCGACGATGGATTCGACGTCCTCGCCGACGAGCGCCTGCACCGGCTCGCGCATCTGGTTCGTGTTGAACACGCCCATCTGCCACAGCGCCGTCTTGAACGCGCCGACGCCGGCGCCGAAGCCGACGGTCGCCTTGACCACGCGCGTGAGGAACATAAGGCGCGCCAGGTGGTCCTGCAGCTCCTTGACGCGCGCCCAGTCGCCCGCCTGGTAGGCGTGCCACTGCTCCACGTAGCTGACCGGGTCGAGGTTGGCCAGGCCTGGCACGCTGCCGTCGGCGCCGGCGAGATAGGCGCCGTCCACGCACACCTCATGACCGGTCAGCAGCTGCAGCGGATGGCCCGCATCCTCGTTCTCCAGGACCAGCCAGCGGAAGCTCACGTCGTCGCCGGAGGAGTCCTTCACGCCCTGCAGCACGCCGTCGCGGCCCAGACGCACGAGCATCGTCGGGTCGAGCTTGGTGTGCACGCACACGGGCAGGTCGTAGGCAAACAGCGGCAGATCGGTGTTCTCGCGGATGGCGCGGAAGTGGCGCTCGACCTCTTTCGGGCCGCCGAGCGCGTAGAACGGGGCCGTGGCCACCAGCGCGTCGACGCCGTAGCCCTTCGCGCGCTTGGCCTGATCGACCACGCGCAGGGTTTCCATGTCGATGACGCCGGCGAGCACGGGCACGCGGCCGTTGACGATGGCCACGGCCTCCTGCAGCACGTGATAGCGCTGCGCGTCGGTCAGAAAGGCGACCTCGCCCGAAGAGCCCAAGAAGAACAGGCCGTCGACGCCTGCCTCGATCATGCGGTTGATGGAGCGCTCGAACGACTCCAGGTCAAGCTGCTTCTTCTCGGTCAGCGGGATGACGACCGGGGGGATGACGCCGTGGAACGGTGAATCGGTCATGATATGTTCCTTGTCTCTTTTCCTTCGAGATGATGAAAAACGCTGCTAAGGATAGGCAGGCGGCTGCGCCACGTCAACGCATGCCGAAAGCCTTCCATAAACAAAGAAAAGGGCCGGCGAGCCAGCCCTTTTCCCTTCTCGGGTCGCCTAGCGAGCCTTATCGGCCGCGGCGTTCATATCGGAAACCATGGTGGCCGCCGCCGAGCAGCCGCAGCATCCGGAGCACCCGCCCGAGCAGCCTCCTCGCGGGTCGTCGGAATGGCAGTCGCACATGCCGTTGCGCCACAGCCGGCGGCAGGCCCACGCGGCCCAGGCCGCGATGAGCAGCAAGACCACGACGGTCGACAGGTTGAATTCCATTCCCAAGATCATGGGGCCAGCCTTCCTTTCCGCGAATCAGCGGCAGACGCAGACATTAACCTTAGATTACTTCTATCGTATCCCGAAACGGGCCGGGACGCCACCTGGTGGCGGCCCCCGCGCGTTCGCTTCACGAAGCGCGCACCTTAGCAGGATCAAGGTCGCGCGCCCCAAGATCGCAACGCTACTTCTTCTGGTCTTCGGCCTTGGGCTTGGGGGCCGGGCGGAAGATCTGGAACAGCATCGCCGCGGCGATGATCACGGCCACGATGGTGAACGGGCCGAACTCGACCTGGCCGGACGCCAGACCGTAGAACTGGTAGATCATCGTGCCGACGCACCAGGCGAAGCCGCACATGTAGCCGATGGTGATCCAGAACCACTTCGCGGAGTTCTGCTGCTGGCGGATGGTGCCCATAGCGGCGAAGCACGGGGCGCACAGCAGGTTGAACGCGCAGAAGGAAAGGATGGCGGCGGTGTTGCCGTCGAACATCTGGGCGAAGCCGTACCACAGCTGCGCATCGCCCTCGCCGTAATCGGCGAGCTGGGTGATGATGCCGACGGTCGCGACGACGTTCTCCTTGGCGACCAGGCCGGTGACGGCCGTTGCGGCGGCCTGCCAGTTGTCGAAGCCAAGCGGCGCGAAGATCCAGGAAAGGCCCGTGCCCAGACCAGCCATCAGGCTGTAGTCGATGTAGCCTTCGGCGTCGGCGTCAAGCAGGCCGAACCCTTCGCCCATGTCGCCGAAGTTCATGAGGAACCAGATGACGATGGTGGACAGGAAGATGATTGTACCGGCCTTGATGATGTAGCCCTTCACGCGCTCCCACACCGACTGCAGGATGGAGCGGACGGTGGGCATATGGTACTCGGGCAGCTCCATGACGAACGGGGTTGCCTCGCCGGCGAACAGCTTCGTCTTCTTCAGCATGATGCCGGACAGGATGATGGCGACCACACCCAGGAAGTAGAACATCGGAGCGACGTACCAGGTTGCCTCGGAGTTGGCACCGGCGACGGCGCCGAACACGAGCGCGATGATGGGCATCTTCGCGCCGCAGGGGATCATCGTGGTGGTCATGATGGTCATGCGGCGATCCATCTCGTTCTCGATGGTCTTGGTGGCCATGACCGCGGGCACGCCGCAGCCGGAGGCGACGAGCATCGGGATGAACGACTTGCCGGACAGGCCGAACTTGCGGAAGATGCGGTCCATGATGAACGCGACGCGCGACATGTAGCCGCACAGCTCCAGGATGCCGAGCAGCAAGAACAGGATGATCATCTGCGGGATGAAGCCGATGACGGCGCCAACGCCGGAAACGATGCCGTCGTTGACGAGAGACTGCAGCCACGGGGCGACATCGGCGTTCTCCATCGCGTCGGCGATGATCTTGCCCAGGCCCGGGATCCACAAACCCCAGGTGCCGTCGGAGGCATCGGGCTCCTCGACCTCAAGGGCCTTCTTGTAGTCGGCGAAGGTGATCTGCTTGTTCTCCACCTCGTCGCCCTCGCCCTCGACTTCAACGGTGGCCACGGCGTGCTTGGCCTCGGCCTGCTCCTCGAAGTCGGCGATGACCTCTTGGGCCTCCTCGTAGGCCTCAAGCTCTTCGGCATAGGTCGCCTTGGCGTCCTCGTCGGCGTCAGCGTCAAGCTCTTCGGGCTCCTCAACGGCCAGCGCGTCGATCACTTCCTGCGACTGCTCGCTGGGAAGGCCGGACTTCTCGTCCTCGCCGAGCAGGTTCATGATGTAGGCCTGGACGTCGCCTTGCGCGTCCTCGTACTCTTCGGTCGCCTCGTCGAACGCGGCGCGGTTGGTGTAGAGGAAGCCGTCGCCGGAGATGCCGTCATTGGCCCAGTCGGTCACCACGCCCGTGCCCACGCTGATGGCGAGCCAGTAGACGAAGAACATGATGACGATAAAGATCGGCAGGCCCAACCAACGGTTGGTCACCACGCGGTCGATCTTCTGGGAGGTGGTCAGGCCCTTGCGGTTGCGTTTGACCGTCTCATCGACGACATGGCTGATGGCGTCGTAGCGCTCGGCGGTGATGATGGACTCCGCGTCGTCGTCGAGCTCGTTTTCCAGATCGTCGCGGATGGCCGCGATGGCCTTGAGGTCGGACTCGGGAAGCTTCAGGTCGCCCTTGGTCTTCTCCTCGTCCTCGAACAGCTTGATGGCGTACCAGCGAGCCGATGCGGCCGGCACCTTGGAGCCGAGCACATCGGTGATCTTGGCCAGGCCGTCCTCGACCGCGGCATCGAATTGCAGCTGCGTGGAGGGAGCCTGCTTCGCCTTCGCGAGCTCGATGGCCCGGGCGACCACGTCGGCCATGCCGCGGCCCTTGAGGGCCGAGGTCGGGATGATCGGGCAGCCGAGGCGCTTGGACAGGCCGTCGATATCGATCTTGTCGCCGTTGCGCTCGACGAGGTCCATCATGTTCAACGCGATGACGACCGGAACGCCGAGGTTCAAGATCTGGCTGGTCAGGTACAGGTTGCGCTCGAGGTTGGTGGCGTCGATCAGGTTGATGACGGCGTCCGGGCCGCCATCGAGCAGGTAATCGCGCGCGCAGATTTCCTCAGGGGAATACGGGGAGAGCGAATAGATGCCCGGCAAGTCCGTGATGGTCACGTCCTTGTCGCGGGTGTACTTGCCCTCTTTCTTTTCGACGGTAACGCCCGGCCAGTTGCCAACGTACTGGTTGGCACCGGTCAGCTCGTTGAACATCGTCGTCTTGCCGCAGTTCGGGTTGCCGGCAAGAGCAATGCAAATGCCCATGTTCGACCTTTCATGTGACGAACGGCTCCGACCCAGACGGACGCGCCTGCCTGAAGCGCTGTATCCGTTAGGCATCGGTAACAATTGTTACCCCAGGTCAAAAGCCGATTTGAGTTAGAAGTTGCTAACTCGATGGTGAAAAAAACGGCGCAGTGCGCCTACGGTATCCTCGCCAACTGATGCGCCCGCGTATGCGGGAGGCGTATTAGTTCACGAGAATGCTTTCCGCTTCGCTCTTGCGCAGCGACAGCTCGTAACCACGAACGGTCACCTCGATGGGATCGCCGAGCGGCGCAACCTTGCGCACGAACACCTCGGTGCCCTTGGTGATGCCCATATCCATGATATGGCGCTTCAGGGCCCCTTCTCCGGTCAAGCGGCGCACCGTCGCGGTCTCGCCGATCTTGACGTCGCGCAGGGTTTTGCTCTGACCTTCAGCCATTTAGCACTCCTCTCTGTTCCTTCTTTTGTTCCTACCGATACCTATCGCGGCCGTCTTCGACCGCACGAACGGCCGCAGCGCGACGCCGCGGCCGGTTTCGCCGTTGTCGGGGGGGGTGCGGGCCCTACGCCGTTGCGGCGGAGGTCACGATACGGGCGGCGGCATCGCGCCCGATGGCGACTTGCGCGCCTTTGACCTCGACGATCAAGTCGCCGGCCATGCCGGAAACGACCTTGACGTCGGCGCCTTCGACGAAGCCGAGGTTTTCCAGGTGATGCTGCAGGTCGCCCTTGCCGCGAACCTTCACGACCTTTGCGGCCTCGCCCTCCTTCAGAAAGGAAAGCGGCATCTGCTGAACGGACGCCCCGCAGGCGGCTCTTGCCTGGGAAGCAACGCCTTGCATGGTTGCTGCCGACGCAGTGTTCATGGTGCACCCCCGTCAATTGTTAGCTTAAGACAACGTAGGGATACTAGCGCACTTCGCCGCGGAATGGAACCTTTGGTCAACTTTTTTGTCAACCAAGGGTTAGTTTTGCCGCTCTTTCCCATGCTTCGCCACAATACCTTCACGAACGAGCGCGGCAACGATAATGCGCAGGCTTGGAGGAGACGCCTGGGGCGATCCGGCGGCGACGAGAGGCCCTCGCCGATGGTCCGATCCGGGGCGCCCAAGCGCCGCTTCCCGCCGCCTGGGGCCCAAGCTTTTGCATGAAGAACCTACGCACGCTATTCCATCTGTGTTTTTAAGGGAATATTATGCATGGAGTGAATAATGCCGATAGCTACCCGGAGGAACAATGGACGCCACTGCTACCAACCGCTACATCGACACGCGCGGAGCCGCGACCGAGCCCATCGAGTTCACCCAAGCGGTGATCAACGGGCTTGCCGACGGCGGCGGCCTGTACGTTCCTGAGCGAATCCCCAGCCTGGCGCTTGAAGAGATCCTCGCCTTGGCGAAGCTGCCCTACGCCCAGCGCGCGGCCCGCATCTACAAGGCTTTCGGCGTCGATTTGCCCGATGCCAAGGTCGACGAGCTGATGGAGGCGACCTACGGGGACAATTTCGACGACGAGCGCATCTGCCCCATCACCTCCCTCGACGACGACACGCACGTGCTCGAGCTGTGGCACGGCCCGACGAGCGCGTTCAAGGACATGGCCCTGCAGTGCCTGCCGCGCTTCTTCTCCGCCAGCGCCTCGCAGCTGCGCGAGCAGGGAAAGCTCGACCACGACTTCCTCATCCTGGTGGCCACCTCGGGAGACACCGGCAAGGCGGCGCTCGAGGGCTTCCGCGACCTTGACCATGTCGCCATCTCGGTCATGTACCCCGACGGCGGCGTGAGCGACATCCAATACCGCCAGATGGCAACCCAGCGAGGCGGCAACGTCAACGTGTGGGGCGTGCGCGGGAACTTCGACGACTGCCAAACCGGCGCGAAGAACGTTTTCGGCGATGCAGACTTCGCGAAAACCCTGCTCGAAGAGCACGGCGTGGCGCTTTCGAGCGCGAACTCCATCAACTGGGGGCGCCTGCTTCCGCAGGTGGTCTACTACGTTTCGGCCTACGCCCAGCTGGTCGCCGACGGCAAGGTCCAGGCGGGCAGCCCCATCGACGTATGCGTTCCCACCGGCAACTTCGGCAACATCCTCGCGGCATACTACGCCAAGCGCATGGGCGTGCCCATCGACATGCTGCTGTGCGCCAGCAACGAGAACCGCGTGCTCGCCGACTTCATCAACACGGGCACCTACGACATCTCCGACCGCCCCTTCGTGCTGACGCCCTCGCCGTCCATGGACATCCTGGTCAGCTCCAACCTCGAGCGCCAGCTGTTCGAGCTCACCGGGCGCGACGCCAGCGCCATCGCCGGCTGGATGGCCGATCTGAAAAGCGACCGCCGTTTCCGCGTGGACGAGGAAACGTTCGCCCGCGTGCGCGAGGTGCTGCGCGCCGATTCCGTGAGCAACGCCGAGTGCCTGGCGACCATCAAGGAAGTGCTCGACGCGCACGACTACCTGCTCGATCCGCACACGGCCGTGGCCTATCGCGTCGCCGAGAACCTGCGCGGCGAAAACCCCGTCCTCATCGCCAGCACGGCGCATTGGGCGAAGTTCGGCAACAACGTCTACCGCGCCCT
>CAVGWX010000069.1:2017-11474 GCA_963633085.1 Prevotella sp. CAG:279 | reverse complement strand
TGCAATCGGTACGCATGCCCATCACGTCCTTACCATTGCAAACGCTCTTCGCGCGATATTCGGTTTTGTTGAAAATGATGTTGTTCACTGTTCCCGAAGTAGTTGCTTTCCCTGTGCCTTGCTGACCATGCGCAAACCCGCTTGGGCCCGCACGGTCCGGCCGCCCATCGGCAGCTCCAGATACGCGATGCGCTTGCGATGGCTCACGTTGGCCACCCAGCTCTCGCGCCCCACAAGCGGACCGTCCACGATCACCAACTTGCCCGAGTCCATGAAGCCGACCGACTCGCCCAGAACATGGTCGCCCTTGTCGGTCATGCGCTGCACCCAGGATCGCTCGTCATCACTGAGGGGAATGAATGCGTTGTCGTTGCCCAAAATGCGGGTGAGGGTTTTTACTTCGCGCAGCTGATCGGCCAAGTCGGCCACCTGCGCAGTCGAACAGATCACGTAACCCGGGAAGAGGCGCTCCTCAGCGGGCACCCATTGGCCGTCGGTCCCGCGCTTGCCGGTGCGGTAACGGGGCACGAAGCAATCGTTCACCACGTCGGGCGCCGCCTGCGATATGTCAGCCGCCACCGCGTCCTCGCGGCCGGTTTCAACCTGCACGACATACCACATACGCGCCCTCCTTCCCGATCATACGCTTGCGTTACCTGCTGCTCTTTCTCTCCCAAACAGACGAATTGCCTTGCTGTCGGCGTTTGCACACCAACCCGCAAGGCAATTTGGACACGGCTTCGCCCCTGCCCTCTCGCTCATGAAAACCAGCAGCGAGAGGCGCAAAGGCAAAGCTTCGCCATTGACGCTAAGCAAGCATCAATAAACGATGTCGAAAACGCATTCATTCCCCTGGTGCCAACGAACGCCGAACGCGGCGCTGTTCAGGGCCTCAAGGTATGTTGAACAGATGTGCGGCAGCGGAAAACCGTCACCGATCCGTTTTGTGCCTAACCATGATACACGATTTCATTTCACTTGCGCATCTATTCAACCCATTTCACGAACTAGGCTGGATATTGTGACAAAAGTATCGACTAATGCAACGACCGATTCGCACCCCTCCCCCGATTGTGAACGGTGATTCACAATCGGGGGTGTGAGTTGGTTGATTGATGGAGGGTGGTTGCCGGAGGGGGATCGGCCGGCCGGTTTGGGTGTTCCATCCCTGCGTCTTCGGCGGCCTGGTCGAGCTTTCGCTCGACCCTACGAATTCTTGTTGCTAGTTTGTCTTGTTAGGCCTTCATACCCAACTCCAGGGCTTGCAGGTTGCCGGCTAGTTTGTCTTTTTTTTTTTTTTTTTTCACTTTTTCTACTGCTGCTCGGATGGTTTCCTCTGAGCAGAAGCGCGTCTCGGCGAAGAGCTTGCCCACCAGGATGACGTTCGCCAGCACCTTGATGCCGGCCTCCTCGGCCATCTGGGTTGCCGGCACCGCCGCGATGCGCGCGCCGGGGATGTCGGGGATGCGCGGCACCAGCGTGCTGTCTACCACCACCAGCCCGCCGGGCGCCAGGCTGTGCTCGAACTTGTCCAGCGAGGGCTGGTTCATCACCAGCAGCACGTCGGGGGTAAGCACCAGCGGGCTGCCGATGGGCTCGTCGGCGATGCACACGCTGCAGTTCGCCGTGCCGCCGCGCATTTCCGGACCGTAGCTGGGCAGCCACGAAACCTCGCGGTTCTCGATGAGCGCCGCGTTGGCGATGATCTTGCCCGCGAATAGGATGCCCTGCCCGCCGAAGCCCGCCAAGACGGCGTGCATGGTGCGGCGCGGGGCCGCAGGGGCGCCGGCTACTGGCGCGCTACCTGGCGCAGCCGCCCCACTAGCAGTTGCAGCTCCAGGCGCAGGCACCCCGCCGGCAGGCGCGCCGCCGGGCACAGTCGCCCCGTCAGCAGGTGCAACACCAGGCGCGACAGCCGCACCGTCGCGCGTCATCTTCTCCTGGCTCATCTTGCGCTCCCTTCCCCGTTCGCGAACTTCTCCGGATGCGCCACCGGGCAGTCGGCGTTGCGCGCGGCCGCGGCCTCGGCGGCGTTGGCGAAGCCTTCGGCCACCACGTCGCGGTACACCCCCAGCGGGTAGTACGGCAGCATGTTCTGCCGCATCCACGCAAAGCTATCCTGCGGCGTGAGCCCCCAGTTCGTCGGGCAGGTGGACACCACTTCCACAAGCGAATACCCGATGCCGTCGATCTGGTTTTTAAACGCCTTCTTGATGGCGCGCTTGGCCTGTCGCACGTGCTTGGGCGTGTCGACCGTCACACGCTCCAGGTACGCCGGGCCGTCAAGGGTGGCCAGCAGCTCGCACACGCGAACCGGGTAGCCCGCGGTCGACACGTCGCGCCCGTAGGGGCTCGTCTGCGTCACCTGGTTCGGCAGGCTGGTGGGCGCCATCTGCCCGCCGGTCATGCCGTAGATGGCGTTGTTGATGAAGATGACCGTGATGCGCTCGCCGCGCGTGGCCGCGTGCACCGTCTCGGCCATGCCGATGGAAGCCAAATCGCCATCGCCCTGATAGGCGAACACCACGTTTTCGGGCAGCACGCGCTTGACGCCGGTGGCCACCGCCGGGGCACGCCCGTGCGCGGCCTCGATCATGTCGCAGCCGAAGAAGTCCGGCGCCGTCACCGCGCAGCCGACCGGCGCCACGCCGACGGTCTTGCCCTCGATGCCCAGCTCGTCGATGACCTCTGCCACCAGGCGGTGCACGATGCCGTGCGGGCAGCCCGGGCAGTAGTTCGTCACCACCGGCAGCAGCGACTTCGGACGCTTGAACACGACGCGCTCTTCTGCCGCCATGCTACTCACCTGCCTTTCCCGCCAGCTCGCGGATCTTTTGCAGCACCTCGGCGGGCGTGGGGATGACGCCGCCGGTTCGCCCGAAGAAATCCACCGGCGCGCGGCCGGCAACCGCCAGGCGCACGTCGTCGACCATCTGGCCCATGTTCATCTCCACCGAAAGGAACGCGCGCGCCGTGGCAAGCGTGCCCTCGATGGCATCGACGGGGAACGGCCACAGCGTGATGGGGCGGACAAGGCCGGCCTTGATGCCCTCGGCGCGCGCGGATACCACTGCGCTGTGCGCGATGCGCGCGGTGGCGCCGAATGCCACCAGCACCACTTCGGCGTCGTCACACATAAAACGCTCGGCGCGTTGCTCTCGGGCCTTCACCACCTTGTAGCGCTCGAAGCGCCCGACGTTCAGGCGTTCCAGCTCTTCGGCGGTGAGGTAGAGCGAGTCGATGATGTTGTGCTTGCGGGTGTTCTTGTGGCCCGTGGTCGCCCAGGGCTTTTCCGGCGTGCTTTCGAACGGATCGGGCAGCACCACCGGCTCCATCATCTGGCCCAGCATGCCGTCGGAAAGGATCATCGCGGGCATGCGGTACTCGTCGGCCTTCTCAAACGCCAGGTAGCACAAGTCGGCCATCTCCTGCACCGTGGAGGGCGCGAACACCAGCACCTGGAAGTCGCCGTGGCCCATAGCGCGCGTGGCCTGCCAATAGTCGGACTGCGAAGGCTGGATGCCGCCGAGGCCCGGGCCGCCGCGCTGCACGTTGACGATCACGCCCGGCAAATCGGCGCCGGCCATGTAGGAAACGCCCTCGCCCTTAAGCGACACGCCCGGGGAGGAAGACGAGGTCATGACGCGCGCGCCGGCCGCGGCCGCGCCGTACACCATGTTAATGGCGGCGATCTCCGATTCGGCCTGCAGGTAGGTGCCGCCGATCTTCGGCATGCGCTTGGACATGTAGGCCGCCACCTCGGTCTGCGGCGTGATGGGGTACCCGAAGAAGAACCGGCACCCGGCGCGCAGCGCCGCCTCGGCCATGGCCTCGTTGCCCTTCATGAGGACTTTCTCGTTTGCCATCAGCGCATCACCTCTATCGCGACGTCGGGGCACATCGTGGCGCACGACATGCAGCCGGTGCATTTTTCGGCGCTTGTGAGGCGCGCCGGATGGTAGCCTTTCGCCGTGATGCGCGAACGGTCCAGCTCGATGATGTGCTCGGGGCAGGCGTCCACGCACAGCCCGCAGCCTTTGCAGAAGCCATCATCTACGACGATTCTTGCCATGTTCCGCCTTTCTCGTCTTGTGCGGCGCGCCTATGGGACCCGGGAAGCGCCCCCGCGCTATTCCCAGGGTTTGCGCACCAGTATGCGAACAGGATAAACCACGCCGAGGCTTTGCGCACGGGAGTTACAGGAAGCGTCCACGGTGGTGAAGGCGAGCGGCACGCCTGCCAGCTTGGCAACCTCGCGCGAGAAGGAGAAGCCCGCTGCAAGAACCTCCGGCGTCGTTTGATCGGCCAGGTGCGTGTTGTTCGCGATGGCCGTGACGGCAAGCTTGGAGGCGCGCTCGACCTCGCGCAGCACCGAAAGCGCCTCGGACGGCGCGTGCGTGAGGTTGCGCGAGCGGTTGACCACCTGCAGCATGGCGTACGGCCCCGCGGCGATGGCGCCGGCGAAGCGGCCGAGGACGGTGGCGCCCACGTCGTCGCCGCCGGCATCGATGATGAGCAGGCGGGGTGATGCTGCGGCGGGTGCGGAACCGGACGCGAGCGCCCCCAACTCGGCACCGCCAGTCGGATCCTGCACGGTCTCGCCGGCCGGCTCAGCCGCGCCTTCGCGCGCCCACTCGACCGCCGTGAGCACCTTGCCGGTGATGCCGGGCGAGTCGAGCGTGGTGCCCGCGAACGCCGGGGCGATCAGCTTCACGCCCGCATCGGCCAGAAGGCCGCCGTAATCGCTCGACCGGAAGTACGGGTTCACCACGTCCAGGTCGGCGAGCGCCACCTCGCGCCCGGCCGCGCGCGCATCGAGGGCCAGGTTCAGCGCCAGGTTCGTCTTCCCCACACCGTAGTGCCCGCTGATCACCACCACCGGCGGCAGCGTGCGGACGTCGAAGCGCTCGGACGCGGCGCCAGCCTCGCCGGCCTCGCCGGCCCCGCCGGCCGCCGGCACGCCCCCCACAGCCGCCGCCATGCCACCTGCACCCGCCTCGGCCATTACACCAATCCCTCGGGCACCTTCGTCATGGGCTCGTGGTTGGCGCTCTCGTCGGCCTCGCGGATGGCCGCGCGGCGGATCTTGCCGTTGACGGTCTTCGGCAGCGCCTCGACGTACTCGATGATGCGCGGGTACTTGTACGGCGCCGTGCGCTGCTTGGCCCACTGCTGCAGCTCCTTGGTGAGCACCTCGCTGCCGGCAAAGCCGTCGGCAAGCACGACCGTGGCCTTGACGGCCTTGCCGCGCACCGGGTCGGGCACACCGGTGACCGCCACCTCGCGCACCGCCTCGTGCTCCAAGAGCACGCTTTCGATCTCGAAGGGCCCGATGCGGTAGCCCGACGACTTGATGACGTCGTCGTTGCGCCCGACGTACCAGAAGTAGCCGTCCTCGTCCACCCAGGCCGTGTCGCCGGTGTGGTACCAGCCGCCGTACACGGCTGCCTCGGTCTTTTCCGGGTTGCGGTAGTACTCCAGCATGATGCCGGCGGCCTTTTCGTGCACGTCGATGCAGATCTCGCCCGTCTCGCCCACGTCGCAGCGGCTGCCGTCGCCGCGCTGGATCTCGATGTTGAACGCCGGCGAGGGATGCCCCATCGAACCGGGGCGCGGCGTGGAGTTCGTTAGGTTCGCCACCGTGAGCGGGGTTTCGGTCTGCCCGAAGCCCTCGTAGATGGTCAGCCCCGTGTGCTCCTTCCAGAAGTCGTACAAATCGGGGTTGAGCGCCTCGCCGGCGGTGGTGCAGTACGTAAGAGAGCCGAGGTCGAAGGCGTCGACGTCGGCCCGCATCATCATGCGGTACATCGTCGGCGGGCAGCACAGGGTGGTCACCTGGTAGCGGCCGATGAGCTCGAGGATCTCCTCGGGGTGGAAGCGGTCGAAGTCGTAGGTGAGCACGCAGGCCTCCATGAGCCACTGCCCGTAGTACTTGCCCCACACGGCCTTGCCCCAGCCGGTGTCGGCGATGGTGAAGTGCAGCCCGTCAGGCTCCACGTTGTGCCAATGCTTGGCCGTGACCAGGTGCGCGAGCGCGTAGTAGCTGTCGTGCAACACCATCTTGGGGTTGCCCGAGGTGCCCGAACTGAAGTACATGAGCATGGGGTCGCCCACGTGCGTCTCCACACGCTCAAAGCCCTCCGGGGCCTGCCGCACGCCGGTGTTGAAGTCGAGCCAGCCTTCGCGCGCGGCCGGCGCGGCGCAGATGCCCGCCGGGCCGGAAAGCACCGCGCCCACGGGGCCGGCGTCGGTCGCGAAGTTGCCCGCGGCGTCTTTCGGCGTGGTGCCGCCGCCGGCGCCGTTGACCAAGAACAGCTTCTCCACCGAAGGGCAGGCGTCGATGACGTTGTCGGTCACCTGGGCGATGTCGCCGATGGAGGTGGCGATGACGGCCTTGATGGAGGCGCCGTTGAGGCGGTATTCCAGGTCGTGCTCCTTGAGCATGAACGTGGCGGGCACCATCACCGCGCCGATCTTGGCGAGCGCCGTGGCCACGAACCAGAACTGGTAGTGGCGGCGCAGGATGACCATGACGAAATCGCCCTTGCCGATGCCGTTTTGCACCAGGTAGTTCGCCGTCTTGTCGGACCACTTCTTCATGTCGGCAAAGGTGAACAGGTGCTCCTCGCCCTCGGGGTTGGCCCACATCATGGCGCGGCGAGCCGGGTCGGCCTCAGCGATGTCGTCGACCACGTCGTAGCCGAAGTTGAAGCTGTCGGGACAGGTCACCTTGAAGTCGGTGAGCTGATGGGCGTCGTTGTAGGTTTCTTGGCAGTAGCGTTCGTTGATGTTTCGCATGGTATGGCTGGTTTCCTATCGCTTCGATGTCTGTCCTTCGTTTCCCTCTGTCAAGACGACGTGCTTAGATGACGTCGTTGGGCCTCAGCACGATGGCCAGGAACTTGCAGGGAGCGCCATCGATGGCGATCATGCCGTGCCCGCGGCCGGAATCGTAGAGCAGCATGTCGCCCGGCCCCAGCTCCTCGGTGTGCTCCTCGTAGCGGAAGCGCAGGCGGCCTTCCAGGATGTAGTCGATTTCCTGGCCCGCGTGATAGGACAGGTGGATGGGCTCGTTTTGCAGGTCCTCGCGATATTCGGCCGTCACATAAAACGGCTCGGCCAGCTTGTTGCGGTAGTGCGGCGCCTTGTGCAGGTACTCCAGCCCCGCGCGGCGCTTGATGGCCAGGCCTTCGTGGGCGCGCGTGACGGTGTAGCCCGACAGGTGCGGCGTCTCGCCGGTGAGAAGCTCGATGGGATCGACGCCGAGCTTCGCGGCGCTTTTGTACAAGAAGGTGAAGGACATGTCCTCGCGCCCCGATTCCTGCGCCTCGTATTCGGCAAGGCTGCGGCCGGTGGCTTCGGCCATTTCCTGCATGGTCAGCCCCATGTCCTCTCGCAGGGCTCGAATGCGCCCCGCCACCTCTTTGTAGTTCGGCTCCATGCTGCTCTGACCCCCTTCTGATACGGTTGTTGCGATCTATTGTCTGAAACGCCTACGCCTCTCGGACGAAGCGGACGGCGAAGTGCGCGTCGGACGACCCGGGTGCGAGGCGCGTGACCACGCTGCTGCGATCGCCGATGGCCGCGAGCTTGAACGCCTGGCCCTCTTCGCTATCCAAAAACGCCTTGATGGAGGCGGCGTTCTCCTCACGGGTGACCGTGCAGGTGGAATACGCGAGGCTTCCGCCCGCCGCCACGTGGCGCGCGGCCGACTTCAGCAGCTTCACCTGGGTGTCCACGAACTTCGGGATGTCCTCCTCGGTAAGGCGCCAGCGGATTTCCGGATGGCGGCGCAGCGTGCCCAGGCCGGAACACGGCGCATCGACGAAGACGAACTCGAAAGTGCGCTCGGGCATGATGGTGTCCAAGTCCATGGCGTTGCCGGTGAAGGCCTCGGTGACGTTGACGCCGTAGGCCTCCGCGCGCTCCTCTAACAGGCGCGTCTTGTAGGCGTGGTTGTCGATAGTGACGTATTCCTCGATCTGCTCGCCGTATTTGCGCACGGCGCCGCTTTGCAGCAGGATGGTCTTCGTCGCGCGGCCCGCGCCCACCTCAAGGACGCTCGCGGGCTTGCTTTCGGGAAGGACGCTCGCGGCGACCAACTGCGCGGCCGCGTCGGACACGAGGATCTTGCCCTGCGAGATGAGGCGCGCGATGGCCGGGACCAGAAGCGCGCGGCTTTCGGGCACGCGCAGGCAGCCGGGAACCTCGCCGTCGCCCAACGTGACCGGCTCGGCAACCTCCTCGGCGCGCTCGAAGGCGCGTTTGACCTGCTCGTCGGTCGCTTTGCAGGCGTTGATGCCCACGAACAGCGGCGCCTGCTCGTTGGAGGCGCGCATGAAGTCGATGGCGGGCTGCGGGCCCAAGTCCTCCATCAGCTTGCGGGCCATCCACGCGGGGAACGCCTGCGTGCGGGCGAGCGCCTCGATGTCGGTGGCGGGGTTGCCGAAGGGGAATTCCAGGCGCAGGCGCACGATCTTGTGCAGCACGGCGTTGGCCACGCGCGCGGCCGGGCCGGGGCTGAACGACTTCACCATCTCCACGCCCTGGTCGACGGCGGCGTGCGCCTCCTTGCCCAGGAAGAAGATCTCGTAGGTGGAGATCTGCAGCGCGTCGCGCGTTTCGCGGAAGACGTCCTCGGGGGTGTCGAGCGCGCGGTCGATGATCTCGTCGAGCGTGCCGCGGGCCGAAACCGTGCCGAGCGCCAGCAGCGTGGCGAAGGAGCGGTCCTCCACCGACATGTTGGACTGATCGATCACCTGGGCGATGACGTCCTGCGCAAAGGCGCGGCGCTCGCGCACGGTGCGCACCACGTCCAGTGCCGCCAGGCGCGCCGGGGTCGCCTTGGACTTGCGGCGGCGCGGCGGCTTGCTCGCGTCGGCCTTGCGATCGTTGCGCGGACCGCGGTCGTCTCGCTTGAAGCTGCCGCGGTCGGAGCCGCCGCGGGCGTCGCGTTTGAAGTTATCGCGATCGTTGCTGCCGCGGGCGTCGCGGTCGCCCTTCTTGTTGAACGAGCCGCGCGCGTCGCCCTTCTCACCGTCGCGCTCGAACTTGCGGCGCGGGTCCTTCGAAGTGTTGTAGTGGCGGAAATCGCGCTTCGGGGCACGCTCCGGGCGGGCATCGCTGCCGTTGCCCTCGGCCCCGGCCCGGTCGTCGCGCTTCGGGCCGCGGTCGTCATTGCGCTTGAAATCGCGCTTCGGGCCGCGATCGTCCCGGTTGAAGCTGCGCTTCCCGTCGCGCTTGAAGTCGCGGCCGCCGCGCCCTTCGCCGTCTTTGCGATAGCCGCCCGAGCGCTGGCCGTCCTTGCGATAGCCGCCCGAACGCTGGCCGTCGCGGCCGCGGTAGCCGCCGGATCGCCCAGAGGGGCGGGAGTTGCCGCCCGCGCCCGCAGAGGATCGATGCGCGCGATGTTCGTTGTTGTTACCCTGTTCAGCCACGGGGGCCCTCCCAAATCTTG